>CAZUXZ010000197.1:0-10725 GCA_964624055.1 uncultured Rhizobiaceae bacterium | reverse complement strand
TCGCCCATTGGTGTTCGAGGGGCTCAGGGGCCACATTCTCGATGCCGGTGTCGGAACGGGGTGCAATATTCCATACTATCCTGCCGATACCGAAACGGTGGGTATCGACCTCAGCCCCGCCATGCTGGCGCGCGCCGCCCGCCGAAGGGAGGAAACCTGTAGAGACGTGGAGTTGCACGAAATGAATGTGATGAACCTCTCCTTTGACGACAACAGGTTCGATGCGGTGGTATCGACGTTTCTTTTCTGCGTGCTGGAGCCCCAGCATCAAATACCAGCTTTGAAGGAACTAGCACGCGTTTGCAAACCAGATGGAGAGCTGCGCTTGCTCGAGTACAGCTATTCCAAAAACCCCAGAAAACGCTTCATCATGAAACTATGGGCGCCTTGGGTTTGCTTTGCCTATGGTGCGGCCTTCGACCGAAACACCCATTATTATATGAAAGAAGCCGGTTGGCGGGAGACAGAAAATCGTTTTCTCGTTGAGGATATCGTTCGCCTTATAATCGCCCGTCCCGCGGCGCGCGAGTAGTTAGCGCCTTCTTTTTTTATTTGGATTTATACAACACGGAAAATTTTGGTGAACCCTATGAAAAATGATGATGGCCTTTTGCGCCTCCATACCATGGACAACGTCGTTGTTAGTAAAGTCGATCTTACTGCGGGCACGCAATTGCTAGACAATGGCGATATGATTGAGGTGGTTGATGCGATCCCGTTTGGCCATAAGATCGCTACCCAGGCAATCAACAAAAATGAAGCGGTACGCAAATACGGTCAAATCATTGGTTTCGCCACAAACGAAATCACTGCCGGTCAGCATGTGCATGAGCATAATCTCGCATTTGCCGAGTTTGAGCGGGAATATGAATTTGGCGCTGACGTCAAGTCCACGGATTTCGTGACCAAATCGGAGCGTGCCACCTTCCAGGGTATTGTGCGCGCCGATGGCCGCGTGGCGACACGCAATTATCTCGCCGTCATTACCAGTGTGAATTGCTCGGCCACTGTGGCGCGCTATATCTGCGATCATTTTCGCGGTCCTGGGCTGGAGAGCTGGCCGAATGTCGACGGGGTGATTGCACTGACCCATGGCGCAGGCTGCGGTACCGCATCTCACGGAGATGGCTTTGATTATTTGCGCCGCTGCATCGCAGGTTATGCGCAACACCCGAACATCGCTGGTTGCCTCCTGTTAGGTCTCGGGTGCGAGATCAATCAGATCGATTCTCTGGTGAAAGATCTCGGGCTCGTCCCGAGCGAGAATCTCCATACCATGATGATCCAGGATATGGGTGGCACCAGCGCTTCGGTGCGCGAGGGTATCAAATGCATAGAGGCCATGTTGCCGGTGGCTAATGAGGTGAACCGGGAGGCCGTTCCTGCGAGTCATATCGTGCTTGGCATGGAATGTGGTGGCTCCGACGCGTTTTCTGGCGTGACTGCGAATCCCGCACTTGGCGCCGCTGCCGATTTATTGGTCCGCCATGGCGGTACGGCGATCCTTGGCGAGACGCCGGAAATATACGGTGCCGAGCATCTTCTAATTCGGCGTGCGGAATCCGAGGTGGTAGGCCGCAAGCTCATCGAGCGTATTCGTTGGTGGGAGGAGTACACCAAAAAAAATGGCGCGGTGGTCGACAACAATCCGTCGCCGGGCAACAAGACCGGCGGGCTTACAACCATCTTAGAAAAATCACTCGGCGCCGCCGCCAAGGGTGGCACCACCAACCTTGTCGACGTTCTTCGCTATGGTGAGTCGGTACGCGTCAAGGGGTTCGTTTTCATGGACACGCCGGGCTACGATCCTGTCTCGGTGACCGGTATGGTCGCCGGCGGGGCCAATGTGGTTTGCTTTACCACCGGTCGGGGCTCAGTGTTCGGATGCAAGCCGACGCCTAGTCTCAAGCTCGCCACCAACAGTGATATTTATTCCCGCATGTATGAAGATATGGATATCAATTGCGGTCGGGTGGTTGATGGCGAGGAAGATATTGACAGCTTAGGGCGAGAGATCTTTAAGCTCATTTTGCGCACCGCTTCCGGCGTGCCAAGCAAGAGCGAAGCCTTCGGTTTCGGTGACGAGGAGTTCGTGCCTTGGCAGGTGGGTGCCGTGCTATGATGCTTACGGATCAAGGGCGAGAATCATGCAGATAGGCCGGGTAGCAGAACGCTCCGGCGTACCGGCCAAAACCATTCGCTATTACGAGGAAATCGGACTGATTGCCAAGCCGAAACGAACGGCTGGCGGTTATCGTGCCTTTAGTAAGCAGGATATCGACATTTTGCGCTTCGTGAACCGGGCACGCGGCCTCGGTTTTTCTATAAAGGATGTTCGCAATCTGCTTGCACTATATCAGGACCGGGAACGTGCAAGCGCCGATGTGAAGTCGATCTCGCTTGAGCGTGTCAAGGAAATTGAGCGTAAAATGGAAGAGCTTGATTCCATGCGTCGCACCCTGCTGAATTTGGCCAAGATATGCCATGGTGACGAACGACCGGAATGTCCAATCCTCGACGAATTGGCGCTTGGTTCTTCGGATAGAAGCGAGGCTTGATGCAGCGACTCGTTTTACTCCTGACATTGGTTTTTCTGCTCATACTAGAGAGCGGCACACCTATTGTGGCGTCGGACCATTCCGAGCGCATTGATCTTCCGGATTGGCGGCGATATGCGGCGCTATCGTTGGAGTCTGGCGAAGCGCCGATTATCGCTATCGTTAATGATGCCCTTGGCCATAGCGAACAAGAAATCGCGCGCGTGCTGTCGCTCGGCGAGGAGATCACGCTCGCATTTCTGCCTTATACAGAGCAGGGACCAAAATTCGCCCGTCACGCCCGGCGTGAAGGGTTCGAAATTCTCGTGCATATGCCGATGGAGCCTACAAATTCCTCCGCCGATCCAGGTCCGAACGCGCTGTTGATTGATCTCAGCGAGGACGAATTGAAGCGACGCTTGGTCCACAATTTGACACGATTTTCAGAGTATGTCGGCATCAATAATCATATGGGCAGTAAATTCACAAAACATCGTCGCTCCATGTCACTGGTCCTGGCAGAGCTCCAATCTCGCGGATTGCTGTATCTCGATTCCGTAACCGTTAGCTCGACGGTTGGCACCTACTTGGCCAAGGCCTCGCGCATGCCCTATGCGTCACGCGATATTTTTATCGACAATTTGGTCGATCGAAGTTACATCGAGAGACAATTAAGCCTGTTGGAACGTGTTGCGCAGAAATCGGGCCGCGCAGTCGCTATCGGACATCCTCATGAGGAAACCATTGATGCACTTGTGCGATGGCTGCCTGAAGCGCGCAAGCGTGGTTTTGAGTTCGTGCCAATAAGTACTATCGCCGCGTTTGAATGTGCGTGCTAACGCGCAGCTTGACCGGTGGCAGGGAGCGGCGAAACATCTTTTTCAACCAGTACCTTGTCTTATTCTTCTTCTTAGACCGTACCCGTGGCGGTGAAAGAGAGAGACAATCCCAGGCTTAATAACTCAATAAAAATTAGCTTCTATAAATTCATAGACAATTTTATGGGCCTGGCTTCCTGCGGGGATCATCCTTTAATATTACATGGCTGACCACTTTCTGAACGTGTTTTATGCGGCGAGCATAGTCAACTACTCTATCAATTTCGGACTGGTCTTGCGCTATACCCGCCAAATATATGACACCATTAACTGTCTCAACATTATAGTTGATAGCGAGAATGTCAGTATCAAACATTATATCAGCTTTGAGTTGCGTGGAAATCCACGTATCACGCGCAAAGTTGACGATTCCGCCTTGGTCAGTAACCTGAATTACGTTTACTACTTCCCTTACACCACTGGCATGCCAGGCCAGCTTCACTGCATTGATCCGGTCCTCTGGTCTCTCTACTGAACCCTTGAGTAACACACGTCCTTCCACTACGTTGAATGAAACGCTTTGCAGCAGTTCGACATTGTCTTCGAAAAAGATTTGGTTCAGTTCAGCGCGAATTGTTAGATCATCCACCGCGTCACCGATGGAGCGTTCTTGAAGAGCTGCAACACCAGCAGCCGGAACAGTCCAAATTAGGAACGAACTACAGCCGGCCAATGGAAATCCTGTAAGGAGCAAAACTACCAGGGCAATTTTGCCAATGCGGTTTGGGATGGGGTGAGAGAAACGCAACTTCATGCATTGATCCCCTTAGGATAGAATTTCATCATTCATAATATTATTTTATTCGCTTCTGAGTAAAGAAGTAAATATGAAGTTTTTGTTATAGAAATATATTTCCAGGTTAGCTCCGATTTACATCATTATACCAAAATTGTTTTTACGATTTCGGATGGTAAAAAATTACATGGTTGAAAAAAAATAATATTTTTACTAGGTGCAAATCAGATCAGGTGCTTCTTCGTATTCGTTCAAGCCAGCCTATCCATCAGATCCATCGCCATGCTTAAGCGCGACTGTTCAACCGTTCTGATCTAGCTTCCTCCACGAGCGGCAAAGCGTGTTGCTTCCTCGGCGGCACGGAAGAGCGCGCGGGCTTTGTTGACCGTTTCCTGATATTCCGCCGCAGGATCGCTGTCGGCGACTACACCGCCACCAGCTTGGACATACATAGTGCCATCCTTAACGACTGCGGTTCGTAAAGCAATGCATGTATCCATAGCTCCGGATGCGGAGAAATAGCCAATTGCACCGGCATAGACGCCACGCCGCTCAATCTCTAATTCGTCGATGATTTCCATCGCTCTCACCTTTGGTGCGCCGGTCACTGTACCTGCCGGAAAACCGGCGACCAGGGCATCCACCGCATCAAGGTCCGGCTTCAGGCGACCTTGGACGTTGGAAACGATATGCATGACATGGGAGTAATGCTCGATGGTCATATTCTCCGTCACAGTGACGCTGCCTACTTCAGAGACACGGCCGACATCGTTCCGCCCTAGATCAAGCAGCATCAAATGTTCGGCGAGCTCCTTTGGGTCAGACAGTAACTCCTCGGCATAGGCCTGATCTTCGTCACGGTTGTCACCGCGTGGTCGAGTGCCAGCGATAGGTCTGATGGTGACTGTGTCGCCGCGTAGCCGAACAAGTATTTCTGGGCTAGAGCCGACGACCGAAAAGTTACCAAAATTGAGAAAATAGAGAAACGGCGATGGGTTGAGGCGACGTAGCGCGCGGTAAAGGGAGAAGGGGGGGAGGCCGAACGGCGCCGAGAAGCGCTGCGAGGGTACGACCTGAAAGACATCACCAGCTGCGATATATTGTTTCGCGCGTTCGACGAACTGGTGATATTCCGCTTCGCTCGTATTCGACTTTGGCGTTGGCTCGGCGATTTCGGTTTGCGCGCTTTCGACGCGTAACGGCAGCGGTCTCTCTAAATCAGCCACCGTATCAGCAAGACGTTCGGCGGCGCGTCCGTAGGCGGTTTGGGCGTCAAGGCCCTTTTCCGGCCAAACAGGTGTTACCAGAGTCACCAAATCTTCAACGGAATCGAATATCGCCATGATAGTCGGGCGCATAAGGATAGCATCCGGCAGCTGCAGAGCATCTGGATTGGGCTCAGGGAGCCGCTCCATATGGCGCACCATGTCATAACCGAGATAGCCCACTAGTCCGGCGGCCATCGGCGGTAGGGACTCCGGCAGGTCGAATTGGCTGTCGCGGATTAACTTGCGCATGGATTCAAGGGCGGCAGCGTCGCAGGGTTTGAAGGCATCTAGGTCATAGCGTGCGCTTGTATTGATTTCCGCCCGTTCACCGAAGCAGCGCCAGATGAGGTCGGGCTTAAGGCCGATGACCGAATATCTGCCCCGAACCGCGCCGCCTTCAACCGATTCCATAAGGAAACTGTTGGCACGTTCTCCAGCCAGCTTCAGCATGGGCGAGACCGGCGTTTCAAGATCGGCGACAAAAGTCGTCCAAACGGCTTGTGGCCGCCCTTCATCATAGTCAACCGCGAATGTCGCGAAATCGGGGGCGAGGCTCATCTCGCGTTCAGAAAAGCTTGTAGGGCGGTCTGATTTGTAGATACCTGGTGCTGTGAACTAAGCGAGAAACGATAAAGCGCGGAGATGTCGGTCCCGCGTTCACGGCCAATTTCGATTCTGAATCGCTCAGCAAATTTTTCTACTTGGTTTGGTTGGGCCGGGATGACCTCGGTAAGCATAGCAACCGCATAACCCTTGAAAACTTCACCGACGACTGGCTCCGGCGCACCCGGTTTCTGGGCAAATAATTTGAAAAGGATTTCCGGAGAGACGCCCAGGTCTCCCGGTACCGCATCGCGTAGAAGTTTATTGGCGAGTACGATCTCATAGCGTTGCGCTTTTGCGACTGCGGCCAGGCTTTCGCCACCTCGCACCCGCTCGGCCAGCTGTTCGGCTGCCTGCCGGGCCTGATTTGCGCTTGCCTCTGCTTGCCATGCCATCGCCACCTGTTCACGCACGCTATCCAACGAACGAAGTGCCGGCGGGGTAATGCTGTCGACCCTGAGGATAAAATAATTTCCAGCATTGGATTCGATCAGGGTCGATTCCTGTCCGCTTTCTATGTCAAAGGCGGTGAGCAGGATCTCCTGTGAGTCCGCAATATCGTTCAGTGCTGACGCGCCGCCACCAGTGCTTTGTCCGACGCTGTCAATAGAAGGAACAATTACTGCATCTATACCGACCACCTGACCTGCTTGCTCCAGAGACGCGCCGCCCGCTAACTCATCCTCTAACACAGTGGACAGCCGGTACAGGCTGTCGATGGCGGCGTCGTAAGCCATTTCTCGATGCAGGTCTTCCCGAACATCATTAAAACTAAGGCGTGTAGCGGGATTTACCTTGTCGACCTGAAAGAGGTGCCAACCAAGCGGTGTCTTGACCGAGTCGCTCGCTTCGCCCTCCGTGAGTTGAAACACGACATCACCTGCTTCCGTCGGCAGCGCTGAGCGCTCTATGCCGCCCATGGTATTTACCGTGGCTCCGCGTCTGGCTAGGGTCTCAGAAACATCTTCGAAGCTTTGGCCACCGTTGAGCATGGAGCGACCTTCGCGGATTAGCTCTTCGTCTGGCGAGAGAACTTGCCTGAGCTCTCGCCGCTCTGGCACATCAAAGGCTGTGGCGCGGGCGTCATATTCAGCTCTAAGATCGTCCTCGCTCAGCTCAATTTCGTCGATGACTGATTCAGGGGTGAGCAACAAATAGGTGATGGCGCGGTATTCCGGCGCGGTAAAGCTGGTGGGATGTGCATCGTAATAGGCTTGTAAATCAAACGAACTCGGTGTGTCGATGTCGTAGCTGGCGTTCTTTGGGACGATGGCGATTCTAGCACTTCTTGCTTCGTTGCGAAACTGGTAGAGAGCATCTGACAACGTTCTTGGAGCTGGTCTTTTTCCCGCTACCGAACGAATTAATTGGTCGCTTCGAATACCGGCGCGGATTCTTTCTTCATAAATTTCTGGCGTAAGACCGTTCTGGCGCAAAATCTGTTCATAACGCGCCAGGTCAAATTCGCCATTCTCGCTGGAGAACACGCTTTGCTCGAGGATTGCGTCCCGTACCATGGAGTCGGCGACATTCACTCGTAGACTATTGGCTTCTTCTTCAATGAGCGCTTCGCCGATTAGACTGCGAAGGACTTGATCTGCGAGACCCATGGAAATGGCTTGTTCCCTAGTCAGTCTGGGAACGCGCTGCTGAACGCGTGACATCTCTCGGCGAAACTCTGCCTCAAAACGAGCGGTGGTAATTTCAACATCACCGACCACGGCGATGGATGAGTCGCTTCCGCCGCCTCTGAACACATCGCCGAACCCTAAGCCTATGACCAGGGCGGCGGCGGCTACGACCAAAATTACTTTTCCGGTCCAGGTCTGCGAACCTGTTCTGAGGGCATTAAGCATGGTTATTAAGAATCCTCTATAACTCATTGAAAATGTGGGACACACTTCCAAAATTATCGTTATGGATCATAGAGCCGTGCGAGGAACGCTGCAATATACAATTCCATATTTCAATGCCGGCGGTGCAGTGCTGGCAATCGCCGAGGTGCTATGCTAATTCTGCGCCGCCTTTCCGCATTATTGATGGTGTCATATGTCTCAGCCTTTGGGCGGTGCGGTGGCGGCACGTCCGATGGTTGTCGCCAATTGGAAAATGAATGGTTTGCGGCGAGACAGCCGCGACCTCGTGCGAGCGTTTGCCAAAATCAAGCGCGAAGCGGGTAAAGTGGCGTGCGATATTGTCGTCTGTCCGCCGGCGACGCTTATGTTCGAGTTACGTGACGTTCTGCAAGGTGCAGGTCTCGAACTCGGTGGCCAGGATTGTCATGGTGCAGCGAAGGGCGCGCATACCGGTGATATCAGTGCTGACATGCTGGTCGACAGCGGATGCGGTTATGTCATTCTCGGTCATTCGGAACGGCGCGCTGATCATGGTGAGACAAATGAATTGGTTCGCGACAAGGTCTCGGCGGCGCTCCACGCAGGTTTGCAAGCTATTCTTTGCGTTGGAGAGAGTGAGCAAGAGCGGGATGCTGGAGGCGCTCTGGAGGTGGTCGGAGAACAGTTGGAGAAGTCGCTCTCTGCCGAGGCCAATGTCGCTTCAGTTGCTATCGCCTATGAACCAGTTTGGGCAATTGGCACGGGCCGCACCCCAAGCATGGCGGAAATCGGCGACATGCATTGCCATATACGTAAAACCTATGATGCGATAAAAACAGGCGGTGAAAACGGATTGCGCGTGCTATATGGCGGGTCCGTTAAATCCGAAAATGCCGCTGACATCCTGTCAATTGCGGGTGTTGACGGCGCTTTGGTCGGCGGCGCAAGTATGTCTGCGGAGAGTTTTTGGAATATTTGCGCCCATTACGGCAGCTAGAGAATTCAGCGAGGCAAGGGTGGAAACGATATTGCTCGTTATATTGGTAATCGTCGCCATCGCCATGATCGGCGCGGTGCTGATCCAGCGCAGCGAAGGCGGGGCGCTTGGCATCGGTGGCGGCGGACCGGGCGCCATGTTTTCGGCGCGCGGTTCGGCTAATTTTCTTACCCGTGCGACGGCCGCGCTCGGCGCGGTGTTTATGATTCTAAGTTTGGTGCTAGCGGTTCTCGGCAGGGATACGGACGAAGGGTCCTCAGTAATGGATTTGTCGACGGAGCCGCTCATTCAAGATTCGGACGTACTACAACCCTTCGATTCCGAAGACTATGACCCAGATGGTTTGAATGGCGGTCTGGAATCTAGCCCGCCGGAAGTAGGCGAAGTTCCCGAGTCGGGACATCAAAGCGATCAAACTAGCGGGTCCACCGTTCCTTCACCTGACTTGTAAGCCTACAAAACCCGGGACTTCGGCGTCTTTTAAAAAATTTCTCTACCTTCCGCTTGGGGCATTGCTCTAGCTCTGCTATCTTAAGCGTCCATGACGCGGTATATCTTTATCACCGGCGGCGTGGTTTCCTCCCTCGGAAAGGGTCTTTCTTCCGCTGCTCTGGGCGCGCTTCTTCAGGTGCGCGGCTATTCGGTCAGATTGCGCAAGTTTGATCCTTATCTGAATGTTGATCCTGGCACCATGAGCCCTTATCAGCATGGCGAGGTCTACGTAACCGACGACGGCGCCGAGACCGACCTTGATCTCGGCCACTATGAACGATTCACCGGTGTGCCGGCGCGCCGCAGCGACAGTGTCACAGCGGGCAAGATCTACTCCAAGGTCATCGCCCGCGAGCGCCGCGGCGATTACCTCGGCGGCACCGTGCAGGTCATTCCTCATGTGACGGATGCGATTAAGGAAGCCTTTACGTCCGAGGCCGAAGGTACGGATTTTGTGCTGATCGAAATTGGCGGTACTGTCGGCGACATTGAAGGCCTGCCGTTTTTTGAAGCAATCCGTCAATTCGGCTATGAATTAGGTCCCGACAGGGTAATGTATGTGCATCTTACACTTTTGCCCTATATCGGAGCAGCGGGCGAACTCAAGACCAAACCGACGCAGCATTCGGTCAAGGAACTTCGTAGTATTGGCATACAGCCTGACCTCCTGTTGTGCCGCAGCGACCGTGATACTCCCGATTCCGAGCGGCGCAAAATAGCCCTGTTCTGCAACGTTCCTGAACGCCGCGTCATTGCCGCGACAGATGTTGAAACAATCTATCAGGTGCCGATCCATTATCACGCCAAGGGTTTTGATACCCAGGTCCTTGACCATTTCGGCCTCGATAGCGAGAGCGAACCCGATCTTGATGTATGGAACCATATCGTTGAGCGGCTGCTTGCGCCGGAAGGTGAGGTAAGTATCGCGGTAGTTGGAAAATATACGGGCTTGCAGGATGCTTATAAGTCGCTAGACGAGGCGCTTGTGCATGGCGGCATAGCGAACAATGTCAGGGTTGATCGACGATGGATCGATGCTGACATCTTTGAAGATGACGATGCGATGCACGAACTTGAATCGGTGAACGGAATCCTCGTACCTGGTGGTTTCGGCGAGCGCGGTGCGGAGGGTAAGATCGCCGCCGTGACCTTCGCCCGTACCAAGCTGGTGCCTTATTTAGGTATTTGTTTTGGCATGCAGCTTGCAGTGATCGAGACGGCACGCAATCTGGCCGGTCTCGAACAGGCCAGCTCAACCGAATTCGGCCCGTGTGACGACGCCGTCGTCGGCTTAATGACGGAATGGAAGAGCGGAGAAGAGGTTGAGAAGCGCAAGACTGGCGATAATCTTGGCGGCACCATGCGTCTTGGCGCTTATG
>CAZUXZ010000196.1:0-9516 GCA_964624055.1 uncultured Rhizobiaceae bacterium | reverse complement strand
GTTTCCCAGAGAAAGGACTCAAGTTGTGAAAGGGTAAGTCGTTCCGGCACTATTGGCAAAGTTTCTCCTATCAACATTTTTCTTAAATTATTGACTTAAAAAGAAAATTTGTCACTAACAACGAAGTTAATTAGCGAATTTTGAGTTAATCGACCCTACCTACCCGAACATCCGAAATGACCCTCAAATACTCAAAAAACCATACCCATATCATACCCACAGTTTTTAAAAGTGTTGGAAACTATTGATTTTATTCGGTGTTTTCTTGAACCTGTTTCCTCCGAAGGCAGAGGTCACAGGTTCGAATCCTGTCGGGTGCGCCAATTATGTAACGAAATTAAATCCTGCATAGTTATTATTTACGACTTCGTTACATTTTTCTACGTAAGATGGAAACCCCCCTATATAAGGTGCAAACACACGCGGTTTACCAGAAACATTTGCACCAATGTACCACGAATTACATGATGGAAAGAGAGTTGTATCAGCCACATCTCTATTATGTTCAACCCAGAGGTCTTCAGCCTCAAGCGATGCTTCAACGCGCTTGACACCCATGGCCTGCGCAGTCCCTATGCAATCGCCAATCCACTCAACATGTTGCTCTATTGATGGAACCATGTTTGTTAGAACCGAAGGGCTACCGGGACCGGAAATTGTAAACATATTAGGAAAACCCGAAATAGCGATCCCAAGGTAATTGCGAGGCCCGTCTACCCATTTATCACTCAACGACACATGGTCAATTCCCCTGATATCAATCCGGGTCAAAGATCCCGTCATTGCATCAAACCCAGTCGCAAAGACGATCACATCGAGCTCATAAACTTCCCTGCTTGTACGGATTCCATCTGGTAAAATACTTACAATCGGATTACTACTTATATCAACAAGATTAACATTATTTCGATTAAATGTTGCGTAATAATCGGTATCAAGACAAATTCTTTTACATCCTAAGATTGATTTTGGTGAGAGTAAATCAGCAACGTTTTGGTTCTCAACAATATTACGTATTTTACGCCGAACAAATTCAGCGGCGATTTCGTTTGATGTTTTATCAAGGAGGACGTCACTGAAAGCGCCATAAAGTCTGAGACCTCCAATTGCCCATCTCTCCTCTAATTCACGTTGCTGGGCCTCCTGAGATAGCTCAGCAGCTGTAGCAGAATTAACGGGCCACCAACATCCTGTAGGCCATGTCTTTGCCCGTTCGCGATGGCTAGAATAGTTTTCCTTAATTTTAGCATACTCTTTAGGATCTAGCGGGGCGTTGTATGCAGGAACGCTATAATTAGCTTGTCGTTGAAATACTGTAAGATTTTGAGCTTGCTTCGCAATCAGTGGTATGGACTGAATAGCAGACGATCCCGTTCCAACAACACCAACTTTTTTCCCGCTGAATTTGACCCTATCGTGAGGCCACTTACCAGTGTGATACCACTGCCCCTTAAAATTACCTAATCCTTCAAATTGTGGTTCGTTTATCGCGGAAAGACAACCAGTAGCCATCAAACAATAGGTTGCCGAAACCGAAAATCCATCTTCCGCCTTAACTACCCAACGGCTTACTTTCTCATTGAAGTGCGCAGAGACAACCTTAGACTCAAATTGAATGTCGCTTCGCAAGGAAAAACGATCAGCTACATATTCAAGATAACTTAAAATTTCTGGTTGCGTGGCAAATCTCTCTGTCCAATTCCACTCTTGTTGAAGCTCCTCAGAAAATTGGTAGGAATACTCCACGCTATCGGTATCGCAACGTGCACCGGGATACCGATTCCAGTACCAAGTACCACCCACACCTTTTCCTGCCTCAAGAACGAGCGTGGAAAGTCCAAGGCTGCGAAGCATATACAGCATGTATAAGCCCGCAAATCCTGCTCCTACAACTACGGCATCATATTCACGCATCGACTAACCTCCGCCGATTTAAATTTCACCAAGAAAATTATCATAATCATCCGATTACTATTCGTCTTCTGTTCTCAGGCTAAGATCGCAATCAAATAGCATATTCCGTCCTTCGCAACGGGCTCGGTGCGCTCAAAATAGCTGTCACGATGCCAAGACATCTTTTCCGGCGATAAGATCAGCTGCTTTTTCCGCAATCATCACCACGGCAGCATTAATATTGCCGCGCACCAGTGTGGGCATGACCGAAGCATCGACTATACGAAGACCCGGTACCCCGTACACATTCAGGTCGCTATCAACCACTGCCAATTCGTCATTCTCGTTGCCCATACGACAAGTACCGAGGGGATGATGTACGGTGATAGCTGTGTTGCGGATTGTCTCGTCAAGATCATTATCAGAGGTCTTATCACTGCCCGGTAGAATTTCCTTGGCTATGAAAGACTCCATCGGGCTCTGCGCCGCAATGTCGCGGGCAATGCGCATGCCGGCGCGGAGTGTCCGCCAGTCCGTATCATGGACCATGAAATTTTGCCGGATCAGCGGATGCGCCTTTGGATCAGCGGAGGCGAGGCTGACCGTCCCCTGGCTTTCGGGCTGGAGCATGACGAGGCGGGTGGCGAAGCCGTCAACGAAGGGCTGCTTGAACGGCTTGAAATAGGGCCAGGCACCAAGTGGCGCCGCAGTGAAGAGATATTGTAAATCGGGTAGCGCCAGGTCTGGGTCACTTTTTAGAAACGCCGTGATACCGCCCGGCACATCGGTCGCAAAACCACTACCGAATAAGTGGGCTTGGACGAGTTCGCGAACAATGCGATCGGCCCGCATATGGTGATGGAACGGCCCAGGCTCACGCCGGTGATACATCAGAATAACTGATAAATGATCACGAAGATTTTTACCGACACCAGGCAGCACCACTCTTACCGGGATGTCATGCGCTATCAATTCCTCCGCATCGCCAATGCCCGACAACATGAGAAGTTGTGGCGTATTGATTACACCGCCGGAGAGAATTACCTCTTGTGTCGCGTGAACACAGCGGGTCTCGCCGCCCTTGATATATGTAACACCGACCGCTGTGCCACCTTCCAATATGACGCGGGTTGCAAATGCTTCGGTCTCAACAGTGAGGTTTTTCCGCCGCAGAACCGGGTGGAGATAAGCAGTTGCGCTGCTGGACCGTCGGCCATCTCGAATGGTCATTTGCAGTCGTCCAAAGCCCTCCTGGTTTGCACCATTGTAATCTTCAGTCCAGCCGTAACCAGCAGCCTTACCGGCGGCCGCGAAGGCTTCAACCAGAGGGTCCTGATAGCGGCAGAACTGGGTGCCGAGCGGTCCCGAGCCACCGCGGTAATTGCTGCCACCACCTTCCCAGCTTTCCTGGCGCTGAAAATAGGGCAGCACATCCAAATAGGACCAGCCGTCGAGGCCAGATGCAAACCAGCCGTCATAATCCGCACGGTTACCACGTACATAGGCCATGGCATTGGTCGAGGACGAACCTCCTATCACCTTGCCGCGGGCGCATTCAACCCGACGGCCTGCGACATTCTCCTCGGGCTCACAGAAATAGCCCCAATCGTGCAGCCGCCCCTGGAGGATTTTTCCCCAGCCGAGAGGAATATGAATCCACGGATCGCGGTCCCAGCCACCGGCCTCAAGCAACAGCACGCGGGTGGCGGGATCAGCGGAAAGCCGGTTGGTCAGGGTGCAGCCTGCCGAGCCAGCTCCGACGATCACATAGTCGTACTCCTGGGCGCCGCTCATTTCGTCGCGCCGAAAACTATTCGCAGCTCCGCGGTCTCCCCAGCTCGCAAGCCCGCGAGGTCGAGATCAGCGCGTGTCTCACGCCAAGCGCCAGAAAGGCCGCACAGTATATTTTCGAGTGCCATAGATGGGCCCCCCTCATGCAGAAAGATCAAGGTCCCCTTGTCCGCATCCCGGTCGAGCTCAATAACGGTCTCATCACCCGGCGAGATCGGCGCAATATCCTGCGTGACAAAATGAGCGAGCACAAGCTGACAGCGCAGACGGGACTCGGCGCCGTTAAATATCTCGAGGCGAACTGGTGCACGCGGCCCTTCGGGCTCACCGGCAAACGCATGCAGCGATAGTGCCAGAAAGGGAAAGGCGGCGAAGGCGGCGAATTTCGTGAGTGAAAGAAACGGCATATGGCCTGCGAAAGCTGATAGTCTTGCCGCCGATTGTAACAGTCGTCCGGCGGCAAGGGGAGGAGCGAAGATGACAGCGAGAAAAACTGTGTTCGTACAGGAGCGAATCACTGCCGAGGCGGGCAGCCCAGCGATCAAGCCCATCTGCCGAGTCGCCGCCATCGCCGTAATCGCCAACCCTTTTACCGGGCGCTTCGTCGAGGATCTGTCGCCGCTGTTCGACACGGCACTCGCACTCGGCGAGGAGCTGATGCCACAAGCAGTTACCTTGCTTGACGGTCCTCCCATTGCCTATGGCAAGGCAGCGATCGTTGGAGTGAACGGTGACATAGAACATGCCGCAGCGGTAATCCACCCGACTCTCGGCAAGCCAATGCGTGCGGCGCTGGGCGGCGGCGAATCGATCATCCCGCACTCGTCGAAGATCGCCAACGCGGGCACACCGATTGACGTACCGCTCGCTAACAAAGACAATATTTGGTCGTTCGACGATTTTGAAACCATCACCGTAGCGGTCGCCGATGCGCCACGGCCGGACGAGATTATGATCGTCATGGCCATCGCCGATAGCGGACGGCCTCACCCTCGCATTGGCCAGGGACGAGCGGTCACCTAAGCTTAGTCCGAGCGGACAGAAAGGATCAGCGCGAGCAGCGCGCGACCCTGGAGAAGATCGCTCGCTCGGCAATAGCGATAATGGCCGCGTTAACCGGTCCGCTAGTGATACTCGGCATTATGGAGCCGTCAGCGATGTAAACGCCTTCAACACCAAGAACCTTGAGGTCCGGCCCGACCACCGCGCCTGCGTATGTTCCCATGCCGCAGGTGCCTACCGGATGGTGATGAGTATAGGCGACGCGGAGTAGGGACTCTGCGCGCGCCCACGAAATCGGGTCCGGGATAATGGCTTACTGGAATTGACGACGCGCGATATATTAGCGCACAACCAAGAGGAATCCGACGCCGATGGAAAATTTGCCACTTAAAGCACCAACCATGACCTTGACCGCCGGGCCGGTGGCAATTTATCCGCGCGTCCAAGAAGCGCTATCGCGACCCGTCCCTTACGATTACGACCCCTATTTTCTCGAACTCTACGAACGAGTCTGCCTTAAGGCGGGGCAAGCGATGCGCTGGGACAAGCCGGCGCTGATCTTACAGGTCGAGCCGGCGCCGGCGATCGAGGCCGCAGCAGCCTCGCTGATCTCAGCCGAGGATACGGTGCTCAACCTGGCGTCCGGTGTCTATGGCAAGGGTTTCGGCTACTGGGCGCTGCGCTATTGCAAGCGCCTCACGGAAGTCGAGGTGCCCTATAATCAGGCGATCGATCCGGATCGAGTGGCTGAGGCGCTCCACGCCAATCCGGATGTCACGATCGTCTCTGCCGTACATCACGACACGCCGTCGGGCACGCTGAATCCGATTAACGAGATCGGCGCGGTGGTTAAGGAACATAACGCGCTGCTACTGGTCGACGCAGTCTCCTCCTTCGGTGGCATGAATGTTCATCCCAGCGATTGCGCTGCAGATATCTTCATCACCGGACCGGGCAAATGCCTCGGCGGCTCGCCTGGTCTTTCAGTGCTCGCAGTGAGCGAGGCAGCCTGGGCGCATATGGCAAGGAACGAGAACGCGCCGATCGCCTCTGTATTGAGCCTGCTCGACTGGAAGGATGCCTGGCGCAAGGAAGAGAAGTTTCCCTTTACCCCGGCGGTGGCAGAAGTGACCGGCCTCGACGCCGCCCTTGATCAATATCTTGAGGAAGAGCCGGAAACAGTGTGGAGACGCCATGCACTGACGGCGCGCGCCTGCCGCGCAGGTATCAAGGCGATGGGGCTTAAGCTGTGGCCCAATCCGGAATCTATTGCAGCGCCCTCGACCACTGCGGTCGCTATTCCGGATGGCCTGACCAGCCACCAAATCATTTCCGCCGCGCGCGAAAACTTTGGCGTCACCTTCTCGGCCGGACGGATGGAGACCTATGATAAGCTGATCCGTATCGGCCATATGGGGCCGGTGGCCGAACCGATATATGCCATCAGCGCCGTGGCCGCGTTCGGTGCCGCGGTGCGCCACCATGGCGTCAGCGTGAATATCGGTGCGGGCATCGAGGCTGCCATGGCGGAGTTGCCCAACGGAGGGTAACGACACTTTTGAACTCGGGGGGGCGTGGAGTCATGAATCGTTTCGACGGACAGACCGCCATCGTCAGTGGCGCTGCGCGGGGCATCGGCCGCGCCATTGCCGAGCGACTAGCGGCGGAGGGTGCAACGGTCGCGCTAGCGGATATTGACGCGGATGGGATAAAGAACGCAGCAAGCGATATTGGCGGAAGCAGCTTTGCGGTTATCACCGACGTCGCGGAACCAGATTCAGTTGCCGAACTGCACAGTGAGGTAACAAAAAAAACTGGGCAACTTGACGTACTCGTCAACGCTGCTGCCATCGTCCCCTTCGTGCCATGGGACGAACTCACATTCGAGGAGTGGCGCCGGGTAATGCGCGTCAATCTCGACAGTATTTATCTGATGTGCCGCGCCGCCTCAGACATCATGCGACCCAGGCAGTATGGCCGTATCGTAAATATCGCCTCAAACTCGATCTTCGCCGGCACGCCCAATATGGCGCATTACGTTGCTGCTAAGGGAGGCGTGCTAACATTCACCCGTTCATTGGCCACAGAGATCGGAGGCGACAAGATCACTGTCAATGCTGTTTGCCCCGGCCTAACAGACACCGAAGGCGTTCAGGAATCACCGCATAAGGACATGTTTGACTTTGTCGACATGTTGCAGGCGATCAAGGGCACCGGCACACCGGCGGACATCGTACCAGGGGTATGCTTCTTGGCATCGGAAGAGGCGCATTGGATCACCGGCCAGGCACTTGCAGTCGACGCCGGTATGATTCGTCACTAACTATAGGTAGAAATTTGGTGCGAGCTGATAGTTTGGATAGCTGTCCGGGTCATGCGAATAAAAGAGCTCAGCGTCATATTTCTTCGCAAGATCTTTTAAGCGCTGCATGGAGTTGAAACTCGCCACCGGATCTAGGTGGAAGCTTGAAATACACATCAGCTCCATGTTCTTCTTGCTATAGCAGGCATCCGCCGTGAACAGCATCGGCCGACGGCCCTTGAGCTCGACCATCAGGCTATAATGGCCCGCCGTGTGGCCCGGGGTCTCGAACAGCCACAACCCCTTGGCGATCTCCTGATCACCGCCGAGAGTCTCAAATTTAGGCGTGTAGATATCGAGAGGCGGCGCGTTGGGCGCTTCCATACCCCGCCGCTGCTGCATCTCCCGCGAGAAACTGAGATCGGAATAGCCAAGTATCTCGAACGGCTTTGGACAGCCACAGGCTTCGAGCTCCTTGGCATGGCAGAGCGTAGAGGCTTCGGTTAGGTGAATGTTTCCGCCACAATGATCGAAGTGGTAATGCGAATTGATCACATAGTTGATGTCGGTGGGCTTGAGGCCGACTGTGGCAAGCTGGCCGGGAATGGTCTGTGCCCCGGTTTGCAGCGGTTTCTCGAAAGGCAGCACACGCTCGACATGAGCATGATCGTAGCCGGTGTCGAAAATATAGAGGCCGTCCGGGTGATCGATCAGCACCGCATAGCATGGAAAGCGCAGCTCACCGCCAGGGCCGCGGTTCCAGAAAGCATGATATCCATCGATCACCAAAGTACCGCCGTCCAATAGATAAACCTTGTTCGCGCTCATTCTCTTTCTCCTACCTCAACGCTCACCGCGATGATAGGGCAGCCCCAGGGCCGGCGGCAAATAGCTGTGTCGAGCAAAAAGTATCAGCACCACGATCACCATGGCGAAGGGCAACATCTGCACCACGTCGGTTGGAATGTTGAGCCCGGCAACCTGCAGTGCAGTGGTGAGCGCAAGACTAGCCCCGAACAAAGCTGCGCCAAGCAGCACCCACATCGGCTTGCCGCGTGCCAGCATGGCAAGGACAATACCGATGAAGCCGGCGCCGTGGGTCATGTGTGGGACGAACAGCCCGGCCCCAACATTAGCCATAAAGGCACCGCCGATACCGGCGAGGAAGCCGGTCGTCAACACGGCGCAGGCACGCGTCAGCTTGACGTCAACACCGGCGGCATCAAGCGCGGCAGGCTTGTCGCCTGCAGCCTGCAGATTGAGCCCTATTTGCGTGCGGCGAAAAATCCAGGCGACAACCACGACCAGCAGGACAGACAGATAGACCAGCGGGTGGCGCTCAAAGAAGGCTGGGCCGATCACCGGAATGTTTTGCATACCGGGAATGTCCAGGGTCGGCACCTCTGGCATACGCGGATAAGTGCGGCTGAACTGAAAATGATGAAGAAGCGCTGTCAGCCCTTCAACACCTATGGTGAGAGCGATGCCAATGACGATCTGGTTCATGCTGAGAAGTACGCAGAACAGCACCATCAATGAGGCGACCGCCATGCCGAGAACCCCGCCAGCGAGGAAGCCTAGCCAGAAGGACTCTGTGTAATAGGCAGCGACAAAACCACCGTAGGCACCCATTAGCATCATGCCCTCAATGCCGATATTGAGCACACCCGACTTCTCCGAGATCTGCTCGCCAAGGCCAGCAAGAAGCAGCGGTATGCCAACCGTCACCGCCCCAAAAAGGAGCGAGGCGATGAAAATTTCGGTGAGGAGCCCGCCCATCGCTCAGGCCTTTTTGCGTTTGTGCGACAGATGGTCGAGATATTCGACCAAGGCCAGAAAAATGAGCAGCAGGGCAACAAGTACGAGGACATAGAAGTTTGGCACGCCCATGCGCCGGGAAGCACTCTCCCCACCAATCATCAGGATGGCAAACAATAAAGTAAAACCTATTACTGCGATGCCGTGGAAGCGCGCGAGAAAGACCAGCGGAATGACGAGCAGACCATAGGCCGGATTCCAGTCCGCCCGCATGGTACCCCACACTCCGAGAATTTCGACCGCTCCACCGAGACCAACAAGGCCCGCACTTATAGCAAAAGTAGCGAAGGTAAGACGCCCGACATTGAGGCCAGCATGCTTCGCGGCTCGCGGATTGGAACCAACGATCTGCAGCTTCAGGCCAAAGGCAGTGCGAGTCATGACAAAATGCACCACAAACACTGCGACCAGAGAGATAATGATACCGCTATGAATGGTGGTATCGAACAGACGCCCGAGCCGATCCGTCACGGGCAAAGTCATGGTCTGCGGTACTGTATTGTCGGGGTCATTGAACGGCAGCTTGACCAAAACATTTGCGAAACTAATGCCAAGAAAGGTCATCATCTAAGTGGTGATGATCTCATTCAGTCCGTAGCGCGTCTTGAGAAAAGCGGGCACCACCGACCAAGCCATGGCGACGGCAATTGAAACTCCACAGCAAATGACGATGGTGAGCCATGATGGAAGCACAACGATCAATACCGGCG
>CAZUXZ010000195.1:0-23070 GCA_964624055.1 uncultured Rhizobiaceae bacterium | reverse complement strand
TTTACTTAGTTCGCGCATGGCCTGATCAAGGCCCTCCAGGTTAAGGGGGTACATGCGGTCCTCCATCATCTCCTGAATCAGCTTGATCGATGGGCTCGCGTGCCAGTCGCGCTGGCCCAATGGATTGAGCCAAACAGTGTTGGGATAGGCGTACAGCATCCGTTTCAGCCAGACCTCGCCTGATTCCTCGTTGAAATGCTCGACGCTGGCGCCTGGATAGACGATCTCATAAGGGCTCATCAAGGCGTCTCCGACGAACACCACTTTATATTCCGAATTGTAGTTGTTGATCAGGTCCCAGGTGGATATCTGCTCTGTGCGCCGTCGGCGATTATCGCGCCAAATCGCTTCATATACGCAATTATGGAAGTAATAATGCTCGAGGTGCTTGAACTCGCTGCGCGCCGCCGAGAATAAGCGCTCGCAGCCCTCGACGTGGGCGTTCATTGAACCGCCTACATCAAGTAGCAACAACACCTTTGCTGCGTTGTGGCGCTCAGGCACCATGCGGAGATCTAGCCAGCCGCCATTTTTTGCCGTCGAATGGATAGTGTCGTTCATATCTAGCTCGCTCAAGGCGCCTTCGCGGGCGAAACGGCGCAAACGCCTGAGTGCAATCTTCATGCCACGTGTTCCGAGCTCGACCTCGCCATCAAGATCTCGGAACTCGCGCTTGTCCCAAACCTTCACTGCGCGGCCTTGGCGGCCCTCTAGTTGGCCGATGCGCACACCTTCCGGATTATAACCATAGGCACCGAAGGGCGAAGTGCCGGCGGTGCCGATCCACTTGCTGCCACCTTCATGGCGGTTCTGTTGTTCGGAGAGGCGTTCGCGCAAGGTCTCCATTAGTTTTTCCCAGCTACCCATCGCCTCAACCTTGGCCATCTCCTCTTCCGTTAAATGCAGCTCTGCTAGACGCTTAAGCCATTCCTCGGGGATTTCCACTTCCTCGTCATTCGCGGAGACGCGTTCGAGACCCTTGAACACATGGCCAAAAACCTGATCGAAGCGGTCGAGATGGCGCTCGTCCTTCACGAGCAACGCGCGGGAGAGATAGTAGAAATCGTTGACGCTATAGTCCGCCAAGCCCTGGTCCATTGCCCCCATCAGATCGAGATACTCCGGCAGCGAAACCGGCACCCGGACTCGCTTCAACTCCCAAAAAAGATTCTGGAACAAGGCGCCCGCCTCACTTTTGTTCGCGCCGGTTAAGAAAGGCGATGCGCTCAAAGAGCTGAACGTCCTGCTCAGATTTTAACAGCGCGCCATATAGCGGCGGGATGAGCTGTGAGGAATCTGTCGCGCGCAGATCTTCCGGCGAAATGTCCTCAGCCATCAGCAGCTTGAGCCAGTCCAATAGCTCCGAAGTTGAAGGCCTCTTTTTCAGACCTGGTGCTTCGCGAACATCGTAAAACAGTCCGAGTGCTGCACTTACCAGACGCTTTTTGATCTCCGGATAATGCACCTCGACGATGCGCTCCATGGTCTCGCGGCTGGGAAAGCGGATATAGTGGAAGAAGCAGCGTCGGAGAAAGGCATCTGGGAGCTCCTTTTCATTGTTCGAGGTGATTATGATGACCGGCCGGTGATTGGCGCGAATTGTCTGCTGAGTCTCGTAAACATGGAATTCCATGCGATCGAGCTCTAGTAGGAGATCGTTGGGAAACTCAATATCCGCCTTGTCTATTTCGTCGATTAGCAGCACCGGTCGCGTTTCGCTCTCGAAGGCCTCCCACAGCTTACCCGGTAGGATGTAGTTTGAAATATTTTTAACTCTTTCTTCGCCGAGCTGGCCATCCCGGAGCCGCGCCACAGCGTCATATTCGTAAAGCCCGTGCTGCGCTTTCGTGGTCGATTTTACATGCCACTCAATTAGCGGCGCGCCGAGCGCCTCGGCGACCTCGGTGGCGAGAATGGTCTTGCCGGTGCCAGGCTCGCCCTTGACCAATAGCGGGCGCTGTAATGTGATCGCCGCGTTTACGCCGGCGTTCAGTTCCTCGGTGGTGACGTAGGATTTGGTTCCTTCGAAGCGCAAGGGTCTCTCTCCTCAATAGGCTAGGCTGACCAGCATAGTTTTGGCGGAGGGTGATAACAATGCGCGTGGGACCTGATATGTTTCGCAGGTGATGCAGATTACGGGAGATTCTGATGAATTTGGTGAAACCGGACGCGGTCGAGCGCGTCGCGATTTTGGGGGCAGGAACGATCGGCGCTTCCTGGGCGGCACATTTTCTCGCCCACGGCATGGCGGTAAATATCTGGGATCCGGCGGAAGGCTATGAGGCGCGCTGCCGCACTTTTATAGACGCCGCCTGGCCAGTTCTGGTCCGCCTCGGTGCACCGGCCAATATGGGGGAGAATAGCATAGAGTTTCTAGATGATCCTGCGGACGCCGTATGCAATTGCCACTTCGTGCAGGAAAGTGGTCCGGAAAACACCGAGGTCAAGATCGAACTCTATAGCCGAATTGACGATGCGCTGCCCGATAATGTGGTGATGGCCTCGTCTTCCTCTGGTCTATTGATCAGCGAACTGCAGGCCGGGCGCAGGGGCCGAGAGCGCTATGTTATCGGCCACCCCTTTAACCCGCCCCATCTCGTGCCCCTTGTTGAAGTCGTCGGCGGAAAGGAGACGGATCCGGCAACTCTCGATTGGGCGCTCGCTTTTTATAATAGTCACGGCAAGAAGGCGATCCGAATCAACCGCGAAGTGCCTGGGCATCTTGCCAACCGACTGCAGGCGGCGATGTGGCGCGAGGCCTGGCATCTGGTAGAGACGGATGTCGCCAGCGTCGAAGATGTCGATATCGCGGTTTCCTACGGCCCTGGATTGCGCTGGGCATTGATGGGGCCGATTCTCATCCACCATCTGGCCGGTGGCAAAGGAGGCGCCCGCCATGCTTTCGCCCATTTCGGACCGTTGCTCGAAAATTTGTGGGCCGATCTCGGTTCGGCGCCCCGCATCTCCAGTGAGACAGTGGAAAAAGTGATTGTTGGCGTGGAGACTGAGGCGGCGGGCCGGACAACCGAAGACTTGGCGAAGGAGCGAGACGCATTGCTGATCTCGCTCATAGAGCTGCTCGCCCGCGAGCGCGCTGGAGATCGGTTATGACTGTGAACTGGGAGAATGCAGTTACCGTTCCCGCTGACCACTTGCGCAGACTGGTTGGCGATACATTTATCGCTGCCGGCTGCTCCCCCGAAGAGGCCGGCCGCATCGCCCATTATCTAACCGAATCAAACCTCTCCGGTCACGAGAGCCACGGCGTCCTGCGCGTGCCTCGCTATCTCCATTGGCTGCATGACGGCAGAATCTTGCGTAATCAGGAAATCTCCATCATTAGTGATAATGACGTTCTCGCAGTGGTGGACGGAAATTTCGGCTTTGGCCAGACCATCGGCCCGCAGGCCGTGCGCCTGGGCTTGGAGAAGGTAAAGCATACCGGCTTGGCGATGGTGGCTTTGCGCAATTCCGGCCATCTCGGGCGGATCGGCGATTGGGCCGAGATGGCGGCAGCAGACGGTATGATCTCCATCCATTTCGTCAACACTTCGGGCCTTGGTCTCCTGGTGGCACCCTTCGGTGGTGCGGAGCGACGCATGTCGACCAATCCGGTCTGCATTGGTATTCCCGACCCGGGAGGTGAATCCCTGATATTAGATTTCGCAACTTCGGTCGTTGCCGAGGGCAAGGTTCTTAATGCGCTTGGTGGCGGCAAGCCGCTGCCGGAGGGCTCGCTGATCGATGGTGACGGCACCCTTTCGACTGATCCGGCGTTGATCTATGGCGTGCAGGACAGCACTCAGCCCTTGGATGTACGTTCGGGTTCTGGCGCGATCTGTGCCATGGGTGCGCATAAGGGTTCGGGGCTTTCATTCATGTGCGAAGTACTCGCCGGTGCGCTGACCGGCTCGGGATGTTCTCGGCCCGGCATGCAGCGCTTGTCTAATGGCATGTTGTCGATTTATGTCGCGCCTGATTTTCTCACCGCTGAAAGTGATTTTGCCGACGAACTGAGGAACTATGTCGCGTTTTTCCGCTCCGCCGCGCCGGCCGCGGTGGGTGGTGAGGTGCTGTGTCCGGGCGAGCCAGAGACGCGCAACCGCGCCAGGCGCAGTGTCGAGGGGGTTCCGCTTCCGGCCTCGACTTGGCAGAGCCTGCTCGATGCGGCAGAACAGAGTGGTGTAGTCGAATCCGATATCGAAGCAGCCCGCGCCGCGGCGTTGGTAAACTGACGAGAGCGTTACACCGCTTGCCCAAGCTCATTCGAGTTAGCTAAGGGGGGAGAACGTCCCGTCCGGCGCTTGAGAGGCCAGCTGAAAACTATTCCTTGTTGAGAATGTACTTTTTGCCGACGCGGCGAAAGTAAGGGGTGAATTCGGTGGTATCGCGAGGCGTGGGGTCGGCGAGGAGGCGGTCGATCTCGCGCAGCACGACACCGGTGATCCGTGGAATCGGCATCTCCAACGCCTCTTTGATCGGCACCCAGGCGATATTGTGCAGTTCTCCATTGCCGGTGATCTCGCCTTGTAACCTGTCGGCGAATGCCATGAAGAAGCGGGCGTTGAAGCGGCGCGGCGGACCCGGCGGTGTGACAGCGCGAAAGATATAATCAAGCCTGTCGAGTGCTGGCGCTAGGCCCCGGTCGTGGAAGCCGCGCCATTCCGGACGCACTTTGCCGCGCGCTGGCGCGCCGGGGGCGGCAAGCATGAGGCCGGTTTCTTCATAGGTCTCTCGGATCGCCGCAGCGGCAAGAGACCGCGCGCGGGCCGGCGAACAGGAACGTGCGAGGCGTTCGGCGACATTCTTGCTAAGTTCCGCCGCCGGGCGCACATAGCGGTCGCAGACCTCGACGCCACCGCCGGGAAACACATAGCGCTCCGGCATAAAGACCTGCTCTTTTCCGCGCTGGCCCATCAGCACGGCGACGCTGCTGCCATCTTGGCGCAACAACGCCAGGGTAGCGGCGTCCCTGGGGCGAATCGTGGGATGCTTCATGACCGCGCGAAAATAGCTGATTTACTGTCATTTGCCATGGCCAATTGACAGGAAGCATCCAGGGCCATAACTACGAAAGGGCGAAAGTGGGAGAGACGAGTGATAATTGAGGAAAAATTTGCCGTTCGGGCACCACTTGATCACGTATGGTGCTGCATTCGAGATCCCGCCTTTGTCGCGCCCTGCGTGCCCGGATGCCAGGATGTTGAGGAACTCTGTGGCAAGGCCTATCGGGCGGCGGTAAAGGTCGGCATCGGGCCGATCAAGACAGTCTTCAAGCTCGACATCGAAATCACCGAGGAAACGTCGCCCAGCTTCGCCCGTATCGAAACGCGCGGCCAGGAAGGCACCAATGCCAGCAGACTTATCGCGAAGAGCGAATTAACGCTGTCGGGCGGTGGCGACGTCACCAATGTACATTATAAATCGGACGTACAGTTGACGGGGCGGCTTGCCAAATATGGCCTCGGCATCATGAAAAAGAAGGCGGCATCTCTCGGCGCCGAGTTTGTTGATAATTTCTGTGCCGCCGCTGAAGCCAAAGTGCCGGCGGCATAGGATATTCAGGATGCATTTTTATAATCCGAGAACCCTCGACGATGCGATTGCCTTGCTCGCCGCCGATGCGGGTGCAATGCCGCTTGCCGGCGGTGCAACGCTTGTGGCGATGATGAATGCGGAGTTGGTTGAGCCCAACGCGCTTGTCAGCCTAGGGGCGATAGACGAGCTCAAAGCGCTCGAGCCGACGGCGGATGGCGGCTTTCGGATCGGTGCCATGGTCAGTCACACGGCACTCGCAGCATCGTATCAGCTTGCCGACGGCCATTCAGTTGTTCGCCAGGCAGCGTCGCTGATTGCCCATCCTACCGTACGCAATATAGGCACGATCGGCGGCGCCGTAGCCCATGGCGACCCGAGTTCTGATCTGCCGGCAGCGCTGGTGGCGGCGGATGCCGTGATCGAGGTTGCCGGACCGGCCGGGCGGCGCGACATCGTCGCTGGGGATTTCTTCGAGGATTATCTAACCACTGCCCTTGTGGACGGCGAGATAGTCACGGCGGTTCGCTTACCAGCAAGCCCCGAGGGCGCCACTGGGGTTTACGAAAAATTCGCTAGGGTGCATGGCGATTACGCTACTCTTTCCGTTGCCGTTTTGCTCGCCATGGTCGGTTGCAATTGTTCCTTCGTGCGAATCGCGCTTGGTGCCGCTGGTCCCAAGCCGATTCGAGTTGAAACGGCGGAGTCGATACTCGTCGGCTCGGAGCTTGATGACGAGGCCATCACCGCCACCAGTCAATTGCTCGTGGAGGCCAGCGATCCGGTTGATGATGTGCGTGGCAGCGCCGAGTACCGCCTGATGCTTGTGCCCCGCCTACTCGCCCGTGCGCTTGCTGCTGCGCGTAGCCAAGCAGAGGGCCAAGCGTGAGCAGCGAGATGGACATCACGCTTATGGTGAATGGTGAGGAACAGTTGCTCCACGTGCCCGCGTCTCGCACCCTGCTTGCCGCGCTGCGCGACGACCTGGCACTGACCGGCACGAAGAACGCATGCAACCAAGGTGTATGTGGTGCCTGCACCGTGTTGCTCGACGGAGTGCAGGTCAATGCTTGCTTGACACTCGCGGTCAATGCCGCTGGATGCGAGATCACCACCATCGAGGGTCTCGGAGAAGGCGGTGAGCCGTCCGTTGTACAGCAGGCTTTCGTCGATGCCGGGGCAATCCAATGCGGCTTCTGCATGAGCGGTATGATCGTGAGCGCGACGGCATTGTTGGCAGAAAATCCTAACCCAAGCCGCGACGAGATCCGCCAGGCGTTGTCGGGCAATCTCTGCCGCTGCTCGGGCTATGTCCGGGTGGTCGATGCGGTGCGCCTCGCATCGGAACGGAGGGGGCATGAGTGAAGTTGAAAGCGCTATTGGCAAAAGTCCACCTCGACTGGAGGCTGGGGAAAAGGCTGGCGGCAGCGCGCTATTCACTGGGGATATGACGATGCCAGGCATGCTGCATGCTGCGCTCCTGACCAGCCCCTACCCTCATGCGCGCATTCTCTCTTATGATACCTCGGTGGCGCTAGCCCATTCCGGGGTCAAGGCAGTGGTGACGGCGGAAGATATCACCGGCGGACTGTTCGGCCCGGTGGTCAAGGATGAGACAGCGCTGGCGCGCGGCAAGGTGCGCTATATCGGCGAGCCGGTAGCGGCAGTGGCGGCGGTCGATGAGGCAACGGCGCGCTACGCCGCCCGCCTTATTGAAGTGGAATATGAAGAACTGCCCACTGCGACGACGGTTGCGGAAGCCACCGCCGAGGATGCTCCAATTCTGCACGAGGATTTTACAGAGTATTTCAAGGTCTATCAGGCGCCCGAGAACGCTGGCAACATCATGGCCCGTGCCGAGGCCACTGTTGGCCGCGGGCTCGACGGCTTCGACGAGGCGGATGTCGTCGTTGAAGGCACGTATGAAGTGCCTGCGCAATATCACGCTTACATGGAGCCGGCGACAGCGCTCGCTGCCTTCGGACCGGATGGCCGTGTGACTATCTGGTCTTCGACCCAGAGCATCTTCCGCACTCAGGCCAATATACATGAAGGCCTCGGCATTCCGATGGGTAAAATCCGCTGCATTGCGCCGCGGGTTGGTGGCGGCTTTGGCGGTAAGGCGGAGGCTTCGGGCCAACTTGTAGTAACGATGTTGGCGAAGAAGGCAGCAGCGCCCGTTCGCCTTGTGCTTAGCCGGGACGAGGACATGACCACCATGCGCGCGCGCCATCCCGGCATGCTCCGCGTTCGCACCGGCGCTAAGTCCGATGGCACCCTGGTCGCGCGGGAAATGGAGGTCTGGTTCGATGGCGGCGCTTACGCTGATGATAGCCCGGCAGTAATGAACCTCGCGCTCTTTTATTCACGTGGGCCCTATCACATCCCAAATGTTCGCGCCTTGGGCCATGCAGTCTATACTAACAAGCTCCGCCTTGGCGCGTTTCGCGGTTTCGGCAATCCGCAGGCCTCCTTTGCCAGCGAATCGCAGATCGACGAGATTGCAGAAAAGCTCGGCATTGACCCGATCAAAATACGCATCAAGAACGCTATTCAGGCGGGAGAGCCTTGGTTCGGCGGTAAGATTATAGCTACTTCGGCACTAACCGAGGCACTTGAGACAGTGCGTGATGTGTCGGGTTGGCCGCGCGCCCGCGAGGCCGCTCCTGGCTGCAAGCGGGCACTAGGCGTCTCTGCTATGGCGCATACCTCAGCTTTTCTTGCGTCCGGCGCGATCGTTCGCCTTCAGGGCGATGGCACGGTTATCCTCAATGTTGCTGCCGTCGATATCGGCCAGGGCTCCGATACCGTACTCAGCCAAATGTGCGCAGCGGTTCTCGGGCTCAATATCGACCAAGTGGCTTTTGCTCCACCCGACACAGATTCGGCGCCCTATGATTATGCCACCGCTGCGAGTCGCGTTACTCACACGGTGGGCCGTGCTGTACATGCTGCGGCTGCAGGAGTGCGCGACCAATTGCTCGCCCATGCCGCTGAAATGCTCCAATGTGGCGCCGACGAGGTTGAGCTCCGCCCCGGTGGGCGTATCGGTGTTGCCAGCGACCCGCCAAGGAACGCTGAGGTTACCTTCACTGATATAGCTCAGCGGTCGATCTGGGCCGCCGGGGGACCTATCACCGGTACTGGCAGTTTTATGCCGCATGATCCGACTAACCCCGAACATACGCAAATGAATGGGTTCCTTGGCCTCGATGCGGTTTCGGTACTGACTTTCGGTGCTCAGGTTGTGGATGCCGAAGTGGATGAGGCCACCGGCGCGGTCAACATTCGTGAGGCGTGGTGCGTTCATGACGTCGGCCGCGCGGTCAATCCCAGCGCGGTGGAAAGCCAGATCGAGGGTGGCTTCGTTCAGGGCATGGGCTATGCGTTGATGGAGGAGATGCTCTGGGAGGACGGCCGTTTGGTGAACCCGAGCTTCATGGATTACAAGTTCCCCGGTGCGCTCGAAGCTCCCGACAAGATCCACACGGTCATCCTCGAGACGCCAGAGCCGAGCCATCCCTTCGGCGTCAAGGGAGTAGGTGAGCCGCCCCTGGTCGGCGCCGCCCCGGCCATCAACAACGCTGTTTCCGCCGCTACCGGCGTCCGTTTCAAGCAGATTCCGCTGACGCCCGAGCGAGTACTAAGGGGGTTATTGGAGAAGGAGTAACCGTAATCACGTTGCAGACCCAGACGCGTCGTGGCTCGCGAGTAGATCATCAGTGAAATTGAGGATCTCATCCCAAACTGTCTCGTGGCCGAGATGTTTCCGGACGATGAAGGCCGTACTCATATAAAAGTGCTCATATTGGGAGTGGCTACCTCTAAAATCATTACCGAGGATGTCCCGGGCGAGCTCGAAAAGCTTCATCTTGTCCTTTGCGTCCCATTCCTCGGTCGACCAGCACATGCCAAAGATATTATTTTTTTTGGCAGGGTCTGGGTTCTCTCTGGTATTTAGATAAATATACGTTCAGCTTAAATTGAGGCTATGCGCTTCGCTGGGTGTTTTTGGAAAGCGCTAAAGGGCCCGACTCGTTTAAGAAGCGCAAAGACAGACTCGACGCTCGTCCCGGCTCCAATGATGTCTACTTACTAGGTTGTTATCTTCTCTAGGTTCTGGCGCGCGCCGCTTGTGTTGCTGCCTTATCAATAGTGAGATCGTCACTTTCGACGCTGCCGATCAGCACTACTCCGTAGATCTCGCGAGCACGCTCAATAGTCTCCCAGCGCCGCTCAACGTCCTTTAAGACACGTGCCGGGTCTCGTTCCATCGGGTTACCATATCCCCCGCCGCCAGCTTCCAGTCCGCGCACATATTCGCCCGGCTGAAGCTCAAATTGCACCACATTGGGCAACGCCGTTTCGTTGCCATTTGCGCCTACCTTCCACTGTTTCGCGGGCATTCCGTCCTTGCCGCCGCGCACGCCGCGCGCCGGATAGACTTGGCAATCCGAAGGAATGACTACTGTCATCGGATCCCTGCGTGGCCCGTATTTGACCTCGGTCGATGGGCCGCCACGAAAGCGTCCCGCCCCGCCGGTGCTATGCATTAAGCGCATACTCTCAAAATGCATCGGATGCTTGATCTCGTCGAGCTCAATTGAATCTCGATACATTAGTCCGGAGACCACCGGGATGCCGTAGGTTACCCATCCATCGGCATGCGGACTGGCCGGTCCGCCGTTCACTGACGTCTGGAGCTGGTTGATGTAGGGCTCGCCATTGCGCCGGAAATCTTTTCCCGAGACCACCGCGAAGCCTGCTGCCATGGCGCTGCCGCCTTCGGCTAGACCCTGTTCGTCTCCGAGCTGGGCAAAGGCTGATTGCGTTAAATTGATCAGCCGGTCGGCGACGTTGGTGGTTGCCATTGAAGCGCTATGTGGGAATTTCGGTCGACCGACCACGCAGCCGTCTCGGAGATGCACCACAATACGGCGGAACGATCCAGCATTGTGCGGCAGATCCACTTCTATGCTGTGAAAAACACCTGCCACCACATTGTAAATGGCACAGGCCTCGGATTGATTAAGGCCGCAATCGACGCAATCAATATTGTCGCGAAGGTCGATTTCAATCATCGCATTGTCTGGATCCAAAGTAAGTTCGACCTTGATCGGGATGCCATCGGGAAGGGTTGGCAGGAAGGGATCGTGGGCTCCTTCATTAACAATTTTTGCTTTGGGCAGCTCGCGGATCGCCTGAACCATTAACCGTTCCGAATAATCGAACCATTGTTCAATGAAATGTTTGATTGGTTCCTTGCCGTATTTGGCGCAGAGCTCCTTGAGCCGTCGTTCGGCAATTCTCGCCGAGCCAAGTGCTGCTAGGAAATCGCCATACCATTGTTCCGGCACACGGATACGTCGGCGACACATGCGGATGATGTCGTTATTCATCTCATAATTGGACTGCACTCGCACGCAAGGAAAGATGATCGCACCCTCTTCGTAAACATCACGGGCCATTGCGTGATAGGTGCTCGGGATTGAGTTACCAATGTCGGCCTGATGCGCTTTGGCACAGGCGGTAAACATATGTTCGCCATCGATGAAGACTGGCACGAGTACAGTAAGGTCTGCTGAATGGGTATTGCCGAGATACGAATCATTGTGAAGGAAAGCATCTCCTTCGGCGAGGTTGTCATGCAGGTCGCACATCGCTTGGGTTTGCAGATGAGAGCCGAATATATGCACGGGTAAGCCCTCTGCTGCCGAGAGCAACTGGTTGTCAGCGGTGCATAGGGCGCAGGAGAAATCACGTGACACTGCAATTACGGCTGAGCGTGCCGCGCGCTGCAGTGTGTTGGTCATTTCACGTACGATACCGTCCATCCGGTTTGCTAGTATCGATATAAGTACCGAATCAATTTGCTGCGCCAATTTTCCATTGTCCTTCGTCATAGTTCTTCTCCTCCTCTCATCCTATAGCAGTATCGAGCAGGTAATTATTGGCGCTGCTGAGCTGTGCCGACATGCCGGGATATATCACGAGAGTGGTGGTCGGTTCCTCAATGATCGCGGGGCCAGATATTTTAATGCCGGGGCGCAGCATCTCTCCGTGATAGATCGGTGCGTTGGCCCTTCCAGTCTCACCAAAATAGACAGAGCGTTGGCTAACCGGTGAATTGTCGCCCGAAGTGTTTGCCGCGTAAGCCGGTTTGGGTGGGCGGGCTAGGCGGACGCGCGCACGGCCTTTCCAATTGAGGCATTCGACTTGGCTCCCCACGTCGCGCACTGCGAAAACCCGCTCATGAACATCATGAAACGCCCCGACTAATGTGTCGACGTCATCTTGGTCGCGGAAGCGGCTCATAGGAATCGGCACATCCAGCTCCCATAGCTGGAACAGGTAACGCGCTTCAAGGAAATATTCGATGCTCGATTCTTCAAGACCTCGGCTTTCCAGGGTCTTGGTGAAACGGCCTAACTCCTCTTCGATAGACTGCAGCGCCTGATTAACACCATCATAATTGAAACTGCCGCTCAGCGTTACCTTGCTTGCGCTGTGCTCAGCGATGATATCGGAGAACTGCATGCCGCATGCTGAGAGCGCGCTGGCCGTCTTGGGCAGAATGACATTAATACAGCCGAGCTCTTTAGCGATCGGCATGATATTCAGGCCTGCCGCGCCGCCGCCAGCGACAAGCGCACTTTCCGCCGGGTTAAAGCCCTCTGTCACGGTAATGTTTTGGATTGCTTTGATCATATATTCGCTGGCGAGATTCATGATCGCATAGGCCGCTTCCTCGATGCTGCCGCCGATTCCGTCCGCGATGGTCTTCACGACGCGCCGCGCCGCCTGGACATCTAGCGCCATGCGCCCGCCAAGAAAATATTTTTCGTCAAGGTAGCCTAGCACTAAGGCGGCGTCCGTCACGGTGGGCTGATCACCAGCGGCGCCATAGCAGGCAGGGCCGGGCGATGCACCAGCGCTGTGGGGGCCGACGCGCAAGAGGCCTCCTGGATCGATCCAGGCGATCGAACCTCCACCGGCGCCAATCGAGCGCACATCGACCGAGGAAATAGCTAAGATATCTCCGGTCCATTGGGGGCCGATCCAGGTTTCGCGAGTGAACTTGACCTCGCCGTCGCGCACTAGGCCGACATCGAAGGTCGTGCCGCCGGTATCGCAGATAATCACGTTGTTACCGAAATTCTCAATTTTAGCATAATTTAGCCCGGCGACTGGCGCCATGGCGGGACCAGACTTGACCGTGTGGATAGGTCGCTCGGCCAGCTCCTCCACATGCATGCATCCGCCGACGGCAGTTGAAACGAGGATCTCTCCTTCATAGCCAGCACCGCGTAAATCACTTTCCATTTGACGTAAATGCTCCTGCATGAGCGGTTTCAGCGACGCGTCGATGGCGGTGGCGGACGCACGGCGATATTCGCGGATGATCGGCACCAACTCGTGTGACAGCGTATAGGGCACGTTGGGCAACAGTTCCGCGATTATGCGGCCGAGGGCCTGCTCATGGGTGGGATTCATAATGGCCCATAAAAGGCAGACGGCGATCGCCTCGAAGTTCTGTGCTTTCAGGGGGGCGATGATCTCACGGGCCGCGGCCTCGTCTAGCGGTGTATGTACGCCACCCTCGGCATCAATACGTTCGGGGATCTCGAAGGTATATTTTTGCGGGATATAGGGGTCGGGGTATTCCTGGGTAAAGTCATGCGGTCCATGCTTGCCGCCTTCCTTGAGCACCAGCGTATCAGGGAAGCCCTGTGTGGTGAGAAAGGCAGTCTTAGCTACCTTGTTCTGCACGATCGCATTGGTTGCCCGCGTTGTACCATAAATAAGGATACTCGCTTCGGATAGGAGCTGTTCCGGCGTCACGCCGAGCTCCCCGGCTGCCGTATCGAGCGCTCCCTTCATGCCGTTAAAGATTCGATCGGGTGTCGTCAGCGCTTTGCCGATGACCTGTCTGCCGTCTTCGCCCGTCACCACCATGTCCGTGAAGGTGCCGCCGGTATCGACCGTGATGCGGTAGCTCATGGAGCTCTCCCTTGGTTCGGTCTTTTTATTATCGTCCAGGGTGCTGCCTTCCGACGCACTGTCAAGCAACCGTTATAGTTTTCGCGCTTGGCGGTGGCCCTCGTATACCGCTTCGTAGGTCGAGCGCGGTGCGATCGCATCACCTATTACCTCGACGCTAACGCCGCGCGCTTGGAGTGGCGCGAGGAGAGTCGTCTCAGAGCGCCTGCCGGTGGCCATGACGATCCATTCAGCGTTGAGCACGCTTTCATCTTTTTCGCGGTGGACGTTGTAAATATGCAGCTTGTTGCCCTCGATACGGCGGACGAAATGGTCACACAGCATATTGACGCCGCATTCATAGAGCTTTGGTAGGATCCAATCGAGATATACGTCGAGAATGGTCTCCATACCGACCATTGGCCAACGGGTCAGCAGGGTGACAGAATTGGCGCCGGTTTTGGTCATCGCCACGGCGGTTAGCGGGGCCACGACATCACACATATCGTCGATTACGACTACGTCGCCGGGGAAGGAGACGCCAGCTGCGCGCGAGCCGGCGGTAACAACCTCGTCCCAGCCGATGCAGTTGCCGCTCTCCCATCCCGGCATGGGCTCCGCCGTCCAACCTTGGAAGCCGTCGACGCAGACACTCGAGCCCGTGGCGAGGACGACATGGTCTGGTTTCTCGGCATTTAACAGGGTATCGAGGCCGTCTTCCGAAACTGGTGTGTCGGTTCTCAGCTCGACGCCGTGTTTGGCGGCTTGATTAGCGAGCCAATGAGCAATGCCGCCGAATTCTTCTCGGCTCGGTAACATCGATTGAAGGCGTACATGGCCGCCCAACTCGCTCTCGCTTTCCACCAGCGTCACCGAATGTCCGCGCGTCGCTGCGATGCGGGCATATTCCAGCCCAGCAGGCCCGCCACCGATCACCAACGCCTTTTTTGGCGTGTCGGTTTCAGTCAGAGTCCCTTCGCCCCATTCTCCTTCGCGTCCGATCACCGGATTGTAGACACATTGGATGCGCGCGCCCCGGCTCACGCTTTTCCAGCAAAAATTAGCGGCGACGCAGGTGCGGATGTCCTCGGCGTTGCCTTCCTCCGCCTTCTTAGCCCAATAGGGGTCGGTGAAGAGTTGGCGCGCGAGGCAGATAGCATCGGCATCTCCGGCTTCGAGCAAGGCTTCAGCGAGATCTGGCGTGGTGATGCGGCCGACGGCGAGCACCGGCTTGTTGGAAACTTCGCGGATCTGGCGTGCATAACCGCGTTCCCAGCCGCCCTCGAATTCCATTGGAGTATGTATAAAGGCATGGTGCACGCCTGCGGATACGTCAACATAGTCGATATCGGCGCCTTTCTCGATATCCGGAACAATTTTGCGCACGTCCTCGATTTCGAGATCGCCGGGCCAGAAGGAAGTCGAGTTGATGCGGTAGCCGACGAAGGGCTCGTCGCCTACGGCCTTGCGCATGGCGTCCAGAACTTCGAGCGGAAATCGCAAGCGATTTTCATATGAGCCGCCCCATCTGTCTGACCGTTTATTGTAGAGCGGCGAAAGAAACTGCCACGGTAGATAGCCATGGCTGAGGTGCAACTCCACACCGTCGAGGCCGGCGGCCATGGCGCGTGTTGCTGCGCTTCCGTAGGCTGCAATCAGTTCCTGGATTTCATCCTCGTCGAGTTCCTTTGGCGTCGAGGCACCAGGAAACTCGCCGAGTGGTACTTGGCTTGGCGAGACAGTGTACCAGGTTGCGTCCGGATCGTAGCCCGGAGCCTGTTTGTAGCCAGGAAAGCCGCGCACTCCGGAATGCCATAGTTGGATAGCGAGTTTGCAGCCGTGCTTGTGCACCGCGTCGGCTATCTTCGAGAGCGGCTCAATCTGACGGTCATCAAAAAGTTGCGGCATTAGGAGCGGCGCCATGATCGAGCTAGGATGAACATGCGTGCCGCCGATGATGATCAGGCCAACGCCGCCCTTGGCGCGCTCCTCGTAATACTCGGTCGCCATGTCGATGAAGAGGCCGTTCCACGGGTCGGACACCCAGGTCGGACAGGTCGGTGGAAAGACAACACGGTTTTTTATTTGGCAATTGCGGATGGACCATTTGGAAAACAGATGGGGATAGTTTGCCATTCTCGCCTCCTTGGGCCGTGGGTATCAGGTCAGATGAACATATTCGAATTCTAGGGACTGGCCGTTGATTCCGCGCCGGGGCGGTGCGATCCAGCCGGCGAATTTACCGGGCTCGACAACACGCTGCATGAGGGAAATAACATGCGCCCGCTCAGCATCGCTCGGCAGCCAACCGTCCTTGCGTGCAGCCCATTCCTCGACGTTGATGGGTTCGCCTTCCGGCGTAAAATGGGTTTCACGATATTGCCCGATATCCCGGTAAAACGCGCGATGCGGCAGGCGGAGCGTATAGTCAATGCCTGACTCGCCGATTGTGCGATTCCAGCGATCAATTCCTTTCTGGCAGTCCTCAATGTAATCGTCGCGTAGGCGTTCATTGATGACAGTCAGCGCCGGTTCCGTATACTCGCCGATCTTCCCATTCTTCAGCTTGCGTATCCGATAGGCACCCTCAGTCAATAAGTGATCGTCGTCGATCTTTTCTTCGCGGTAACGGCCCTTGATACCATCAGTGAAATAGTTCGCGGCGTTTGTAGAGAATTCTGAGCCAAACAAATCAACTGAAGTTGCGAAGTGGAAATTAAGGTAGCGCTGAACAGTATCTAGGGGGACTCCGCCGAATGATGCGATATCGGTCGTGTCATGTTCATTCATCAGCTCACAACTGCGGTGCACCACGCGCTGGATTCCGGTGTCCCCGACAAACATGTGATGCGCTTCTTCTGTCAGCATGAAGCGACAGGAGCGTGCCAGAGGGTCAAAGGCAGATTCGGCGAGGGAGGCGAGTTGATATTTGCCGTCCCGGTCAGTGAAGAAGGTGAACATAAAGTACGAGAGCCAGTCCGGTGTCTCTTCGTTGAACGCGCCGAGGATGCGTGGCTTATCGACATCTCCCGAGCGCCGCTCCAGGAGTCCCTCTGCTTCTTCGCGCCCGTCGCGGCCAAAATGTGCGTGCAGAAGATAGGCCATGGCCCAGAGGTGCCGGCCTTCCTCGATATTGACCTGGAATAGGTTCCTAAGATCGTAAAGCGATGGGCAGGTTAGACCCAAAAGGCGCTGCTGTTCGACGCTCGCCGGCTCAGTGTCACCTTGCGTTACGATTAAGCGGCGCAGCGTCGCGCGGTGTTCGCCTGGTACATCCTGCCACACCGCTTCGCCCTTATGGGCGCCGAAGGCAATGCGCCGGTCTGGCTCTGGTTCGGCCAGAAAAATGCCCCAGCGATAATCCGGCATCTTGACCATTCCAAAATTTGCCCAACCGTCTTTTTCCACTGATACGGCAGTTCGCAAATAAACGTCGACCGTGTTGAAATCGCTCGGTCCCATTTCGGCCCACCAGTCGAGGTAACCGGGCTGCCAGGCTTCTAGAGCGCGCCGCAGTCGGCGGTTGTCGGCAAGTTCGACGTTATTGGGGATACGTTCGTTGTAGTCGATCGCCATGAATCAAACCCGTTCCTTATCGAAGCGCGGTTTCTGTCCGCTGCCATAGAGCGTGAGCGTGCCTTCTGCTCCGACAGCGTTGGGACGCTGAAAGATCCAGTTTTGCCAGGCGGTAAGGCGACTGAAAATTTTGCTTTCCATGGTCTCGGGACCCGCGAAGCGGAGCGACGCTTCCATACCGGTCAAGGCATCCGGTGAGAATGCGACGCGCTCCTCGACGGCGATACGTGTTTCATCTTCCCAGTCTATATCGTCGGGGGCAAAGGTGACGAGGCCCAGTTCCTCGGCCGAGAGTGCCTCGAGCGCTTTGCCCATCGCGCTTTTGGCGTGGTCAAGCGCGTCCGTGTCGTCAATAAAGCGGGTTTCCATCCGGGTCAGACCATTCGACATTGAGTACGGGCCGAAATTTGCTTCCGTTAGACGGATGGTCGCGGGTGCTCGGTTATCGCCCTCGAAGGCGCCTTTGAGCATGTAGGAGCGGTCCGCGGCAAAGGCGAGTTCCAAAAGTGTGCCGGTGAAGCAAGAGCCAGGCTCGATAAATGCGAAGATTGAGCGGGCGGAAAGATCGAGGCGTTTTAGAGTGCGCTTTAAGTAATACGTAATCTCGCGTACCAGCCAATCGGTCGCATGGATGGTAAGAGCTACATCGGCAGCTGCGACATAATCGCTCTCGCCTTTTGTACGCATCAGCCAGGTGCCAATTTCGCTTTCGTTGAACCGTAGATGCAAAATGAGATCGTCCAATTCGCGGGCCAAGGCAAGTGGCCAAAACGCCGTACCCGCATCGTGTATAGCTGTGAGACTGGCAGGTGGTGCGGCGGCGGGTGCGTGCACGGTGATATTCGCCACCATTAGGTCGCGGTCGATCCCGCAGGTGACATGGCTATAGGCAATGCTGTCGTCCTCAATGGTTCGCTCGAGGGTTGAGAGCACGATGCCCTCCGCTTCTGCTGGTCGGTCGGAGGAGGCCGCGAGTTCAGTGGCGCGTGCAGCGACGGCTTTCTGCCATTGCGATCGCGGAACGATCTCGTCCACCAGGTTCCATCGCACCGCGCGCTTCCCCCGCAATCCTTCCTCCAAGGTACAGAAAAAATCAGCGCGATCGCGCCTGACATGTCGCTTGTCTACCAGGCGTGTCAGGCCACCTGTACCCGGTAGTACGGCAAGCAACGGGATTTCTGGTAACGATACCGACGAGGTGCCATCGTCCAGCAGCAACAGGTAATCTGTGGCCAGCGCTAGCTCGTACCCGCCGCCGGCGCAGGCGCCGTTGATTGCGCATAGATATTTCTGACCAGAATTGGCACCGGCGTCTTCAAGGGCGAGGCGGGTTTCGTTAGTAAATTTGCAGAAATTGACCTTAAAGGCATGGCTAGCTGCGCTCAGCATACCAATATTGGCACCTGCGCAGAACACCCGTTCTTTGGTCGAGGTGATAATCACAGCTCGCACTCCCGGATGCTCGAAGCGTAAGCGCTGAACGACATCGCTTAACTCAATATCGACACCAAGATCATATGAATTCAGCTTGAGCTCGTATCCAGGGGCGAGCCCATTTTCAGCCTTAACATCCAGTTTAAGCGTTGCAACCGGTCCCTCGAGAGCAAGGGTCCAATGGCGATATCGTTCCGGCTCAGTACGAAAATCTATGGCAGTCACAACCTCTACTCTCTAATTGGCAAATTAAGACCAGTTGGGTGGGCGACTTTCCCGGTAGGCAGCCATCGCCTCCTGGAAATCATCGGAGTTCGTCGCATGCAATTGACGCTCTTTATACAGGGAGAAGAACGTCTCAAAATTGAGGTCGTAGCAGTTTTCCAGCATTTGCTTGGAAAGGCGGCAGCCTTTGGAATTAACTGAGGCTATATTAGTGACAATCTCCTCAAATTCTGCCTCAGCGTTTTCCTCGGATACTAGATAATCGATCATGCCAATGCGCTCGCCTTCCTGCGCATCAATCATCTCTCCCGTAATGATAAGTCGCTTGGCCCGGCCGAGGCCGATATATCGAGCGAGGCGTAGCGTGCCTAGGCCGGGGATTAAGCCCTCCTTAATCGCCGGTAAGCCTAGCTTGGCGCTCGGCGTAGAGACGCGGATGTCGGAAGCAAGGCAGAGCTGCAAGCCTCCGCCTAGCGCGTAGCCATGGATTAGGCAAACTACCAGTTTGTCCATAGTTTCAAACCGCCTGAGTGCTCGGTCCCAAAGGTCAAAATAGCTATTGTTGATTTTGCCCCCCGCGAGATCCTTAAGATCGATACCAGTTGAAAAGGCGCGCCCACACCCTGAAATAGTGACTATCCGTACGTCTTCATCTTCGGCGATTTGCGTCGCGAGAGCATCGAGCTCTTGCGCACCTTTCATGGCCACGGCGTTCAGAATATTTGGTCGGTTAAAGGCGATGCGCGCCCGTTTGCCGTCTTTTTCAAAAATTAGAGTCTCATAATCACGGGCCATGGAATTTCTCCCGAATTAATTTCTTTGCTTGGGCTGCCAATTTATGCTCCCTGGCCGCCACTGGACAATGTCGAGCATATCATGCCTCAACGACCACTTAACTGGTACAATGCCATCGGACTTGCCGCTGGCCTAATCTTTGCGCTGTTTCCCATTTTTTGGATGGTGTCGACTTCGTTCAAGCCAACCCACGAATGGGCCGCTGTGCCCCCGGTATGGGTTACCAGCAACCCGACATTGGCCAATTACCAGCCGCTTATCGGGACGCTTGAAGGGTTCTGGGTGCATGGTCATGGGGGCGCGTGGTGGGCGATGGTTGATTCACTTATTGTTTCCGGCGCGGCAACCTTTGTTTCTCTCACCATCGGCGGAATGGCGGCAATCGGGTTCGCGCGTTATCGCGCAGGCGGCCACACACTCGCACTCACCATCCTCTCAGTACGCGGCATTCCCACGGTGGTTATCGCTATACCGTTCCTTATTCTTTTTGGGTGGCTAGGTTTGCGTGATACCCATATTGGGCTCATTCTTGCCTATGTTGTGTTCACCACACCGTTTGCCTTCTGGATGCTGAAAAGCTTCATCGATGATATTCCTGCTGAAATCGAGGAGGCGGCAATGATGGACGGCATGTCACGCTGGGAGGCCCACTTACGCGTCACCCTACCGTTGATCAAGGGCGGTCTGCTCGCCACGGGGCTATTTATCTTCATACTAAATTGGAGTGAGTTTTTGCTTGCCGTCGTTCTAACGGAGAAAACGGTGTTCACCATACCCGTCAATATGCAGCTCTTTGGCGGAGTATTCGGTATACAGGCAGCGCTGGCAACAGTTGCCGCCTTACCTGTCGTGATCTTAGGGCTTTTGATTCACAAGCATCTCGCTCGCGGCTTTACTCTAGGAGCAATAAAGCGTTGATTTAATTAATTAATTATACTATTTGTCGAAAGTGAACATGACAGATATCCCAATCAGCAAGCTCATTGGTTTGCGTGAGGAAAATAACATTGTGGATTGCTGATGAAGATTCTAGCTTTACGGCTCAGATCTGCATCGCTATGGTTCCCCCGCGTATTTAGGATATAGTCGCCGGTGAGCCGTTCGAAGAGCAAGATGAACTGTGAAGCGTCGGCGTACTTTAATTTGTGAACGCGGTTCGGGCGCTATATAAGCGGCTAGGGCCGCGACGTTTTGGGGAGCTTTTAGGGAGCTAAAAACATGTCACATACGGATAAGAAAGAACTTTTTAAGAAAGAGCTATACCGTCTCTGGGGTATGCACTTCTCGCGCGACCACAAGGTCTCGCGCCGCGATCTGATGAAAGGCATGATGAGCCTCGGTTTGAGCGCCACTGCCGTTTCGATGATTATGCGCAAGGCCCCGTTTAGTGCTAAGCAGGCTTGGGCCGCCGAGGGCGGCACGCCAGAAGAGCGGGCGGTGAAAGCTGCCAAGGCCCTATATGCTAGCGCGCCGAAGAAGACCATCTCCATCATGCACCCATCGGGTTCCGGCGGCAACATGTCGCCGTTCACCGCTGAGTGGAAGGAATTGACCGGTTTTGACGTCGAGCTTATCGAGGTTCCGGTTACTCAGACACACCAAAAGGGTATGCAGGAAGCTGTCGCTCAGACCGGTCGTTACGACCTGATGTTACCGGCACCATTGAGCCTTCCGGACTTTGCCGAATCTGGTCTCGCGCTTGATATTACGGATTGGGTCGAAAAATATGACCCAGAAGTTTATGACGGCCCAAACAAACTTGAATACCCTGTCTCCGATTTCGGGCAGAAGTACAAAGGCAAGACTTACGGTCTCTATTGCGATGGCGACTGGTGGCTTTTGAACTACCGTAAAGACAAATTGTACGAGGCAGGTAAAAAAGAGAAGGCTCCTCGCGCCGTAGTCGAAACCTGGGATGAGTACGACCAGTTGGCTGCGGAAATGGATGACCAGGCCAACGACTTCTGGGGCGCGTTAGAATATCGCTCGCCGTTCTGGAATAAGTTCCATTGGATGACCCGTTTCCAGTCGAAGGGTGTGCTGTACTTCGACAAAGACATGAAGTCTATGGCGGGTTCGCCCGAGAGCATTAAGACCGTCCAGGATATGGTCAATCTTCAGAAATATATGCCGGCGGAGCAATTCAGCTACGGTTTCACTGAGAACTATGCTCAGTATTACGCCGGTGGCCGCGGTTTCTTCGAGTTTGGTTGGCCGTCGCTGTGGCGTTATAGCCACGATGCGGCAGGTGCGCAGTCGATCATCGCTGGTAAGGACGCCAATGGCGAACCGACCCAGACCGGTATTTCCAAGGTCCCGGGTGATATCGTTAACGGCGAGCTCATTCGGGCGGACGTTATGCCGTTTGCTTGGGACTTCGTGGTCAACGCGCATTCGGAGATTCCCGAAGCCGCTTACCTATATGCGCAATGGCTCACTGGACCAACTATGTCGATGCGTTCGATCCCGAACGAGGGCGGATATTTTGATCCATGGCGCAATAATCACTTCCTCGATCCGTCACCAGAGTTCCTGCAAGCCTATCCGGGCGACTTCTTGGCGACCTCCTACGAGGCTGTGGTCGACTGCGTGCCGGAGATCATTCTCAGGGGCGGCGCGGAATACCACGACGCCCTAGATCGTAACCTACAGGCCGCTTACAACAACCAAAAGACGGCGGAAGAGGCCATGAAGGACACTGCGAAAGAGCAAGACCGCATTACGCGTCGACTGGGTAAAGACACTCAGATCGAAGCTTGGCGCGCGCTTGCAGCCATGTATCCCTCCGCGTTGCAGAAGGCATCCGGTGCGGATAAGTGGAGTTAATTAGATAACCACGTAACTAAGCGTATTTATCAACAGATAAGAAAAGTCCGTGGTTACAAGCACATCGAATGGCGGGGTTTCCTCAAAGGGTTTGGGGAAACCCCGCCGCTTTGATCCTAACGAAAAACGATATATTACCGGTCTCTTAATAACGCCGGTGCAGATTCTGTTGTGCGTGATGCTGATATTCCCGTTCATTTTGGAATTCGTAATCAGCTTGACCGAGTGGCAACCTATTTACGGTGATTTTTGGGATGCTTTCGCCAGTGTCTTCACGCAGAAAATCAACCAGGGAATCAGTTACAACTATTTGGTGACGGATGAGCCGCGCTATTTGCAAGCGCTCGGTCGTACCGTGATCATGTCGGTGATCAGTCTCTGCCTCGAATTCGTAATCGGGTTGGGGTTGGCAACAATCTTCCTTAAGAAGTTTTGGGGCAAGCGGTTGTGGTTCACCGCGCTCTTGTCGCCGATGATGATCATGCCGGTTGTCGTGGGCTACACCTGGTTCATGCTGTTCCAGTACCAAGGTCCGATCAACCAGTTCATCTCCTGGGTTTCGTTTAGCGAGACCAACCTGACCTGGCTGAATGACGGCTTCCTCGCTTTCATTGCGGTGATCGCGACCGAAGTGTGGCACTGGACGCCGCTTTTCTTCCTGATCATGCTGTCTGGCCTCAACGCAGTACCGGAAAATCC
>CAZUXZ010000194.1:0-4811 GCA_964624055.1 uncultured Rhizobiaceae bacterium | reverse complement strand
GCTGACGAGAGAGGCTATCGCCTAGCTGTTGAATAAAAGCTTTGCAGAATGCTTGGACATCGAGGGCCTAATTCGTCTTGCTAGCATTTTTTCGCCCTGGGCGCGCTCGCCGCGCTCATGGAATTTATCTCCATAGACCTTTGGCTTGCTTTTCATTTTTTTCGCACCGCTGCACGAGACCATCCACCTTATGGCCTTTTGATCTCGTTGGATTTCCTTGCCGTTATCCTGGGGCTCTTCCGCTCCTTCAGTTCGTCAGAATTTCTGCCACCAGGGTTTTCGCCCGTTGAGCCCGACCATTGGAATGCCGGTCATCATCGCTACGTCATGGGTCAGCGAGCGCAAATCGTTGGGATCGAGGTCTGAAACCTTATTTTTGCCGCAAGAGCGCGCGAAGAGCTGGATTTCCATGGTCATGGCGTTGAGGTAATTTGTAACCCGCTCAGCCGCCTTATCGACATCGAGTCGCGCCATTAGCTTTGGCAGCTGCGTTGTGATGCCGACCGGGCAAAGGCCTGTATGACAATGCTGGCATTCATAGGGCGTGGTGCCAAGGCGTTCGTAGTCTTCCAGATAGATCGGCGCGTGGCAATTCAGCGCGATCATCGGCGCGGTTCCCAGATAGACGATATCAGCGCCGAGCGCAATCGCCTTGGCGGCGTCCGCGCCATTCTTGATGCCGCCGCCGACGATCAGCTTGATCTCGTTCTGTTTGCCCATATCGTGCAGTGCCTCAACCGCTTCGGCTATGGCTGCGATGGTCGGAATGCCGGCATGGTCGAGTTGGATCGCCGGCGAGGCGGCGGTGCCGCCCTCCATGCCGTCGAACACGATGGCGTCGACGTCCGCTTTGCAGGCGATGCGCACGTCATTGGCGATACGTGCCGCACCGACCTTAATCGAAATTGGCACCTCATAATTGGTCACTTCGCGGATCTGCTCAAGTTTCATGTAAAGGTCGTCGGCGCCCATCCAATCAGGATGGCGGCAGCCAGAGCGCTGGTCGACGCCGGGCGGTAGGTCGCGCATTCGGGCGACTTCTTCCGACATCTTAAGACCAAGGAGTACGCCGCCGGTGCCAGGCTTGGCACCCTGACCGGCGCCAATTTCTATCATATCGGCCTTTTGCAGATCGTAAGGGTTCATGCCGTAACGGCTCGGCAGATATTGCATCACCAGCTTGGTCGAATGCTCGCGCTCCTCGGGATGCATACCACCCTCGCCGGTGCACGTCGATATACCACAATTGGTCGCCGCCATGCCAAGCGCACGCTTGGCATTGACCGATAGCGCGCCGAAGCTCATGCCGGCAATCATGATCGGTCGTTCGAGCACGAGCGGGCGCGAGACCCGCCCTTCGCCAATCACTACTTGGGTGTCGCAGCGTTCGCGATAACCCTCTAGTGGCATGCGCGAGAGACCCGCCGGGGTAAATACCAAATCGTCAAAATTAGGCAGGCTGTGGCGCTTTGTTGCTTGACCTCGGATTTGATAGCGACCTAGTTCGGCTTTTTCTTGAATTTCCTCGATGGCGTCCGGATGCCAGACGCCGCTATAGGCGGGCGGACGTTTAAAATCGCTGGTCATAACGCGTCCTTCCAGGCGGCAAAGTCATGTTTATTGAAGTTCCAGAGCGATTTGTCTGACTGCAGCTTTTTCAATGTTTTGGGCGCCTTAATCTTGAAACGCTCGAGGGTCGCCAGCACGTCTTCAAGTTCGCCCGTCTCTGGATCGGTTTGCTCGATGCCCGAGCCTATCTCGTCGGCTTCGCCGCCGAGCCAGATTTGCCCCTGATACATGGAATCACCGAGGCCCTTAGCGGCATTGCCACAAATAATTAACCGCCCATTCTGCATCATAAAGCCGGACATGTAACCGGCATCGCCGCCGACGATCACCTCTCCGGATTTGAGATAGACTGCCGTGCGCGGTCCCCCACTGCCCTTGACGACGACTCGCCCACCTCGAAGCGAGGGCGCGGCCGAGCTTGCCGCGTTGCCTTCCACCACCACCTCGCCGGTGAGGAGATTATCGCCGCCGCCCCAGCCGGAACTACCGTGAATCTCTGCTGTTACTCCGTCGCAGAGGCCGACCGTGTAATAGCCTACATGGCCGCGATAGATCAGGTGAATTGGCTTGAGGATGCCAACGCCAATATTGTGGCGTGCCTGGGTGTTGAGAATCTCGATGGCTGCGACCCCGTCATCCGCCGCCTGACGGATGATATTGTTGATCTCCCGCGTCGGCTTGTCGCTGCAGTCGAGAGAGAGTGTTTCTACATTTTCCATAAATGCACCTCTCCGGCGCCTGGCTCCCACACTTCAATATCCGTCAGTACGCCTTCGCGCAAAGACTGCGGATCGGAGGAGAGAGCAACAAGTTCGTCCGTCTCGGCGACCACCGCTGGCTTCGCGGCATAGGGGTCCTTGACCACCGCGAAACGGTCTTCTGTGACCGCGATATAAGTGAAACAGCCGTCCAGCTTCTCAATCGATATATGGAGCGCGTCCTCAAAGGAGGCGCCCTTCGACATTTCATCGATAAGCATGATGGGAATGACTTCTGAGTCATTTTGCGTCGCAAATTGGTAGCCCTTGAGAGCGTAATGTGAGCGCAGGTGATGATAATTGGTGATATGGCCGTTATGCATAATGGCGAGGTCCGAGTTTGCACGCGCCGTAAGCGGTTGGGCGTTGGTGAAATCGATATTGCTCTCGGTGGCGTAGCGCGTCAGACCCATGGCAAGACGACCATTATAAGATTTGAGGCTGAACTTATCGTCAAGATTGGCGACGCCGCCCATTTGCTTGAGCACCTCGAGATGGCGCCCGACGCTGCCCACGGTTATCGCTGGATCCAGCGTATCGATGGCGTTTACTAACTCTTGTTCAGAACCGGAATAGGAAATTGCGGCGCGGACATAGCCCTCGCCGTCGGTCGCCTGCTGGACTGTGCCGAGGCGGTCGAGCACCTCGATGATTGTCGCGCCGGCGCTGGGCGTTTCGTAATTGATGCCAACATAGAGGAGGTCGTCCTCGTTGGCGTGCCACAGTGCGACGCCTGTCGAATCCGGGCCACGGCGAAAAATGCCGTTGAGGATCCGATAGGCGATCTCGCCGGTCTTAGCGCCATGATCTGCCGTCTTAAAGTAGATGCCGCCAACGCCGCACATTATTTTTCTCCCATGTTATTTTTGGAGCGCGGTTGAGGCTGCAGGCGCCAATACAAAAAAAGGCGGCCGGCGAGCGGGCCAACCTCATTTCCCTTGATTGTTACTTTCTCAGAAGGACTTCGGGTTCATAAAGCGTTTGAGCACGTTTTTAGTCATTCGCGATACGTTGTTACGATAATTATTGTGAGCCAGGCTGCCGGCCCAAGCTATGGAACCAGTGGACCAAACAGCACCGCCATTCTGGGTTTCGTGGAATGTGATGTCGGCCCGCACTAACTCGCTTTCATGGCCACCGAGGCCAGGCATGTTGAGCAGCATCTCCTCGCAAACCACGCGATAGATGTCGGTATGCCCAACAGAGGAGGCGAGAACATAGGCGTTCGGAGGAGTGCCAAGCGCGCGATCAGCACGGTCAAGCTCAAGACCGGCGGCCCCGCCGCCTATAAGACCAAAATCGCCAATCTTCTCGTCCTTGCCAATACCTTCAAAGATAAACTTCACTTTTGCTTTATAGCTGTCCGGGTTACGAAGATAGTAAGACGAGATGTCGAATCCCTGAGCGGTAAAGCCAATACCTAGAATTCTTTGCGGTGCGCGACCGTTGCGCCGCCACAACCCACCATATTCTCCCGAGAAGCTGTGATAATACTCGCCAGTGCGCGCCTCCCAAGTCCTGATGCCGTCCTCATTGCGTCGCACTTCAATCACGCCGGGCACTTCCGGATGATATTGGATACGCCAATACCAGCCATTCGCACCAAGATACATGAGACGCCCACCCCGCCGTTGATAGGCGTCCATGGCGTCCCACATTTCTTTTGAGTGGTATTCTGGGTGTGTGCTCGAGATGACTACGTTGTAATCCTCAATTGCCGAGAGTCCCTCGTAATGTAAATCCTCGTCGGTAATGACGTCATAATCGAAGCCCATAGCTTCTAGCCAATCTGTAATATGAGTGTCGGCGTTGAATTGCCAAAGTGTCGATTCCGTGGCACCGATAAACATACGGTGTTTGGGGCGCATATTGAGAATCGGACGCAGCCTAGATGAGTAACTAACGCCGGAGCCATCCGAATGCGTGTCGTAGCAAGAATTTCCATATTCACGGTGTTCGTTGAGAAACAAATTGAATTTGTCGAGTTCAACTAAGCGCCCAGCCACGAGCTGACCGAGGGTTGAATCGGTATTCATATGCTCGTTGGCATAAGCCTGATAGCTCGCAGTCGGCATAAGATAGAGCACTTTGGCTGTTGGCTTACCGCGAACTGCTCGCACGGCAAAAGGGATGTGGTCCTCATTTTCGCCGCTCCGGAGACGCGCCGCATAGTCTCCGCTTTTCATGTTTTTCTGAATTGTTAGCTCAAAATCGACTTCCCAGCCAGCGTCATAAATATCATCATCGTGGAAATTGATTGCTCCGTACTGCTCCGGTGCGTTAGTCCAGTTCATCTCGTCACCAGTCCAGTTCCAGCCTGTCATGGCGCGGGTCGGCAGTTGGACGGTCTTACCGTGCAGATGGTTGGGCGAAAGGGCAGTAACCTCGGTACTCATGATATCGGCGCTGAAATCCCAGGCGCCAACCACTGCATTGCCAAGTTCGGTCGCCACCGGCCAGGTTCTGAGGGCGACCATCTCAGCT
>CAZUXZ010000193.1:0-15038 GCA_964624055.1 uncultured Rhizobiaceae bacterium | reverse complement strand
GATCCTGCAACTTGGTAGTTTGATCAGCATTGGCTAGATCGGCATCCGAGAAAACGGAGCAACCCTGAAAACTAGTTTCTTGCCCATGAATGGTTTTTGCTGCGGCACAGCGTTGCCCACCCTCATTTGTGTTAGGTCCTGTGGATTTCCGCTGCAAAAGCGGCACGTGTACTTTTCCCTTAATGGGGTGCAAAGCGTTCATGTTGTGGTCGGGTAAGCTTTCCGCCGCCTGCGCTGCATCAAAATCCGGATTGACGTTGAAGCCGCTTCCGCCGCGTTTGGTATATTGGTATACCAATTGCGCAAATGCCGGCGCGCTGAGGCGTATTGGCCGGCCAAGAAAAAACGCTTTGGCTTCGGCCAAAATCCATTGCAGGCGAGGCGCCAGACATGAGCAACACCACCAGCAAGGATGCCACTGAAATGGCGGCCTCGGCGCCGTCCCCTTCAAACAAGGGATTTCCCAGCCCGTTCGATTTGGAGACGCCCGAGGGTGCTGAGGGCTGGGAGGAGCTTTATCCCTATTACTGCCTGATCAGCCCAGAGCGGAGGGAGCTAGAAGAGAGCAAATTCTGGTTCTTCGACGGTATGCACAATCCGGTGCCACTCTACCCCTTCGATACAATTATGACCGAGAATTGGTGGGTTGCAGCAAGCCAGATGACCCACCGGGTATGGCCTATTCCGGTCGCGATGGGCATTGATCAGCGTTTGGTGAACGGTCATATCTATATCAGCCCCAACGGTATAACTGACCCCGATGAGATTGCGGCGCGTGCTGAGCATTTTACCCGTCGCGCCGGCCATTATTTCGAAAATTGGGACACCATCTACGAAAATTGGGTCGTCAAGGTGAAGGACTGCATTCAGCGCCTCAAGGCCATCCAATTCAGCCCGTTGCCGGAATTAGAGCCGGAGAAGCATGTTTTCGAGTATCGTGGCGTTTATTCCTCGCACGATCTTCTCAAAACCTATAATCGGCTGATCGAGAACATGCTGGAGATGGGCTCCTATCATTTTGAGATGCTCAATCTCGGCTATGGCGCCTATCTCACCTTCCGCGAATTTTGCCAGGACGCCTTTCCGGGCATCACTGATCGGACGATCTCGCAGATGGTCTGCGGCATAGACAATCTGCTAATGCGCCCAGACGACGAGGTGCGCAAGCTGGCGACGCTGGCGGTTGAAAAGGGCCTTGCCGATCTCGTTCTCGTCGAGGAAGACCCGGATGCGCTTATGGCTGCCATGGCCCGGGCCGAAGGCGGGGGTGAATGGTTGGAGGCCTTCGAATTGGCGAAAGAGCCTTGGTTCCATTTCTCCACCGGCGTCGGCTACGATCATAGCGACCCCGTGTGGATCGACGATCTCCGCATACCGCTGATGGCGCTTCGCAACTATGTCGAGGCGCTGAAGCGCGGCGACGATATACGCCGCCCGACCGAGGCGCTCCGCAAGAGACGCGTAGAGGTGACGGAGGAATATCGCAGTTTACTTGCTACTGACGAAGACCGCGAGGCGTTCGACGAGCTCGTTGCCCTCACTAGCAAGGTGTTTCCCTTTGTCGAGGATCATAATTTTTATGTTGAGCATTGGCATCATACCATCTTCTGGTCGAAGGTGCGCGAACTCGCCGATGTGTTCGTCGCTCATAACTTCCTCGATGATCGGGAAGATCTGTTTTATCTGCATCGCCACGAGGTCAATGATGCGCTCTACGATCTCTTGATCGGCTGGGCCACCGGCAGTCAGTCGCGCGGCGAGGTATATTGGCGCCCAGTGGTCAAGCGGCGCCGGAAGTTGCGCGATGCGCTTTGCAAATGGACGCCGCCACCGGCTCTCGGCACGCCGCCAGATGTTATCACCGATTCCCTGGCGATCATGCTGTGGGGCATTACCCAGGAGACAATCGATGAATGGGCTGGCGTCGATCCGGATGCAGGCGGCGATGTTCTGCGCGGTGTCCCTGCATCGACAGGCAAGGTCAAAGGCCAGGCGCGCATTGTCACCAAATCTGAGGATCTCTATCAGGTCAAGGATAGTGAAATTCTGGTTTGCCGCATTACCGCGCCGAGCTGGGCGCCGGTGTTCTCGCAAATCTCGGCGGCAGTCTCCGATGTCGGCGGCATGATGGCGCATACCGCGATTATCTCGCGCGAATATGGCCTGCCTGCGGTGGTTGGCGTCGGCTTTGCTACGGCGACAATTCAGACCGGTGATGTGATTGAGGTTGACGGCGATGTCGGCACCGTCAAAATCCTAGAGCGGGCCAACGGGTGAGCGTTGATCCTTACATACTCTGGCTCGACCATGACGATGCGGCGGGCAATGCCTTGCTCGGCGGCAAATTCGCTAATCTTGCCGAGATGATGGCGGCTGGCTTGGCGGTACCACCGGGCTTTGGCGTTTCCACCGCCGCATATCGACATTTCATAGCCGAGAACGGCCTGCTAGCGGAGGTAGAGGCGGTACGGCGAAGTGCCTGCACGCTAGCCCTTGCCGATATCAAGGCGCGTTCAGCAGAGTTGTTGGGGGCCATCACCTCTGCGCCGCTGCCGGTGGAACTCGAGGCGGCAGTGCGCGAGAATTACGCGCTGCTAGAAGAGAAAAGTGGCGAGCGTGCGGTTCCGGTCGCTGTGCGTTCGAGCGGCGAATCCGAGGATCTCGCCGGCGCCAGCTTTGCCGGGCAATACGACACTTATCTCTGGATCAAAGGCGCCGACGCGGTACTAGAAAACTTGCGCGCCTGCTGGGCTAGCATGTTCGGCGAGGCGGTGCTCACCTATCGTCGGCAAGTTGAGGACGAGGCTATGGCGGCGGATAACGCTATCTGTGTCGGCATTCAGCAAATGGTGGTGGCGCGCGCCGCGGGGGTGATGTTTACCCTTGATCCCCTCAATGGCGACCGCTCGAAGATCACTCTTGAAGCCTGCTGGGGTCTCGGCGAAGGCGTAGTAAAGGGCGATGTGACCCCGAGCCGTTTTGCTATCGATAAGGTCACATTCGAGATCATCAAGCGCGAGATCGTCCCGCAGATAGAGGAATACCGCTTCGACCCAGTCGCCGGCGCGGTGGGTTTGGTGCCGCTCGCTGCAGAGCGCGGTGCGGGAGCATGTATCTCAAACGTGGAGGCTATCGCGCTGGCCGAGCTGGCCAAACATATTGAGAAGCTGCGTGGCGCGCCGCAGGATATCGAATGGGCGATCTCTGAGGTCGGTGATATCCGTGTCCTCCAGGTGCGCCCGGAAACCGTATGGAGCCGGCACGCGGGTTGCGGCGTGGTGGAAAGTGCAAAATCGCCCGTCGATCGTGTGCTTTCGCACCTCACCGGCGTGCCAGTGGTCGGCGGCGGATCTCGCAAGGGCGGCTTATGAAGGCCGCGGATTTTATCTACCACAAACCTCACGACGTCGCTGAGGCGCTGCGGTATCTCGAGGATTATGACGGAGAGGCTCGGGTTCTCGCCGGCGGCCAGAGCTTGGCACCGATGCTCAATATGCGGCTGTGGCGGCCCGCCGCTCTGATCGATATCAATGGAATCAGCGAACTTTCCCGGATAGCGGTACATGGCAACGGCGTATGCGTCGGTGCTCTCGTGCGCCATTCGGAGCTTGAGGACTCAGAATTAATAGCCAAAAGATTACCGTTACTTGCAGCCATGGTCCGTTATGTCGGCGATCGTCAGGTGCGAAATCGTGGCACCATCGGTGGTAGTTTGGTGCAAGGCGACCCGACAGGTGAGATGCCACTCGCCTGCTTGGTGCTCGGTGCCGAAATCAGCGTGACCGGTCCGACGGGCACGCGAGGCATTGCCATGCCGGATTTCTATGCTGGTGCCTATGCGGCGCGGATCAAGGTCGACGAGCTCTTGACGGAAATCCGCTTCACCGAACATCCGATGCATTACGTCTTTCACGAATTCTGCCGACGACATAATGATTTCGCCGTGTTTTCGATAGCCGCCACCGGCGCGGTTTCCGACGACGGCACCTGGCGGGACATCCGAATCGGACTCGGCGGAGTTCACGAAACTCCGGTGCTGGCGGCGGATAGCATGGCCCGGGTCGAAGGCGGTCGTTTGTCTGACGCGGAGATCGCAGTGGCGAGCGAGGCTGCTGTCAGCGCTATTGAGCCGCCGAGCGACGTACGCGCTTCGGCGGAATACCGCGCCTATCTGGTGCCGCGCTATGTCACGCGGGCTCTTAGGGATTTGCGCGCCTCGGGAGGGGAGGGAGCATGAAGTTCCGCCAGGAATTTCACATCGCTGCACCGACTGTCACTGTGTGGCGTTTTGTTGAGCAGCCCTTACGTGTCGCCGATTGCGTTCCCGGCGTTCAATCGTCAGAAGACATTGGCAGTGATCGCCTCTCGGTGCAGGTGACCCAGAAGCTCGGACCGATGTCGACAACCTTCGAGGCGAAAATCCGCATCACCGAGCGCGTCCCAGAGGAACGCATTGCCTTTTCCGCGACCGGTAAGGCTGTGAGCGGCGCCATCGGTAATTTCCGCAGCGACAATATCGTCACCTTGAGAGCCAATGGTGATGGTACCGATATCGCCGTTGAGGGTGAGGTGGCGCTCGCCGGTGTGCTCGGCACCGTCGGCAGTTCCATCGTCACTAAACAGGCGGAGAAAGTGACCACTGAGTTCGCTCGCAATCTCGAACGCGCCCTCTCCGGCGATGCCGCGCCTACGGTTGCCGCAACAACTGCCGCGCCGGCAGCCATACCGCAAGTGGCGCCGGTGCGTGACCCCTGGGTCAAGGTAGCTGCGGTCTTCAGCATCGCAGCGACGATTATCGGTCTAATCATTTTGGTCAAGGGACTGGTTTGATGCCGAGTAGTGAACAAAATTCCGTATTGGATGTGAGCATGCCCCCTGGCTAGCCCGCGAAAGGAGACGGTTTGAGGCTGAACGAGAAGGAGATCGCCCTCCGCCTTAACGGTGAGAAGATCACCGCGCACGTACCTGTTCGCATGCATGCAGCGGATTTCCTGCGCCATCGACTCGGCATGACCGGCACTCATGTTGGTTGCGAGCAGGGTGTATGCGGCATGTGCACTATTTTGCTTGCAGGAGTTGCGGTCAAATCCTGTCTACTTCTCGCCGTGCAGTTAGAGGGCGCCGAGGTGCAGACGGTCGAATCCCTGGCCGAGGACGACCGGCTAAATGTCTTACAGGCAGCTTTCAAGCGGCACCACGCCCTGCAATGTGGCTTCTGCACCCCGGGCTTTCTGATGACGGCAACGGGCCTCAAGGCACGCTGTGGTGACCGTGTGCTTGGCCGCCGGGAAATCCGCGAGGAGTTGGCCGGCGTCCTCTGCCGTTGCACCGGCTATGACGGCATAGTTCTCGCAGTCGAGGAATATCTCGGCATGGATGATAATGAGGACAACGCGTCATGAGCGGCACGGCGCATCGGGTGATCGGCCAGTCGCTACCGCGCAAGGAGGATGACCGTCTCCTGCGCGGCGATGGTCGCTTCACCGACGATGTTCAATTGGTACATCAGTTGGAAATGGCGGTTGGCCGCTGCCCGTTCCCCCACGCTGCCATCGGTGCGATCGATGTTTCCCGTGCGGCGGCCCTGCCGGGTGTCAAACATATACTTACCGGCGCCGAGGTGCGCGACCTCAGCGGCCCCCTGACTGTCCTTCGCCCGGTACCGGGCGCACCACAACTGCCCTTCTATGCACTTGCCCAGGAGCGCGCACTTCATGAGGGCCAGCCGGTGGTCAGTGTCGTCGCGAACAGCCGCGCCGTTGCTGAAGATGCACTTGAACTGATCGATATTGATTACCAGCCATTGCCCCATATTAGCGTCACACTCGATGCTCTGGCCGAGGATGCGCCGGTGATACATCCCGGGGTGATGGATACAAATCTCTTGAGCTCCCATGAGGACCGCGCTGGCGAGCCCGAGGCTCGCATGGCCGAGGCAGAAGTTAACGCTGAGGGGCGCTTCCATATAAACCGCGTCAGCCCGCTACCCATGGAAACACGCGGAATAGTCGCCGTCTGGCGCCCCGCTGCACGTGAGCTGATAGTCTACACCACGACGCAGACACCGCATCTTGTGCGCCAGCAGTTTGCTGAATCTCTCCGCCTCGACGAGAGCAGCATCCGCGTCGCCGCGTCGGACGTTGGTGGCGGCTTCGGCATGAAGTTAGGCATCAATCCGGAGGAATTGCTAGCGGCGCTCCACGCGATGGCACTGTGCTGCCCGGTCAAATGGATTGAGGACCGTTTGGAATTCTTCCGTGCTAGTACCCAGGCTCGCGAATCCGTGTTTGATTATCGCATTGGCACCACAGCTGATGGCCGCATTACTGCCATCACCAACCAATACACTACCGATCTCGGCGCGTGGAACTCGACCTATGGCTCGGCACAACTCTCTAGCGTGACCTTTACCGGGCCCTACAAGGTACCCGATGCGGTGGTCGAGCGGCGCGTGGCGATCACCAACAAGACGCCGATCGGTGCCTATCGCGGCTATGGCCAACCGGAGGTAAATTTTGCACGTGAGGTGCTGCTTGACCGCTTGGCACGCCGTCTCCGTATCGATCCCTACGATATCCGTGAGAAGAATATGCTGCGGCCGGAGGATTTGCCCTGGACGACCCCGAGCGGGGCGATCTATGAGAATGGCGACTATCTCAAGACACTGCGCATGGCCGCCGAGGCGGTGGATTACGAGGCCCACCGGGCCGCGCCGCGCGCGGGGCGGAGTGATGACCGTCTCACCGGAATCGGCTTCTCTTCCTTCGTTGAGCGCACCGGCTATGCAAGCGCGCGTTTTCTCGCCGGGCGGGGTTCGCGTTTCGGTGCCCATGAGAGTGTCACCCTTCGTGCTAATCGTTCTGGCAGCATCGACCTCTATACCGGCGTCTCGACCTTTGGCCAAGGCAGCGAGACCGCCTTCGCTCAAATCTGTGCTGAAATACTCGGCATGGAATATGACGCGATCCACATACATGCCGGCGATACTGCGGCCTCGCCGCTGAACACCGGCGGCTTCGCCTCGCGTACCCTAATTGCTGCGGCGGGGGCTATTCTAGAGGCGGCGGAAACCATGCGTGGGAAGATCCTGCGAATTGCCGCTTGGATGCTGGATTGTGCACCCGACGCGCTGACTATCGAGGGCGATGCAGTGCGCTTCTGCGAGGGCTCTAACCAAAGCGTACCGCTTGCCGATATCTTCTTCCGCGCCATTATAGGGCAGGGCATTCCTGAAAATGAATCGCCAGGCCTTGAGGCAAGCGCCCATTTTGAGCCGACCGACGCGTCCTTTTCCTTTGGTACAGCTGCGGCTGTGGTCTCGGTCGATTCTGAGAGTGGTGAGTTTACCATTGAGCGTTTCGTTATGGCGCACGACAGCGGCTTGCCGGTGAACCCTATGCTCGTTGACGGTCAAGTGCGTGGCGGATTAGCGCAGGGTTTCGGTGCAGCTCTTGCCGAGGATTTACAAATTGACCCTGGCACCGGCCAGCTCACCAGCGGCAGTATGCTGGATTATTTCGCGCCGACGGCGGCGGATCTGCCGCCGATCGAGCTGCTTCATTCTGAAATACCGTCACCCGTCACTACCCTCGGCGTACGCGGAGTCGGTGAGGTCGGAACAATCCCGCCGGCGGCCGCTGTGGCCAATGCGTTATGCGACGCACTGGTGGATTACGGTATCGAATTGTCCGCCTTGCCGATCACGCCGGAGAGCGTATGGCGTGCCATAGAGGCGACTCGGGTCAGCCGTGAAGGAGAGCAGCCATGATCGAATTTACGACCCAGGGGGCTTATGCCAATGCCGCGCTCTCCCGATTGGAGCAGGACGCGGTCGAATGGCTCGACGGCTTCTATCAGCTCGAACATCTGCTGTGTACTCGGATGTGGGCGATGAAGCTCTCGCCAGAGGCCTCGACGGAGGTGAAATTCGCTTCACTGGTACATGACGCTGAACGGTTTTTCCCAGGCGGCCCGCCGAGCACACCTGGTAACGGCTTCGACGATCCGGATTATCTCTTCGCCCATTCCACCCGCTCCGCCGATATCGTTGAGGAGTGGCTACGTGCCCGCACGCCGGCGCTAGAGGAAGCCTTTATTCGGCGCGTCCGTCATCTAATCCTCCGCCATGAGATCGGCGGCGGCTGGGAAGCGGATTTTGTGCAGGCGGCTGATTCGCTCTCCTTCTTGGAAACACTTGACTGGATTACCGTTGACTGGGTTAAGAACGGTTATTACACCATTGCCGAAGCGCGCGAGAAACTGGATTACACGGTCGAGCGCATCCGTCCTACTAATGCTATCGCCGTTGCCTTGCCGCTATATGAAAGCGCCGTGCGCACCCTCGATGCCGCGCATGAGACCCAGGTCGACCTCAAGAGGCGACGCAAGATCGCTGGCAGCCGCCGCTATCTGCTGGGGCTGGGTGAGGCGAAATAGGCCTAAGTTAACGTCATTGGGCGATCTTGTTGGCGACCCGCTTGCCACTCACACCAGCCTCCTAGCTCGCGCCTTGACCCGTTTTGGTCGCGTTTACTAGAGCCGCCATGTTGCCGTAGGGGTGGCGGTTTTCAAGCATGAGCTGGTGTGCATGGCCGATCTTATCAAAGCTATAGGTTTCTGATAGACAGGGATCGACTTTTCCGTCCATCACCATCTGGTTGACTGCCGCAGCCTGTTCGTCGTTTGAGAGATGACTGCCTTGGAAGCGCTTCTGGCGCATCCAGTGAAAGCGCAGATCGAGCGTCACGTTGTAACCCGTGGTGCCGGCGCAGATCACCACCATGCCACCCGTCGCGCATAGAAAGCTCGACGTTGGCAGGGTTGCCTCGCCGGGATGCTCAAACACGATGCGCGGGCTTTCTTTGACGCCGGCCGCTTCCCAGAACGCTTTGCCGAAATCGCGTGCACCTTTGAACCAGGTGCCCCATTCCTTGCTATTGACATCGGGCATCGGCCCCCAATGATCAAAATCGTTTCGGTTGATCACCCCAACTGCACCGTGATCGAGGCAGAATTGCCGCTTGTCCTCGTCGGAAATGACCGCGATCGGATTGCCGCCCGCCGCGGTGGCAATCTGTAGGGCTAGGCTGCCGAGGCCACCCGCGGCTCCCCATACCAGGACGTAATCACCTTTCTCGACGGTATTGGGTGGCCAGCCCATCAGCATGCGGTATGCGGTCGAGGCGCACAGAAGATAGCTCGCGGCCGCTTCCCAGGTGAGGTGCTTCGGTTTTGGTTGACATTGATGCGATTGCGCACGGGCGAACTGGCAATAGCTGCCGTAATTGGTCTGATAGCCCCAAATGCGCGTGCTCTCGGCTAGCATCGGATCCTTGCCAGTCAAAACCCAAGGATCGTCAGGCTCCCACCAGCCGCTATGAACGACGATTTCGTCGCCCGGCTTGACGTTGGTCACTTCTGATCCTACCGCCCAGACGACGCCTGAGCAGTCGCTGCCACCGGCATGGAAATCCTCGGGCTCGCCCTTCTTCTGGCGGTCGGCAATCACGTCTACCGGTCGACCGAGGGCGGCCCACACATTGTTGTAGTTGATGCCTGTCGCCATGACATAAACCAGCACATCGAGCGGGCCCATTTCCGGCGTGTCGATCACCTCCCGCTGCCAGGCATCTTTGGGCTCGCCGAAGCGGTCCTGACGCACCACGAAGGCGTGCATTTTCTTCGGAATTTCCTTCAGCGGCGGCCTCTCGCCAAGGTTACAAAGCTCCATGATTCCCCAATACTAGATCAATGATGGCGTTCGCTGCAGGCTCGCACGGCGCGCAAAGTTTAGTCAAATTTCTTGGCTAAAAATGGAAACCGTGGTTGCTTTCGGTTGGCTAGGTTAGAGTGACCAGAGTGAACGTCTTTGGCGAACGGAGTATGCTCCATGACGAAATTGCGGCAATTTTCTTGCCGCCAGGTTGTCAACCACTTGGCTGAGAAGGGCCGGCCTGTAGGCGGACGCACGGCGGAGATTCTTAGTGATGATTCCTTCGCTGAGGCCAAGCACGACATCACCGCCTGGCCGGGCTACGCGGCGACGCCGTTGGTGTCGCTCCCCGGCCTGGCCGAGGCGCTTGGCCTCGAGGCGGTGCATTACAAGGACGAGGGACAACGCTTTGGACTGAAAAGCTTCAAGGCACTGGGCGGCGCATACGCGGTGCTAAAGCTGTTGCGTCGTGAACTGGCTAGGCACGATATTCGGATAGAGAACGCTAGTGATCTGCTGACTGGTGATCATCGAGCGGTTACGTCCTGCTTTACGGTATGTTGCGCGACCGACGGAAATCACGGCCGATCAGTAGCCTGGGCGGCGCAGATGTTCGGCTGCAAATGCGTGATCTATCTGCATGATGGGGTCAGCCAGGGGCGCGAAGACGAGATCGCTGCATATAGCGCTCGCATCCGTCGGGTACCGGGGAGCTATGACGATTCGGTTCGTGTCGCTGCGGCGGAGAGCAACGAAAACGGCTGGTATGTTGTATCGGACACCTCATGGGAGGGCTATGAGGAGATACCTGCCTGGGTGATGCAGGGGTACACAGTGTTGGCCGACGAGATCAGCAAGCAGTGGCCCGAATGGAACGCCGGCCCGCCCAGCCATCTTTTTATCCAGGGTGGGGTTGGTGGCCTCGCCGGTGCGGTCGCAGGACACCTTTGGCGTATTCAAGGTCCTTCGCGTCCGCGTACCATCGTGGTCGAGCCGGAGCGAGCAGATTGTATAGCGCGCAGTATGGCAGCGGGCACGCCGACACCCGTGCTGGGCGACGTGGAGACCTTCATGGCTTGCCTGGCGGCGGCAGAAATGTCACCGCTCGCCTGGGAGATATTGCGCGATTGTGCAGACGAAACCATTATAATCCCTGACCCGGCGGCGGAGGAGACTATGCGGCTTCTGGCTGAGGGCATTGACGGTGACAGGCCCATTGTCGCTGGTGAATCCGGCGCAGCGGCGGCGGCGGCGCTGATCGCTGCGTGCGGTGACGCTGCGATGCGCGTGACGCTTGGGCTTGGTCCGGAATCGCGGGTATTGGTTATCGGCAGCGAGGGTGCGACCGACCCGGAAATCTACCTTCGGACCGTGGGGCGCGCGCCGGAAGAAGTCGCCTCCACTTGACTCAGTTCTCCACTCTCGAGATACGTGGTTGGCAGCCGAGCTCCTGGGCGAGGGAGCGAAAGCGACTTTGTACCACATCGCCTACCAGCACATCGGCATGGGCCGGCAGTTCCAGTTTCAGTCGATTGCCATCGCGCTTAAGTGCGGTTTGCTCAAGAAGCGACATGATTCCGCCGGAGAAAGTATAGGCTAATCGCATTGCGAGGCCGGTGGCCCGAGCGCGGCTCGTCTCTGCCTTGTCCATAAGGCCGTGTAGCGCGCGTTCGATCAAAGCTTCGTCAACCTTTGCGTGACGCGACGCAACCGCCAGCGCCATATAGGCCCGGCCCGGGTGGGCGACACCAATTAGCGGATAGCGCAGAATGCGGAACAGCGCATGTTCCGCGCGGTAGTCTGGATGCTCCGACCATTCGAGGTCGGCCAGCAGACAGGCAGCGCGGCGCAGGCGCGCCTCGCCCTCTGTCTCGTCGGCGAAGGCGGGCGAGGTCCAGCGGAAGAGCGCATCGCCGTCAGCGGTGGCGCGTCCTGTCATCGCCGCGAGATTGCGGCAGGCAGCGATCAACGGGTCCTCTGCCTTGAGTTTCTTGGGTAGGCGGTCGAAGATCAGCCCTTCGCGTACGCCATAGGCCGAGAACAACACATTGGCGACGCCGGTCATCTCTATTACGTGCCTAAGCACTAAATTGGCGAAAGGAATGGCCTCGGCGCGCGAGTTTTCGAAGCCCGGGAGATTGGCTAGAGCATTGGGCGGCAGGGTTGAGATTTCCGTCGCGAAGTCGAGCGCGGAACTGGCCGTGATCGCGTAATGATGGGCAATGCTGAGGGGATAGTTGGCGCGACGCATATGCATACGCGCCCAAGTCCGCCAAGCACCGCCGACGGCATAGAAGCTGCCGCCACGCGCAGATTGCAACCATGGTGTGGCGGCGAGGTGATTGTCTACGCCATCACCGTTCCAGTCACCTTTTTCATCTTGGACCGGGCTGTAGGCTCGTCGCAGGGGGCCGATCCGCAGATTTGCTTGGTTGACATTTTCTCCATATTGAAGATGGGCCAGTTCAAGGCTGGCACCGCCGAGATCGCCCATAACGCCGTTCGCTTGCGGGATTTCCGCGGTCACGCCGAGGGCAGAGAGGCGCGCCTCTTCTTCGCCACTGATGACGCGGATCGGAAAGCCGCAATCCTCCTCGACTGCCGCTTGAAAAGCCGCGCCGTCGGTTGCTTCGCGAACTGCGGCGGTGGCAAAGGCATTAATGTCGGTGACGCCCATGGCTTGCGTGAGAGCAGCAAAGCGGTGGACGCTTGACTGCGCCAGCTTGGCGCCTTCCGCATTTAGCCGACCGGTGGCATCGAGGCCGCGGCCGAGGCCGCAAAGCACTTTTTCGTTGAATACTGGCACTGGCGCCCGCTTCACCGCGTCATAGACCACCAGACGTACCGAATTAGAGCCGATATCGATGACCGCGATCGGCGCCAGGTCGTTCGCCATGGGGGCGAGGGAAGCCGGTGCGATGGTGGCGGGCGCGTTCAACGCCTGTCCGCTAAATTTGTGAAGTGGAAAGTCATTGTCAATCTGGCGAAACCCAATTCGCGTATGGTCGCTTGCGGAGTTTAGTGCCCCGCCACTTATTCGCAACAGAATTGCGCTGTCTTGGGTTGTCATGTTCATATCTAACCAACCCGAAATTCAGTGGATTCGTCCGAAACACTTTCGATGATCGCAGCGATAAACAAGAGTGTCGCCAAGCTGGCCGAAAGCCAGATTCGCGAGATCATGGAGATCGGCCGCCAAATGGAGGGGGTGATCCCGCTATGGTTCGGTGAGGGTGACGAGGCGACCCCGGACTTCATCAAGCAGGCGGCGATTGAGGCGCTGGCGACCGACGAGACATTCTACGTCCCAAATAGTGGCGTGCCGGAGCTACGGGAGACGATTGCCAACTACATGACCACGCTTTACGGTCGTCTGATCGCGATGGACCGTATTACCGCGACGACGTCGGGCATGCATGGCATCATGCTAGCTTATCAGACGATTCTTGATCCCGGCGACACGTTGGTGATTGTTGGCCCGATCTGGCCGAACGCAGTGCATGCCGCCGAAGTTTTGAGCGCCCGGCCGAAGGTGGTAGCGCTTCGCGAAGTGGACGGCGAATGGCTCATCGATCTTGACGAGCTGTTCGATGCGCTCAGGGGAGCCAAGGCGCTCTTTATTAACTCACCCAACAACCCGACCGGCTGGATGGCCGGGCCGGCAGAGGTTGAGACGATCTTCTCCCATTGCCGGGAACAGGGCATCTGGATGTTATGCGACGATGTCTATGCCCGCCTCGTCTATGACGGGCGGGACGTGGCGCCCTCCGTCGTGGCGCTGGCGGAGCCAGGAGATCGTGTAATTGTCATCAACAGCTTCTCGAAGAACTGGAACATGACCGGTTGGCGACTCGGTTGGATAACTGCGCCGCCAGACCTGCTGTCCTCCTTGGCCAAACTGACAGAATACAATATTGCCGGCCCGACGACCTTTGTACAGCGTGCCGGCATCGTCGCGCTCCGGGACGGCGAGACCCATGTCGCCGCCAACCGGGTGAGCTATGAGGCGCGGCGTGACCTCGTCCACCGTCGCCTCTCCGCACTCAACAGCATTTCCATGGTTAAGCCGAAGGGCGCCTTCTACGCCTTTTTCTCTGTCGAGGACGAGACCAACAGCCTGGCCTTCGCCAAGAAACTGTTGCACGATGCCGGCGTCGGCTTGGCCCCAGGAACGGCCTTCGGCGATGTCGGCGAGGGTTATCTACGCCTTTGTTTTGCCGCCAGCTCGGCTCGATTGAACGAGGCGCTAGATCGTCTCGAGCGCTTTCTCGCTTTAGGGAGAAGGAAATGAACAATTCTGAACAACAATTGGCGGACCGCCTGTACAATGAAAATACGAACCGGAAGCCGTTTCGCCCGGTGCGCGACGATTTGCGCCCCTCCGACATGGCAGCTGCCTATAGGGTGCAGGATTTGCTCAACGCACGCTACGCCGCGGGAGGTCGCGGGCCGGTTGCTGGCTATAAGATTGGTCTGACCTCGGAAAAAATTCGCCAAATGTGCAATGTGCACGAGCCGATCGCCGGGTTGATCTATCAATCGACCGTGCACCACTCTCCGGCGCAGCTTAAGCTTGGCGAATTCATGCATCTCGGTATCGAATTCGAGCTTGCCGTAGAAATTGCACGGGACGTTCCGCCGGAGGCGCTACCACTCAATATTGATACGGTGCGCGGATTTATAGCTGCTTGCGTTCCTGCATTCGAGCTGATCGAGGACCGCAATGCCGATTACGGCGATCTTGATGCATTTTCCATCGTTGTAGATAATGGTTGGTGCGGCGGCATTGTGCTGGGAGAAGCATCCGGCGACTGGAAGGCGCTCGACTTTGCCAGCAATTTAGTGGCGATGTATTTGAACGGTGAGTTCGTCGAAAACGGTGTCACTGGCGACGCCATGGGCCATCCTTTCAATTCCGTTACCTGGGTCGCGGATTTGCTGGCGCGGCAGGGTAAAGGACTCAAAGCCGGTGAAATCGTGATGACTGGCTCTACCCTCGCCACCCGTTTCCCGAAGCCGGGCGAAAACTACCGCTATGAGGTCGAGGGCTTGGGCAGAGTCATCGCAAAACTTTCCTAAGCCAACTGGCGAAAACGGCTCCACCAACCGGAATGCTCAATACACTCCGGCAAGCACCGTCGCGCGCCCGAGCTTATACGAGGTATGAGAGGGTCATACGCTCCAGGCGCTCGCGGAAGAAACAAAATGGAGCGGGGGAGGGGAATCGAACCCCCGTCTCAAGCTTGGGAAGCTTATGCTCTACCATTGAGCTACACCCGCTAGCGTGTCCAACGATAGTGACAATAGGCCTGTCGAGGCAAGCACG
>CAZUXZ010000192.1:0-10072 GCA_964624055.1 uncultured Rhizobiaceae bacterium | reverse complement strand
CGAGTGGAAAGACATTCGCAACCAGCGCCGCGAGGCACCCGGCCATGGAGTTGAGATGAACGGGTATTCGAGCCGACTGCGCCAAGTTTTGGCCATTGGTGTCGAACACGGCGGTCGAGAAATCGAGAATTTCGCGCACGACGGTAGAACGGCTCGTGCGCCAAATTGTGACGCTCATCTCTTCCGCGGCGGCAACGAACGCATTGCGGATTACTTCGAGGCGAAACGGGTCCAGATTGGCTTTCATCATGCGACCCTTTCAGCTTGAATATCGTGAAACGCGGTTGCCTGAGCGTGCCAGCCGGCGGGTAGAAATATACTCGTATAGGGTTGTTCGATGATCGCTGGACCCGCCACCGCATTGTCGACGGACAGTGCATCGAACGCGAGGACCGCGATTTCCCGCCACGCACCATCGAGATAAACCCGGCGCGTCAAGGCGGCGCGCACGGCTGGCGCGCTTACCACCGCATCCGCGGCATGGCGAATGATGCCGATTGCACGAACCCGCACGGCAACAATATCAACAGTGGCCTCCGGCTGGCTGTAGGCGTAGCGTTGCTTGTGAGCGTCATGAAAATTGGCGATGGCGTTGTCGAGCATTTTTTTCACCGATGGGTCGGCGGCGACGGGTATGGACAGTTCGAATGCCTGGCCGCGATAGCGCAAATCGAACAGAGCCTGCAACTCTTGCACTTCCAACGGAACATCGTCATCGGTCAGCCGCGTACGGGCTTCTACCATCAAGCGTGATAGTAGCGTCGAGACCTCGGTCGCCATGGTCCGTGCCGATCCATAACAAGCGGTGACAAAATCATGCGCCATATTGGACCACAGCAAGCCATAGGCCGAAAAAGTACTTGCCGAGCGCGGGAAGATAACGCGACGAATACCGATCTCTTCTGCAACCTGCGCCGCATGCAGGCCACCGCCGCCGCCGAAAGACAGCAGGCAAAAATCGAGCGGATCCATGCCCTTTTCGAACAGGCTCAGGCGAATGGCGTTGGCCATATTTGAACTCGTGAGCCGCGTTAGCCCCTCGGCCGCGGTCTCTAACGACACGCCGAGCCGTTCGGCAACACTTGATTGGACAGCGCGTCGGGAAGCTTCAGCATCGAGCGTAATCTCACTTTCGAAAATAGCGCCGGGATCGAGGCGACCGAGCACTACATGCGCATCCGTCACAGTCGCGAGCAGTCCGCCGCGTCCATAGGCGGCGGGGCCGGGGTCGGCACCGGCACTCTCGGGTCCAATGCGCAGCTGGCCGCCGACGTCGACGGCGGCAATGGACCCTCCACCCGCGCCGATGGTTCTGATCTCAATCATCGGCAGCCGTAAGGCGCATCCCGCGACCTCGCTCTCATTGGTGTTCGACGTCTCTCCGTCATAAACGATGGAAACGTCCGTGCTAGTGCCGCCGATGTCCATGGCGATCATGTTGGGCGCATCGAGAGTCGCGGCCATATGCCGCGCTGCCGCTGCGCCTCCGCTTGGACCCGACAGGAACAACCGGACAGGTTCGGTCGCGGCGGTCCGAGGACTGCAAACGCCGCCGTTAGATTGGATAACGTACAGTTTCGCCGAGACGCCAATATCTGCCAGCCGTGCCTCAAGATTGCGGATATAGGTTTCAAGAATGGGCCTGAGCAACGCATTCAGAACCACAGTCGAGGTGCGTTCATATTCCCGGATCTCCGGGCTGATCTCGTTGGAGAGTGAAATCGGCATACTTGGAAAATACGACCTCAACCAATCTCCAACTTCAATTTCGTGCGCTGGATTTATATGGGCGTTGATCAGGCAGACGGCGATGGTTGCGATGTCGCGCTGCCCGATATGTTCAGCTATGTTCGCGAGAGTTACCCTGTCCACCGACTTGGTCGACGCACCGGAAGCCGCTATGCGTTCCGGCAGGGCAAACCGGTCGCGGCGTGCAACAAGCGGGGGTCTGATTTCTGGCGCAAGTGAATAAACATCTCGACGGACGTGACGTCCAATTTCCAACACGTCGGTGAACCCTTCAGTGGTGATGAGTGCACCGCGAGGCAAGTTTCCCTGCAGCAACGCATTGGTGGCGATCGTCGTGCCGTGTGTGATGCTGTCAATCGTGTCGAGCCTGAAATTGAAACGCTCGGCCGCGCTTTCGAGGCCACGGACCATTCCGCTCGTGGGATCTTCCGGGGTTGTCGGCGTCTTCAGTTCGAACGTCTCTCCCGACGCCTTATTGAAGATCTGAAAATCCGTAAACGTGCCGCCAGTGTCGACGGCAATTCGCACACCATCGATCATTTCGGGGGCATTCTGTAAATAGGCCCGCGTTGAATGACAGGGTTGAGTAATTCCGAGTCGATCGGATCGTTTTCCTCAATCGGCAGAACTGGGCGGCTTTGCTGGCCGGGATAGTTCAGTGCATCGCGAACCTCCTGGTTCATGAAATAGGCGGCCGCCGCGAGAAGGCTGAGTGGCCCGAACCATGCCGGTTGTTCCGCATTGAGGAATTGGACGGCCTCCCTCGAATCCATGTCGCGAGTGGCATCCAGCGCATCCTTAAGGAGCCGCCTGAACTCTGGTCGCAGGGCCAGCAGCCGGTCGAGACGCTCTCCCGCGATGTTCGCCTGACTTGCCGCCGGCATGATATCGTCGCCGCAAATTAGAATGTCGGCGATCGCCACGAATTGTGCGCGTTCGGAGGGGGTAAATTGGGTCATTGTCTTTTCTTAAGCGCGTGTCGGTTTTCGATCATCTGGTGGACGCACCTGAGTGCGATGGCGGCGATCGTCCCCGTCGGGTTAACGCCCGTTGAGGTAACGAACAGGCTGCCATCAAATATATAGAGATTTGAAACATCATGCGCGCGGCCCCACGGGTCGACCACTGAACGTTCTGGATCGTCGCCCATGCGGCATGTGCCCAACAGATGCCAGCCGCAGTCGCGCATCAACGGGCTAGCGGTGATCCGGTTAGCGCCAGAAGCCGCCAGCGCCTCTTTCGCACGGGCCACATGGAATGCGAGCAACTTCTCGGTATTTTCCGAGTTTTTATAGCAAACCTTGGGCGCGGGGAGCCCGCTTGAATCCGTAAGAACTGGATCGAGCGTGACACGGTTGTCTTTATCCGGCAAATCCTCGCCGACGATCCCCCATTCGAACGAGCGTCCGAGGCGTCCACGCACCTCTTCATGAAATGCCGGTCCCCATGCCTCGTCCAGCGGCCGGCCGGCATAGGCTGACCGCATGCCAAGTGGTCCACCCGTCGGCATAGCACTCCATTTGGCTCCTCGTACAAACCCCCGACTGGCATCGCTTTCGTAGAATTCCATGCAATGCACGAGCTGACCGGCCGGCCCTACCCAGCTTTCGAGATCCTCCTCGAAATAACCGATTACCGATGCCCAGGGGTGCATCATCAGGTTGCGACCGACAAGGCCCGACGAATTGGCAAGTCCGTTTGGGTGGCGCGTATTTTCCGAGAGCAGCAACAGCCGCGGCGTACCGATTCCGTTGGCGCAAACGATGACGGCATCCGCTGTGTGCCGCTGTTCGACGCCGTCAGGGTCCTGGTAGACCACGCCAGACGCCAGGCCGGTTTCGTCCAAGGTAATTTGCTGGACCCGCGCGCCGGTTATGAGTTGCGCACCATGGCTGAGTGCGTCGGGCCAGTGGGTGAGGTTGGTTGAGCCCTTGGCAAGCTCGGGGCAGCCATGTAGGCAAGTGCCCCGCCGGGCACACTGGCTCTGGCCGCGATATGGCTTCGACGGAATAGACTGTGGGCCGGGCCACCAATGCCAACCGAGCTTGTTGAGTCCTTCCGCGGCCTTGCGGCCGACTTTGCCGAGTGGGAAAGGCGGCAGCGGTGGTGGTGTCGTGGGTGGATAGGCGGGATCTCCAGCAAGGCCGGATACGCCCATTTCGACATCGGCAAAATCGTAAAATGGCTCCAGATCGGCATAGGTAAACGGCCAGTCGTCGGCGACGCCGTCTAAAGTATGAACGTAAAAATCAGATGGCGTTGCGCGCTGCCACTGAGCAGCATAAATAATAGTGCTGCCGCCGACGGCGTTATACATCAGCGGATTGACATCAGATTCATCAGTATTCACCGGATAATCGGCTGGTTGTTGGCGCACATTCGGATTTGGGTGCCAGCGACGATGCGCCATGAATTCCCATTCAAGCCGATCACCGTAATATTCCTCAGGCTCCACATGCGGTCCTTGCTCAAGGCAAGTGACGGCGAACCCGGCTTCGGCCAAGTGCTTCGCGGCGATTGAGCCCGATGCACCAGCCCCAACAATTACAATATCCGAGTGGTTTTTCGGCATTGCGTCCTTTTTCCTATTCAGAATAGAACACTGGCGGCTGCTTATCCCTCCAAGGCGTAGCTTCTTCTAACTGTGCGGCTAACCGAATTAGCGTGGCCTCGTCGTTCAGCCTCGCTGCAAACTGAATGCCTATCGGTAGACCGTCTGGCGACCAATGGAGCGGCAGCGAAATAGCAGGTTGACCGGTGGAGTTGAATAGCGGCGTGAACGGCACCCAATCGAACACGCGGCGCGTCCACTCCCGTGCGCTGACGCCCACTTCGTTCTGATTGAGCGTACCCAAGACAAGAGGGGGTTGAGCAATGGTGGGTGTGAGAAACAGATCGTTCTTTTCGAACAGTGCGCCGGATTGGCGGCTGACCGTGTTAATATTGGCCAGCGCATCATGCATTTGCATCGCAGTCAGGCTCTTGCCATGCTCATAAAGCTCCATGGTCACACGCTCCACATTGTCGAGCGATGGCGTTCGCTTGACCGCATTGGACAGCACGTCGATCGCCCAGGCGAGATACGCGGTCCAGAGCACGATGAGCGCTTCGAAAAAATAAGCCCAATCAATTTTGATCTGATCTTCGACTAATTCGTGACCGAGTGATTCCATCAGCTTGACCGTCTCATGTAGGCCAGTGACCACATCGGGATGCACCTCAACACCGGAGAGAGCCTTGTCGGACCAGGCAATACGAAGCTTACCAGGCGCCTGCGTCAACTCCTCCATATACGGTCGCTCTGGGGGCTTAATGACATTAGGCGGGCCCGTATCAGGGCCATGGACAGCATCAAGAATAGCGGCCGTGTCGCGTACGCTCCTGCTAACCACAAGCTCGCATGCGAGACCGTTCAGCCAATCGCCAAAGTTTGGGCCGGTCGGTACGCGGTTTCGCGTCGGTTTGAGACCGACGAGGCCACAGCACGAAGCCGGTATACGAATCGAACCTCCACCATCATTGGCATGTGCGAACGGCACCGCACCGCCGGCGACCATCGACGCAGAACCACCGCTCGACCCGCCAGGACTGCGATTGAGATCCCATGGATTGTGAGTCGCTTCATAAAAAACGGATTCGGTCGTCGGATTGAAACCAAATTCGGGAGAAGCGGTCATTGCCGCAGTCACCAACCCGGCGGCGCGAAAACGGGTCGCCAGTTCCGTATCTTCCACAGCTACAAGGTCTTCCGTCAGTTTGCTGCCACAGCGCGACGGTGTGCCCTTCATCTGCATGCCTAGCTCCTTCACTAGGAAAGGAACCCCTTTGAACGGCCCGTCAGGCAGGCCCGAGGCAATTTCACCCTTAGCCACATCGGAAACGCAAGCGACCACACCGTTAAGTTTTGGGTTTATCGCATCTATTGCTGTGTAAGCGTCCTCTAATAATTCCGAAGGCGTGACATCGCCGTTTTGCACCAGTTTGGCCAAGCCCAGGCCGTCATAGCTTGCATAGTTACTGACGTTCGGCACAACGCATTCTCCCATTTAATCATCTGTTTATGGCATTTCCCTGTGATCGCCGGAGGTGACTCCTCTAGGATTTTCGCGCGGCGACGAAGATACAGGTGATTTTGTCTTCGCCTAGAGCGCGGCAAGCCTCCAAACGATGCAGGCCATCGACTAGAACATAGCGATTATCACCCTTGCGCAGCTGGATCGGAATCTTCATGCCCTCTTCCAGAATACTTTCTGCGAGCAAAGCGACCGTCGTTTGATCAAGGGTTTTACGCCGTGCCTTTGGCACATAGATGTCGGCAATTTCGACGACTTCGTCTCTCAGCACCCCCCACGCCCCCGCATTCGCTTATCGATACGATGAGTTTGGCAAGGAAGTGCTTGGTGAGCAACTTGTTGGAAAGTCGTGGCGCGTTGAAAGATCAACGGATCCTGCCTAGGAGATTATCTGCCAGTAAGACGCGACCGTGACTTATTAACAGCAATAGATTTTTCACGATCCCACTTCGTTACACTCAAATAGCTTGCACTCAGGAGGTTTGGCAAAAAAATTGTAGCATCTCACGCGCCACGTCATCGGGTTGCTCCTCTGGCAGCCAATGACCACAATGTGCGATCTCGCCACCTCGCACATCGGTTGCCAATTCCTGCATGTTTTCCAAAACTTGTGAGCCGCGTCCTTTACCACCACTTCCACCTAGAGCCAAAACCGGCATTGCAAGTTTCGTTTTCATGTTTTCGTTATTGTGGGCGATATCCGTGGGAGTAGCGCGATAATATTCGAAGCCTGCCCGCAACACTCCAGGTTGGGAATAGGCGCGCACATATTCATCAATGTCCTGCGGCGTAATAGCCGAGGGGTCATAGGCGAGGTTGTTGTAAAACCAAGAGAGATACATCCGCTCACGCCCTGCTACCAACGTTTCTGGCAGGTCTTGGACCCAATGAAAGCCGTGATGCCAACGCTTGCCGCCCCAGGTCAGAGCTTCCGGGCTACCAAAGGGAACGACCACATCAAGAACGGCTAGGCGGTCCACGGCGTTAGCATGCGCATGGGCTAAAGCGTAGGCAACCGGTCCGCCCCAATCATGGCCAGCTAGACAAAAACGCTCGTGGCCAAGTACCTCATGCATTAACCGCCAAATGTCATTTGCAACATTGCGCTTGTCATACCCGCCCGGCGGGCAGGACGAGTCACCGAGGCCCCGCATGTCGGGAGCGACGACCGTAAAATGTTCGGCTAATGCCGGCATAACCCGACGCCATTCCCACCAGGTTTGCGGCCAACCATGGAGAAGACAAAGTACCTGTGGGCCATTCCCAACCGTCACATAATGCAGCCGGACATTGCCAATCTCTGCGGTGTGGTGTTTGAACACGAAATTCTCCCAGACGGCTTTTGTGGTTTGTGGTTATAGTTTCAATCCGCGATTCAAAAATAACAACCTAAGGGGAGGCTGTCATCCGACTCGCTTGGGCGACAGAACTCGACATTTTCATCAGGTTGGCTAGGGCTACGGGCATGAAAAAGCTGACTGCCAACCTAGCCGTCATTGCGTTTTTGTTTGGCGCTGGGGTTGCTAAGATCGATTGAAATTGATCGACTAGACACCTCAGGTTTAGTGAATGGAATCAAGGACGGAGTTTGACGCTGTGATAAGTTTTTCTACTCTAATTCCATAGCCGACGCATTGGTTGCGCGCTTTATATTAGTTCCCGTAGTGCCTCTGCTATTCGTTCCTGTGATGGAATTACTTCAAGCTCAAGTCGGTCATTATATGGCATTGGCGTGTGCGGTGCTCCCAAGCGTGCGATCGGCGCATCAAGGTAATCAAAAGCCTTGTCGACAACCATTGCTGAAATTTCGGCACCAAAACCGCCTCGAACCCAAGCTTCGTGCACAACCAGAAGGCGATTGGTTTTTCGTACTGACGCCAGGATTGTCTCCTCGTCGAGTGGTTGGAGCGTGCGGGGGTCAATAACCTCCACGCTGATACCATCTCTCTCAAGCACTTTAGCGGCGCTTAGTGCTCTTGGAACCATCGCTGATGTGGCGACCACGGTGACATCGGTACCTTCGCGTTTAATATCGGCCTTGCCGAGTGGGATCGCATATAGTTCTTCCGGCACGGGACCGCTACCGCCAAGGTAGAGAAGTTTCTGTTCTAAAAATATTACCGGGTTGTCGTCGCGAATTGCGGCGACGAGAAGGCCTTTCGCATCGTATGGAGTTGAAGGTGCGACCACCACCAGACCCGGCACGTGCGTAAACCAGGCCTCCAAGCTCTGACTGTGTTGCGCTGCGAGTCGGATACCCCCGCCTTGAGGTCCCCTTACTACCAATGGGACGCTGGGCTTCCCACCAAGCATAAAACGAAATTTTGCTGCCTGATTCACTAGCATGTCCATAGTCAGTGCCACAAAGTCGAAGATTTGAATTTCGACAACTGGCCTCATGCCAGCGATTGCTGCACCTACGCCACATCCGACAAAGGTTGCTTCTGAGATCGGAGTGTCACGCACTCGCTCAGCCCCATGATGCTCCAACAGGTCTTTGGACACGCCAAAGATTCCCCCTGTGGTGCCGACGTCCTCTCCCATCAGGAACACGCTGTCATCGCGAAGCATTTCTTGGTCTAGGGCTTCATTCAATGCTTCTGAGTAGGACAGGGTGCGCTCTGTATCGGGCCCGGGCTCGGCATAAGTTGCGTGGGGTGCGTACACTGCATCAAGCATGGCCTCCACAGGTGGCTCTGGGCTTTCGCGACCATACACAACAGCCGTTTCTAGTTCTTCATCGACCTTCCTTGTCGTGGCATCAAATTCATCAGTTGAAAAGTCATCTTCTTCGCTTAGCCTCTTCTCCATCCTGTTTATTGGGTCGCGATCCATCCACGATTGGACCTCGTCTTCGGGTCGTGGATCTTGCAAGTTCACACGCAGTGAATGCTGCCCGTGCCTATAAGTCATTGCCTCAATCAGTGTTGGGCCCTGACCGGAGCGTGCCCTTTCCACAGCTTCACGAAGGACGAGGTACACCTCGACACCATCATTCCCGTCTACCGTGATGCCTGGTATCTCATATGATCCTGCACGATTAGATACCTGCGATACAGCTGTCGTGTTTCGATAGGACGTCGTAAGGGCATATTGATTATTCTCACACACGAAGATGACAGGTAGTTTCCAGACAGCCGCGAGGTTGAGTGATTCGTGGAAAACGCCTTGATTGGAGGCACCATCACCGAAGAAGGCAACTGCTACCCGATCGGTTCCTTGCAGTTTGGCGGCGAGTCCTGCACCGGTAGCTAGTGGCATTGCAGCGCCTACGATGCCATTGGCACCCATTATGTTTAGTTCCATGTCAGCGATGTGCATGGACCCACCGAGACCTTGGCAGTAGCCGGTCTGGCGCCCCATAAGCTCAGCCATCATACGGTCAATCTTAGCACCTTTCGCGATGCAGTGCCCGTGACCGCGGTGGTAGGATGCAATGATATCGTCATCTCTGAGCGTGGCACACACACCTGCGGCAATCGCTTCCTCTCCCTTGTAACTGTGGGCAGTGCCCTTAACGACGCCTTCTTGAAACAGGTCTGCTGTTTTATCCTCAAAAGCCCTGATACGTCGCATGGTTACATATAGGTTCCGAAGGGTTTCGGTCTCGACGTTCAAATTTGTTTTGGTCGTGTCACTCATTCGGCGTCGCCTCCTAATTCGTTCTAACTCATCGGCACAGCACCCTAAAATCTACTGTCATCCTATGACTATTGTTTGCAGGTCCGCTAGTACTGACCACACAAAGTTATTAGTCTATGCCTGATTCTCTTAAACGGCTTCATGCATGGCTCAAGGCTCACGGGCCCGAGCGACGGGTTCAATAGCCGTAACGGGAGGGGCTTCCTATGGTTGCCCAAAAGTGGTTCCTCAGGCAGCAGAGGATTGGGCTGAGTTTGTGAAGAGGACGCCAACCTTCCATCAATTCAACAGTAGCGCTTCTGCCATCTTTACAATAGGGGTACCGTCTTGAGCAGCGCCGCGCTTCTGTAATTCATTTCCAGAAAAGCCGTCTCTCTCGATACATAAAAATTATAAATGGCCGATATTATTTGGTTTTTAACTTCTTTAAATATTGCTTGGCGTCTGCATGACCTTGTTCGGCAGCCTTGTGGTACCAAATTATTGCTTCAGCTTCGTTTGGCGGCACGCCTCTGCCACTACTGTACATATGACCTAGGTTGTGCTGAGCCTCTGAAAGGCCCTGTTCGGCAGCCTTCTGGCACCATTTGAACGCTTCACTATCGTTT
>CAZUXZ010000191.1:0-16695 GCA_964624055.1 uncultured Rhizobiaceae bacterium | reverse complement strand
GGTGCGGCGGCCTATCGTTTTCTCGGCCTCGGGCGCCTCAACCCGCTATCGACACAAGTAAGCATGGCCGCCCGCTTGGCCGCTGACCGGGCGATTGCCGGTATCCAACAAAAATCTGAACTGCATGTTTTTGAATATGACGGCGTGCCCTGTGGCAAGATTGCCATGTCGTCCCTCATGCGCAGTCAAAGGCAGGGTCGGTTTAATCTGGACGATGTTGCGACGCGTCACATTTTGGCCGATGCCCTTGCGCGCTCGATCGGCGCCGTCGAAGCGGCGCGGAAATTGTTGCGACGGCATCGACCAGCGGCGCTCGTGCTGTCAGATCGCGGGTACACGCCTTTCGGCGAAATGTCCTATCTGTGCATGGAGGGCGGCATTCCGGTTTACACATGGAATGTGGCGCATCGCAATGGGCGGATCGTGATGAAGCGTTTCGGCAAACATAACAGCCATCTGCATCATCATTCCCTGTCGTTTGAAAGCTGGCGGAGAATCTCAGAATTAAATTGGTGCGCCGCCTATCAAGCGGCGAGCGAGCGCGAACTGACCGACAGCTATACGAGCGGTGAGTGGTATGGCGAAGTGGGCACGCAATTTCATGTATCATCGGTCGAAAAGCAAGCGCTGATCGAGCGCCTCAAACTTGATCCCAACAAAAAGACCGTAGTTCTCTTTCCGCATATTTTTTGGGATGGCACCTTCTTTTGGGGAGAGGATTTGTTTGACGATTATGAGGAATGGTATTGTGAAGTATTGAAGGTCGCGCGCGACAATACACGTCTCAATTGGGTCATCAAAATTCACCCGGCCAATATCGTCAAGGATGTACGAGATAAACATTCGGCCGAGCATTCCGAAGTGACCGTTATGCGCCAGGTGCTTGGTGAGACACCGGGGCATATACGTCTTATCGAGGCATCGAGTGACATAAGCACGCTGTCGCTCTTCTCGATTATGGATTATTGCCTGACTGTACGCGGTACCATCGGAATTGAGGCCGCTTATCGTGGCATACCGGTGCTCACAGCCGGAACCGGGCGCTATGACCGGCTTGGCTTTACCGTTGATTTTGATGATCGAAAATCCTATCTCGCCCGATTGCGACACCTGGAAACGGTGCCATCGCTCACGACGACCGAGTGGGAACTCGCGAAGAAGTATGCCTTCGGCACCTTTGCACTGCGGCCGACGCCGCTTAGCAGCTTGCAATTTTCCTTTCGCAAGGATGCCGTGGCGAGCCTGGAGGCATCTCTCACCGTGGCGAATCTCACGGCACTCAGATCGGCGCCGGATATTGCCGCCCTCGGCGAATGGATTCACTCCGGCGAGGACGATTTCTGTAATTGGGCTTTGGCCGAGCAGGTCGGATAAATCACCGCGCAAAAGATGCCAAGATCGATCAAATGGGCATTCCGTCTGCTGAGCATTGCCCTATCGATGCTGCTTGTCGCCGTGGTCGGCGTTGCCGTCCTGCTCAAACATTGGCGTAAGATCGCGGTGGCGGATCTGGTAGTGATCCACGATATTGGTGGCTTTGGCTATACGATTACGGCGCCTGATATTCTGCGCCGCGACCGGGCTGGGCAGCGGGTCGTAATCCTGTTTGCCTATCTTCCGGGGACACACAATCGCTACATCGACCGGATCTGGCCGGATATAGATCTAGTGTTCATACCCATCGCGTTTCGCCGGCCGTTCGTCCGGCAATTTCATCCCGATGACGAACATGCCAGTACCGTCCCCCTGTTTCCCTATTGGGATCCTTGGCGCCAACCCTTTTTTGCCATGATCGGCGCATTTCTTCGCCTGGTGCTGCCGGCCGGTAGAGTGACTACCTACGAAACCTATTACGAAGCGATGCCCAAATGCCGCCTCCCAGAGGGACGTCCGTCTATGGACAAGTGGCATCCATTCTATTTTCGCCTACTTCGAGAGGTGCCGGCCAAACCGCTCCGATTGCCGGAACGGGACCGACGCGTCATTGAAGACGCGCTGCGGCAGGCAGCGGGCGGCGTGCAGAAACGCTGTTGCCTTTATCTGCGTCTGCGCGCATCGAAGGATCTGCCAGATGCCTATCTCAGGTCTGGCAGCAAAGTCACTACATATCTGCGCGCGGTCCGCCACCTGAACGATCGCGGCTACCAGGTTTTGCTGGTCGGTGACCGGAACCTACCTCCCGGCATGTCCGACGCCTTCAACGGTATGTTCGTTGATGCAACGAGCCTGAAAGTTTCTAAACAATTTTTTTATCTCTATGCCGCTACAGAGAGCCAGATTGCTATTGGTGAGTGTGGTGGTGGCTTTTGGATCGGTCCAATCAACGATATACCCAGCATGATGATAAACAATTATCCGTTTCATACCGGCTGGCATGAGATGGCAATCTATTTCAAAATCTTGCAGGACACTGCCGGCAAGCTCATGCCGGCAGAGACCATCTTCTCGAAATATGGCGAGGACGTCGTCCACACTAATCAGAAGGTGCTGGAAAACGGCGCCGCCGAACTTGAGGCTGCGATCTCCGAATTTGCCGATTGCGTTGAAAATAGTGCGCCACTTGGTGTTCCGGCGATGGAAGTGCCGGGTATGGAGGCGCATTTTTGGAGTGCCGAGGGTCGGAGCTTCATCTCGCCGGTCTGGCTCGAACTTTATGCCACCGATAGGCCGATGTCGGCCGACGAGCGGGAAGCGCGCGCGGAAGAAATTTTGCGTCGGCGCGGCTGCTAGACGTCGATCGGCTGGGCAGTAAAAGCGATGTGCGGCATTGTAGGAATTTACGGCGTCCAGGAGCCGGCCTGGATCGACGCCATGAATAGGCTGATGGCGCATCGCGGACCCGACGATAGCGGCGTGGCGCGGTTTCCTGAAGATGGCCTGTCGCTCGCTATGCAGCGCTTGGCGATCATTGATATGGATGGTGGTCGCCAGCCTATGGCCACGGCGGACGGGCGCTACACCATCGTCTTTAACGGCGAGATCTTCAACGCACCGGATTTGCGCAAAGAGCTCGAAGCGCGCGGTGTCCGCTTCGCCAGCGATCATTCCGATACCGAGATCGTGCTGCATTATTATGCGCTCGAAGGCGCTTCCATGCTGGTGCGGTTGAACGGTATGTTCGCCTTCGCCATCTATGACGAGACGGAGAAGATCCTCTTCTGCGCGCGTGATCGCTTTGGCATCAAGCCTCTGTATTATCATGCCGGTGGCGCCCGCTTCGCCTTCGCCTCTGAGCTCAAATCCCTGATGGCTCTGCCTTTTGTCGACAGAAACATCAATGCTGAGAGCCTCTATCACTATGCCAGCCTAATGTTCGTACCAGGCCCGGCCTCCATCTTTCAGTCGGTGCGCAAGCTTCCGGCTGCGCACTACCTGCTGTACGATCTTAAGACAGGCGAGCTGACGATCACGCGTTGGTGGCGCACCCGATTCGGCAAAGAGCGACTGGCGCCGGCGGAGGTCGCGGCACGCATCCGTGAGAGTCTTACCGACGCGGTGGACCGCTGGACGCTCTCCGACGTTCCCATCGCCTGCTCGCTCTCTGGCGGGATCGATTCTTCTGCTATAGCGGTGCTCCTGGCCAAGCGCGGTAAGCCGGTAAGCACCTATTCCGTTGGTTTCACTGGTCCGGGAGAGGAGAAGTGGAACGAATTACCGCTCGCTCGAAAGCTTGCTACAAAGCTTGGTGCGGAGCATCACGAGATCGTTGTCGATCCGGAAAGTCTGATCGCGGATTTGCCGAGCATGGCTTGGCATCTCGACGAGCCCTATGGCGGTGGCCTACCATCCTGGACGATTTTTAAATTCATGAGCCAGGAGGTTAAGGTCGGGCTCACTGGTGTTGGCGGTGACGAGGTATTTGGTGATTATCTGCGCTGGCGCCATTTCGCGGGCCGCGCCCTGCCAGTGATGCGTAGTCGGAAGCGCTTCGCGCGGGAATATTTTGATCGTCATTATTATCTTAGCGATGCGGAAAAGCGCTCTGCTGTGCTTGAACCCGATATGCTGCCCGTGGTCGACACTGCGGACTTTCTTTACGCCACGATGCGCGACGCGCCAGCGCCTTCCGTACGTGATGCCATCACGCGCATGGACATGGAGACGCAGCTCGCTGATGAATTTCTGCTCATGACAGACCGACTCTCCATGGCCCATTCTCTTGAAGTGCGTACGCCGTTTCTTGATCACGAATTCGTCGAGAACGTGTTCGACATGGCAGCAAGCCTGCGCACCGGCTTTCGCCCCTATAAGCGCGCGCTGCGTGAAGCCGTGGCGCCGCTGCTGCCTAAATCCTATGTCGACGCGCCTAAGAAAGGTTTTGTCATTCCGCTCAAGCTTTGGCTGCGTGGCCCGTTGCGCGATATGGTTGGCGATCTGCTGAGCCCGGCACGACTTTCAGCTCAGGGGTATTTTCGCCCGGATTTTTACGACCGTTACGTCACCCCGCATGTGGAAGGGCGGGCGGACAATACCAATCTCGTTTGGGGTGCCTTAATGTTTCAGCTTTGGCATCAGGCGTTTCTTGAGCTTCGGCTACCCCAGACGGGGCCGTCCTCGCACCAGGAAGCGACGCGATGAGGGAAGGGGCGCTCTCCATCGTTCATTTCTCAACGGCGGACATTCTTGGCGGTTCGGCAAAGGCAGCGCTACGTATTCATCATGGTCTCGCCGCAGCGGGCCACCGCTCGCGCATGCTGGTGCGCCACAAGCAGTCCAACGACGAGACAATTGAAAGCATCTGGCCGCGAGGCCCGGCGTATCTGTGGGATCGCGCTTGGGAGGCTTTCTCGACCCGCAGCGGGCTACAATATGTTCATGTGCCTTCTTCTGCACGGGCATTGCGTCACCGCTGGATGCAGGAGGTCGATATCGTTCAGCTCTACAACATTCATGGCGGATATCTCGCGACCTCCGCGCTGCCGCGCATGTCCTTCCGGGCACCGCTGGTGTGGCGGCTCTCGGACATCTGGCCGGCCACAGGGCATTGCGCCTTTTCTGGCTCTTGCGAGCGCTGGCGCGAAGGCTGCGGCCATTGCCCGGATTTGAGCGCCTATCCGCCGGTCCGCCACGATGTCACCGCGCATCTCTGGCGCCGCAAACGGGCGGCCTATGCGAAGAGCGACATCACATTCATTGCGCCGTCGAGCTGGATGGAAGGTATCCACCGCACCAGTCCGTTACTCCGCGACTTCCCCTGCGTGCGCATCGCCACTGGCGTTGACGAGGAGCGCTTTAACATGCCGGCGGCCGAGGCTGCCCGCGCTGCTACCCGGGCCGAGTTGGATATTCCTGAAGACGCTACCGTTATATTGTTTGCTGCCCATATTCTTGACGGCAATCCGCGCAAGGGTGGGCAGCATCTCATCGCTGCACTCAAGTTGCTGGGAGCGATGCCGAACTGTGTATTGCTTTTGGCCGGCGTTGGCGGTGAGAGCTGGCGGGGTGAGCAGCCGCTCAATCTTCGCCTCGCAGGTTATCGCGAGGCACCCAGAGATATGGCGAGTATCTACGCTGCCGCCGATTTCTCGGTTACCCCCTCGCGTGACGAAAACCTTGCCAATACGGTGCTCGAATCCATGGCCTGTGGCCGACCGGTTATCGCCTTTGATGCCGGCGGCACACGCGACGCGGTGCGCCATATGGAAACCGGCTATCTCGCCGCGACCGGTGACGACACGTTGCTGGCCGAGGGGATCAAACGATTTGCAGAATCCAAGGAATTACGTCGGCGCATCGGCCGCGCCGCCGGCGACCTCATTTCTAGCGAGTTCGCTCAGTCCCGCCAGACCCAGCGCTTAGCCAATCTCTATCACGATATTTTGGTGCGACGGCGAAATGTCGGTTCTGCATCCTCTTCCTATTCGTAGCGCCGCCATGTCTAACAAATATACGCCAATCATTGTATTGGCGTATAAGCATATAATCACCTTTGACGGCTCCCGCGTTGTGCCGCGCTTCTGAATAAAGTGAGCCCAATATGTCGCAGATCGCTGATTGATTGGGGGCTTTACGCCATCGGGCGCTAGAGATTCGAGTTTACAGACGCGTTGTCCGGCCGTACTGACCCGACGTGTTACAGAAATTGAACACTCTGCGGTGTAAATACTCACCGAAGTAAAAATGCTTATCGGATCTTTTTCAGGAAAGTCTCGGAAGGTTTGACCCGGCGCCACGCCAACATCATGGCCAAGGCCACGGCTCAAGCGTTTGCGATCGTGCAGCGCTATTCCGTCTATCTTCCCGTTGCCTTGTGATCCAGCATCGACAAAGCACTATCGCGGTGGCGGCGAAAAACTTTGATACGGTTGCAATTTCTGTAATTTGGTTTCAAAAGAAATTGTGAATGGCTGATATGTATTCTCCCGAGGTAAACGAATGATAAGGCGGTTAATTGGGCGTCTAAAACTATGGCTGTCTCAAAAGGTCTATAAATTTCTTACTGGGTTGGCAGCCAATCAAAACATAAAGGCGTTGTCGCCTGCGTTTTTACGTAATTTCGTTTCGAAGGCTGTCCTTAAAAGGGTAGTCGAGGTCTACGATCGGGAACGGCTTTTGCAGCGAGTGGACGAAAAGACAATATTATTGGCAGATTACCCCCGCTGCGGTATCGCCTGGATACGCTTCACAATGGCGACGGTACTGCATTACCGAAAAACAGGTGAGTTTCGAAAAATGACGAATGCGGAGATGGGAAATTACTGTCCGTCGGTTCATAGTCACGATGAGTTTAATCACTCCCATTTTAATGGTGGCACCAAGTTTGCAAAAACTCATTCGCATTATCATCCGAATTATCGACGTGCGATGACGATTTATAGAAATCCATTCGAGGCGATCAAATCGCTTTATACACTTGAGAGCTATACCCTTGACGATGTTGATTTTGAACTATCCTACGTGTCCAAGCGGGAAGGACATGTGCTATCGGGTGAAAAGTATGAAGGGTTGTCAGAAAGCGAATCTTTCCTCGTCTATTGGAGCAGCCAATATGTCACGCATCATGAGACATGGATCGCGGCGATCCAGGAGCGCCCAGAAGATTTTCTTATCGTCAAATACGAGGATATGCTCAGTCACTGCGCCGACCTTCTGCCCGCAATGATTTCGTTTTCTGGGCTTGACCAGCCGCACTTGACGCAGGAACAGATCGTTATGCTTGCCGGCATGTATACGCGACGGCACAACAATTGGCCGTCAAGCGACGATATCACCTATCGGAATAGGAAATTTCAACAACTCGAAGATATCATTTGCCTTAGTGAATTGGAGCGGTTGAACAACGGTCTTGCGCGCCGCATCGAAAAAATATATTCGCAACTTGATGCGCTGCGCTATCAGCCTGCACCCAACGGTGATCGCCCAGCCTTATCGGCATAAAGCAATCTCTAGCAACCATCCTAAAATCCTCGTGCTGGCGCGAATGCCTTTCAACACCCAGGAGGGCACAGGCATCGCCTTGAGCGCGCTGTTTAACGGCTGGCCGAAGGGACACATTGCCCAGCTTTGTGGTGAGAGTGCCATTATGCTGGCCGACCGGATCATCTGCGATAGCTATTACGGGCTAGGCATGGAGGAGCTCCGACGGGTCTGGCCATTGCGTTTGATCTCCGCCCTGCGCGGCAATCCGGCGGCGGGCGGGGGTGGCGTTGCTCCCTTGGGCGGCGTGGGTCGGTCCGGAATAGCCGCGGAGCTCAGGCGCTATCTGCATGAGCGCGGCTGGCTATATCCGGTCGATGCCTGCCTCAGTGACGGCTTGAAGCGGTTTCTCGACGATTTTTCGCCTGATCTCGTTTTTGCCGCGCCGGCGGAGTTCGCTCTTGTTCGCCTTACTCGGCAGATTGGCCGTCATCTTGGCGTGCCGGTCGCGGTGCAAATTTGGGACAATTGGATGGCCCAGCATTATCGCAAGGGCGTCGGTGCGGCGCGCAAGCGCCGTTTCCTCGATGCAGAGCTTCGCGCCCTGCTCGACGAGGCGGCGCTCCGTTTCGGTATTAGCGATGCCATGTGTGACGCCTACAGCGCGGCCTATGACCAGCCCTTCCATGCCTTGCCTGTGTCTGTCGATGTTGCAGAGTGGTACCGCCCTCTGGCTGAGCGCGGCACACCGGCGCAACCCTTCACTATTCTCTATGCCGGGACAATTCACCGGCATGCTGCCTATACCGGCCTGGAAGATATGAGCCGCGCAGTGGAGGCGCTCAATGCGTTGGGGCTCCAGGTGCGCTTCAGGGTCCTCACCGCAGCGCCGCCGGATGACGAGCTGATGTCCGAACTTGGCGGCATGTTTACCGAATTTACCAGCGCTGATAACCGAGCGAAACTCCTCGCAGAGACTGGCGCTGCCGATCTTTTATTTTTGCCTGTTGCGTTCGATACCGAGAGCCATGACTTCATCAAATATTCTCTGCCGGCAAAGAGCGCTGCTTATATGGCTAGCGGCACACCTATTTTAGTTTATGCCCCCCCCGATCTGCCTATCGCCATCGAGGCAGCGCGCCACGGAATCGCCCACGCGGTCACCGCTCGGGATATTGGCCAGTTGACCGAAGGCGTCCGCCATATGCTGAGCAACCAAGCGGCGCGCGTCGCGATTTCCGACTCAGCACTGGGGCGTGCCCGTGAAGCCTACGACCGGCCCGTGCTGCAAGAACGTACCAGTCGGCTGTTCGCGGAGGCGATTTTGAAGCATGGGAGTGGCAGCGTCCGATGACAATGCGCAAACGCAGGATTCTTCTCGTCGTCGGCACCCGGCCCGAGGTGCTCAAGTTAGCGCCGGTGGTGCATGCCTTGCTCGCCCGCGCCGATGCGTTCGATGCTCGGGTCTGCGCTACGGGTCAGCATCGCGAAATGCTTGATCAGGCGCTTCGCTTCATGTCCGTCGTTCCGGATTACGATCTCAATGTCATGGCGGTCGATCAAGGGCCGGTCGATGTGGCGGCTCGCGTTCTGTTGGGCATGAAGGAGATTCTCACCACCGACACGCCGGATTTAGTAATCGTTCAGGGCGATACAACCACCGCCATTGCTGCCGCGCTCGCTGCTTATTATCAGCGTATTCCGGTCGGCCATGTGGAGGCCGGTCTGCGGACCGGCGATAATTATTCGCCCTGGCCGGAAGAAGGAAATCGTCGACTGGTAGCCGGCTTGGCGCAGTTCCATTTCGCGCCAACGGAAGCGGCGCGCGATAATCTAGTGCGGGAGGGTATCAATGGTGACGAAATATATGTTACTGGCAACACTATTGTCGATGCACTCGCCGATATCACTAGCCGCTTGGAACAGAACTACGCGATGCGACGGGACAAGGCCCAGGAATTTTTCTACCTCGATTCCGCCAAGCGTCTCATACTCGTGACCAGCCACCGGCGGGAAAATTTCGGCGCGCCAATGGAACGCATATGCAGCGCGCTGCGGGCCATTGTCACCAGTCACGCAGATACGGAGCTCGTCTTTCCCGTTCATCTCAATCCCAATGTGCGCGGCACGGTCTATGATATATTGGGTACGCTCGACAAGTCCGTCGCTGAACGGGTCCATCTGATTGAACCGGTCGATTATTTTTCCTTCACTTATCTCATGATGCAGGCGCATATCATTCTTACCGATTCCGGTGGCATTCAAGAGGAGAGCCCAAGCCTTGGTGTGCCCACCTTGGTGCTGCGCGAAAACACGGAACGGCCCGAGGCCGTGGCGTCGGGCTGTGCCCTCTTGGTCGGAACTGATAAAGAAAAAATTGTTGACGAAGCCAATCGCCTGCTTCTGGACAGTGCTCATCATGGCGCTATGAGCCGGGCGACGAGCCCTTTCGGCGATGGAAAAGCAGGCCAACAGATCGTGGAAATCCTCGAGACGGGAGTTTGGCCATGAAAGTCTGTGTTCTCGGCCTCGGCTATGTTGGCCTGCCGACAGGTGCGCTTCTCGCAACCAAGGGCATGTGTGTCCATGGCGTTGACACTAATCCAGACCTGATTGAGGCGATTAATAGCTGTAGCTTCACATCGGTTGAGCCCGATCTTGATCTTCTCGTGAAAACCGCCGTCGGCAGTGGAAATTTGGTAGCTTCTCGCAAGCCGGTAGCGGCGGATGTCTTCGTCCTAGCGGTGCCGACGCCGGTGCTTGAGGATAGAAGTGGCGCTGACCTCTCGGCCATTGAGGCCGCCTGCAAGGAGCTCGCCAGACATCTCGCGCCGGGCAATCTGATTATCCTCGAGTCCACCGTCCCCATCGGCACTACGGAACAAATGGCTGTGTGGATCAGCAGGGCGCGACCTGATCTCCGCTTCCGCGAGGACGAAGTGGAAGTTGATGACAGTAACCGCGTCTATCTCGCCCATTGCCCCGAACGCGTGCTGCCGGGCCGACTGATGCAGGAGCTGCTCGGAAACGATCGTACAGTCGGAGGTATAGACCAACATTCCGCTGAGCGGGCGCGTGATTTTTACGCATCCTTCGTGCATGGCGCGATCACGCTCAGCAACGCACGCACAGCGGAGCTATCAAAACTGGTTGAGAACGCTTATCGCGACGTCAACATTGCTTTCGCCAACGAATTGTCAATGATCTGCGATGGACAGGATATTGATGTCTGGGAGGTGATAGAGCTGGCCAATCAGCATCCCCGGGTGAATGTGCTGACGCCAAGTGCCGGCGTAGGTGGCCATTGCATCGCTGTTGATCCCTGGTTCATCGTTGCCTCCGCGCCGGAACAGGCCAATTTGATCCGCGCCGCACGTGAGGTAAACGACGCCAAGCCGCACCATGTCGCAGCGCAGGTGCGCGCGACGTTGGTGGAGGGCGGCGGTGCCACCGTCGCCTGCCTCGGCATCGCCTTCAAGCCCGATATCGACGACCTGCGCGGTAGCCCAGCACTTGAGATCGTAGCGAGATTGGCGGCAGATGGCAAACTCACCGTCCTCGTAGTTGAGCCAAATGTAACAGAACTGCCGCCTGATCTGGCGGGTCTCGCTAATGTCAAATTAACCGCACTGGAAACGGCGCTCGGACGGGCCGATGTTGTTGCCCTTCTGGTCGGCCACCGCCAGTTCCGTGAAGCCGATCATGCGCTCCTGGCCGATAAGCAGGTGTTGGATTGTACCGGCGCATGGCGCAAGACTTGATCGAGGAACAGGGGGGTGTCTTCCACACGCTCAGTACAATCGTATTTTGATCGTGTGGCTGGTCGTTGGAGAGATAATTACGCGCCGGGCGGTATTATGCTTGGGCGTATCGAGCGTTTCATTGTCGCCTGCGCGGCGGGCGTCGCGCCGAACGCGCAGGTGCTCGACTTCGGCTGCGGTAGCGGCGAGCTGGCCCGCGCCATGGCTGCGCAAGGCTGGCGTGTAACGGGCTGTGATATTTCGAGCGAAATGCTGCGGGCCGCCGAGACCATGCCGGGTGGCGACAAGGTGTCGTGGCGCGCCATTGAACCGGAGGCGAGTCTGCCCTTCGCTTGCGAATCTTTTGATTTGGCCGTCGCGTCCAGCGTGTTCGAATACATTTCAGAACCTGTGACCGTCTTGAGTGAAATTCATCGCGTGTTGGTCCCCAAGGGTCGGGTATTGCTGACGGTTCCCGATATGCGCCACACGATTCGAATCGCCGAAGAAAAAAGGCGGCACAGTTTGCACGGTAAGTTATCGCGATGGGCGAGAGTTTTGTTAGCGCGGGGGGAGGATCTGGATTATCTGCCCTATTCGATCTCGCGCCCCGCGCCTGAGGGCTGGCTCGAACTTCTGCGCGCCTGTGCCTTTGCACCCCACCCGCTGGCGGATTGTACGGATCCTCTCCTGCTCTTGGAGGGAACAAAAAGCGACAGGCGCTCCTAGTTCACGACGCGGTGATGTCTCCGATCGACGGCGCACATATGGAATTATGTAGGTTGCGCTGCCCGTTCGGGTATGTAGGGTTACCTGCGCGCCATTTCGCGGCTTTTGCCGCTCCAGGTATCGGTGAGAGTGGCGGGGACATATTAAAATTGGTTCGTTGGAATTTGATGATAGAAGAACATGTTAACCTCTCGTCCGAGCGCTTGGCCGCACTGTACAAATCTGTACTTCGGATTCGTCGGGTCGAAGAAGAAGTCGCTCGAATTTATTCGAGCGATCTGGTCAAGAGCCCCATTCATTTGTCAATCGGACAGGAGGCGGTATCTGTTGGCGTTTGCGATATTCTCACACCCGAGGACGTCGTTTACGGGACCTATCGCGGGCATGCCCTCTATCTTGCCAAAGGCGGTGATCTCAAGGCGATGATCGCGGAACTATTCGGCCGCGAAACCGGTTGCGCTGGCGGCAAGGCAGGATCTATGCATCTGGTCGATCCGGCCGCCAACGTCATGGGCATGTCGGCCATTGTCGCTACCCATATTCCGCTTGCGGTGGGGCATGCCTTTGCTGCCAAGTCGCAAGGCTTAACAGCGATTGTGGTTTGCTTTTTCGGCGAAGGGGCCGCCGACGAGGGCGCTTTTCATGAAGCGATCAATTTTGCTGCTCTGAAACGCTTACCGATGCTATTCGTCTGCGAGAACAATCGCTTGGCCATTCACTCTTCGGTCGAAAGCCGCATGTCGGGCCCGGGGTTGGCGGCGCGGTTTTCCTCTTATGGTGTCTCGGGTTGCAAAATCAACGACGGAAATATTTTTTCGATCCGTAGCGCTGCCGAAGAACTGGCGGGCGAAATTCGCGACGGCCAAGGCCCGCGCTATCTCGAATGTAAAACCTCGCGCTGGCGAGAACACGTTGGCCCGAAGGAGGACTGGGACGCAAGCTACCGTGATGCTGTCGAGGAGAGCGAGCACTTCTCCACTGACCCGGTGGGGGTTCTTGCCGAGCGATTGGATGAAGACACGAGGACAGCTCTCGACGGCGAAATCGCCGCGGAGATCGAAAAGGCCTTCTCTCTGGCGGAGGCAGCCCCGTACCCTACGGCGGATGCATTGAACCGGCATGTCTACGGATAGTCCTGCTTTGCGCGAGATCACCTATAGCCAGGCCTTATTCGAGGCAACGCGCCAGGAAATGGCATGCGACGACAGCGTTTTTGTGTTTGGCCAGGGGGTCGACGATCATAAGGGCCATTACGGCACCACCATGAATTTGCACCAGGAGTTTGGCGCCGAGCGCTGCTTTGATACGCCGCTGGCTGAGGATGCGATGACCGGCATGGCAGTGGGGGCCGCCCTCGCAGGCATGCGACCGATACATGTGCATCAGCGGATGGATTTCCTACTGCTCTGCATGAATCAATTAATCAATATGGCAGCAAAATTCTCCTATATGTTCAATGGAGCCTATCGCGTGCCCCTTGTGGTCCGTGCCTCGATCGGCCGAAGCTGGGGCCAAGGGCCGCAGCATTCGCAGGCACTGCATTCTATGTTCATGCATGTTCCCGGCCTTAAGGTTGTGGCGCCGACCACGGCGCATGACGCCAAGGGCTGCCTCGCCGCGGCGATCCGTGACAACAATCCGGTGGTTTTTATCGAGCATCGCATGTTGTATGGCCTATCGGGTCATGTTTCCGAAGAGAGCTATGAAACCCCCTTCGGACAGGCGCGTCTTCTGACCGAGGGCGGTGACATCACCATCGTTGCAATTAGCCATATGGCGATTGAGGCGCTGCGCGCCCGGCACCATCTACAATCCGTCGGCATTTCCGCCGAGGTGATCGATCCGGTCAGTCTCAGCCCAATCGATTGGGATACGATCCTGGCATCGGTGGAAAAAACCAAGCGGCTTCTGGTCGTAGACAATGGCTGGCTGAGCTGCGGTGCTTCAGCGGAGATCGTGGCGGAGACCGTTGAGCAGCTGCAAGGCAAATGCACCATTACCGTCGGCCGGATGGGCTTCGCACCATCGCCTTGCCCGACGACCCGCCCGCTAGAACGTCTGTTTTATCCCAACGACCGAACCATCGCTGCGCGCGCCTACCAACTAGTGAATGAGGGTGACGGTTCCTGGTTGCCCGAAGGCAGCGATTCGGCAGAAATCACTGAGTTTCGCGGTCCTTTTTAAGCATATCATGAGAGAATCGGTGAGGTAGTAGCTTTGTCTTTAGGCAAAATACGGAACAGCGACCAGGCAACGGCGCGCGAGGCGCTTCGCGACGCCATCGAACGAAGCTGGCGGCTCGAAATCGAGAAGGTGGGCCAGCTGAGTGGCAAGCATTTCAAGTTACATGAGCCGACCTTCGGAGTGGATGAGATTCTTGCTGCCGTTGATTGCATGTTGACTTCGTACGTGACAATGGGAAAACGCGTTGCCGAGTTGGAGCGCATTTTTGCAGAATTCATTGGTGTGCCTGAGGGTATTTCCTGCAATTCCGGTTCCTCTGCCAATTTGTTGGCAATCGGCTCCCTGGCGAACAGACAGACCGAAGATGGTTTGCGTCCGGGCGACGAGGTCATCGTGCCTGCACTGGCCTGGTCGACGACAATTTGGCCGCTAGTACAACATGGGCTAGTGCCAGTCATCGTTGATATCGATCCGCTGACACTGAATATCGACCTGAACGAAGCGGAACGGGCAGTAAGCGACAAGACCCGCGCGATTCTGCCGGTCCATGTCTATGGTAATCCCTGCGATATGGACGCAATACAATCCCTCTGCGAACGGCATGATTTGATCCTGGTTGAGGATGTTTGCGAGGCCATGGGCGGAAGTTATAAAGGCCGAGCGCTCGGTCAGTTTGGTCGCGTGTCGACCTTCAGCTTCTATTTTTCCCACCACATCACCACTTTTGAAGGCGGCATGTGTCTGACCGGCGACAGTGAAATCGCTGATACGATGCGCATTATGCGCTCACATGGCTGGATTCGGGAAGCCAAGAATCAGGCGCGCTACACCGAACGTTACCCCGGCATCGATCCGAGGTTCCTCTTCGTGAACACGGGTTACAATCTGCGTTTAACGGAAGTTCAGGCTGCGGTCGGCCTCGAGCAAGTGCCTAAGCTGAAAGGTTTTTTGGCCCAGCGACGGGAGGCCGCCGCTCTGTGGGGCGACGTCTTCGCGACCCATGGTGAGACGCTGCAGACCCAGCGCGAAACGCCGGGCGGCGCTCATGCTTGGTTCGGTTTTCCTGTGACGGTCAAGCCCGGGGCGCCCTATTCCTGCGCTGTGGTACGGAAGCACTTGGATGAAGCAGGAGTTGAAACCCGACCTATCATTTGCGGCAATATTGCTTTGCAGCCGGGCTTACATGAATATAAATTTCGCACGGTCGGTGATTTAGCCTCGGCCACTAATGTCATGCGCAACAGTTTCTCGATTGGTAATCACCATGCTGTCCGCGCTGCGGACTTCGATTGGGTGCGTGATCTGCTCGATTCTTTGCCGCACTGATTCGGGATTGGGGATCCCGGACCAGTCGCCTATTCAAAAACGAACTTCTGAGCCGCTTCTAAATCTTCTGGCACGCCGATATCGAGGAAGCGTCCGTTTTGGCGATGCCCATAGAGACCGCCGCCGATCAAGGTGGGAAAAATCTCGGTTTCTAGGGACAGCGGGCGATGGTGCGGAAACGTATCGAGTAGGCTGTAGCGGATCAGATAGATGCCCGCATTGATCCAGTCGCTTGTGCAGCTGCCCTTTTCATCAAACAGTGTGATGCGCCCTGTTTCGTCCGTCGTCACGCTGCCATAGCGCTCAGTGCCAGGAAATGGTGCGAGAGCGAGACAGGCCACAAGGTCGCTCTTGCCGGCGCTCCAACTAAGAAAGGCCGGCAAATCAAGCCCGAACAAGGTGTCGCCATTCATCACCAGAGCGAATTCGGAATTCCACTGGTCTGCGCTGAGGCAAAGTGCACCAGCTGTACCGAGCGGCTTATCCTCCCGCGAATAGCCGATCGCAATGTCTTCGAATTCACTGCCGATGGTTTGCCAAATTCTCTCGGCACCAAAGCCGGTGCAGCAAATTACTCGGCGAATGCCCGCTTGGTTCAATCGGTCGAGGAGGTGATGGAGGAATGGTCTCCCTGCGACTGGCACGATTGCTTTCGGGGTATCTCCCGTCGTCGCGCGCAGCCGGGTGCCGAGTCCTCCGGCGAGAATGACGGCGGGCAACTCGGAAGGGGGAGGTAATCTCATTATTCGGGTTCTCGTCGTTTTCGTTGGGAGGCGGTGAAAAAAAACGCAGCCTGGACCGGGTAAGCTTAGCCTTCGGTCCCAAAAAAGGGTATATGCAAGGACCATGAAAATACTGATTACCGGCCTCACCGGAATGGTGGGTAGCCATCTAGCCGACTATTGTCTCGCACACCACCCCAGTGTTGAAATACACGGTACCGTCCGCTGGCGCAGCCCGCGAGACAATATAGGCAAGATCCTCAATCAGGTTCATTTGCACGCGGCTGATTTGCACGATCTTGGCTCGCTGATCCGGCTCATGCAGGACTTGCGGCCCGACCGCATCTTCCATTTGGCGGCGCAATCCTATGTCGTTGACAGTTTCTCATTACCTGCTGACACGATTCACGTGAATACGATTGGCACGACCAATCTTCTCGAGGCCGTGCGCTTGTCCGGATTGGATCCCCTGATCCACATCTGTTCGTCTTCCGAAGTATACGGCCAGGTGCGGGAGGACGAGATTCCGATTTGCGAAGATAATCCCTTTCGCCCGGCCAGCCCCTCCGCGGTCTCAAAGGTTGGCGAGGATATGATTGCGCTGCAATATTTCATGTATTACGGCATCGGCACAATCC
>CAZUXZ010000190.1:0-3460 GCA_964624055.1 uncultured Rhizobiaceae bacterium | reverse complement strand
GCGAAGCCCTATTATTTTACCAATATGCGGGGCGGTGTTGGCCTCGATAAAGTAATAACCTGGATCGAGCGCGACGTATTACTGCTCGAAGGTAGTGCCTCAGATGTATCAACCGGTTCAGCCTGATCCCGACTGGATCGTCGGCACTCATGCGTTAATGAACGTACATGCACGCCGACGCAATGGTCGGACCGAGATTGATCCCCATAGCTGGCGCATCCCCTTTCAGTGGCAGGGTTACCACTACCAAGATCATGATGACGAACCGTTCATGCTGCTACTCAACTCCGCAGGTGGCTTTGTTGAGGGTGACGTATCAGAGTTCCATGCCGCGCTCGACGCTAATACTCGTGCGCTCTTCACCACCACGGCCTCGGCTAAATTTTATAAATGCCTCGAATACAAAACCTCGCGCGAAATTGTCGATATCCTAGTCGGCCCCGGCGCACTACTGGAATATTTACCTGATGAGGCTATACCCTTCGAACACAGTCGCGTACAGCGCATCAATCGGATAACGATGGATCAAAGCTCCCGCATGTTTGCGACCGATATGATCTCCGCTGGACGCGTCCATTATGGGGATGGCGAGGTCTTCGATTTCGACGGCCTTATCTCAGAATTCGAAATTCGCCTAGGCGAGCGCACCATCGCCCTCGACCGGCTGCGCGCGACCACGCCGGAAGCTATCGCTGCTCTGCCACGCCTTTGGCACGGGGCATTTCATATGGCTACCGTCTTCGCCTATGCGCCGGACCTGCCGCGCGGCATGGAAGATGAGGTTCTCGCGAATTGCGCGAATGTCCCGGAGACGGAAACCGGCGTAAGCCGTATCGAAAATTTGGTGATCCTGCGAATTCTTTCGGTCGAAACCTGGCAGGCCCATGAAGCGATTTACAACGCCTGGCAGGCACTTCGCCCGGCAGTTGCCGGCAAGCCCGCACGACCGATCAGCAAATGCTAAGTTTTTGCTCGCGAAGCGAATTCAACCCTCTAGCACTAAAATTGATACATGCCGACGAAGGTACGGGGAAGTAATTCTGCTCGAATTCCTGCCAGGCGGCGAAGTAATTAAGGGTAGCGGCTAAAAAAATGTGACGCTGTCACGCCTCGCTAGACCATAATCGGTTGGTTAAGCTCGCAAGCCATGGGTGGCGTAAAATATTATACATTATTATTATGTTATTATATTTTTTAACGTAGCTTATTGTATAATAATATTATATATTTTTATCATGGTATTTTAGTATTAAACAGTTTTGATACGTGAAATAATCAAGCCCCGGTGGAACTGTAAAAAATGCGCCATTATCCAGTGTTTCTCGATATTGAAGACCGACCCTGCTTAGTGGTGGGCGGCAGCGGTTCCGCTGTGGCCAAGGCCCGTTTGTTGCGCCGGGCTGGCGCGGAGGTCACGGTCGTAGCGCCAACTTTTGATTCCGAACTGTGCGCCCTGGGTGCGAGAAACGAAGTAACGCTGGTCCCCCGCTCCTTTTTCAAAGGGGATGTGGTAGGCCGCGTATTGATTCATGCTGCAAGCGGCGTCGATCGCGTGGACGAGGCGGTCGCCCGTGCTGCCCAGGAATATAACATTCCAGTGAATGTGGTCGACCGCTCAGCACTTTCCAGCTTCGTCATGCCGGCCATCGTTGACCGGGGAACGATCGTGGTAGGCATCTCTTCTGGCGGTGCCTCGCCTATTCTAGCGCGCCGCGTGCGAACGGAGATCGAGGCGTTGTTGCCGCACGGTCTCGGGCGACTCGCTGATTTTGCCAGATCCTTCCGTTCCGCCGTGCGAGCAACCTTCGATGATTCGGAGACACGCCTACGATTTTGGGAAAAGTTCTTTGATGGGCCACTCGCCGAGGCGGTAATTGCCGAGCGGCACTACGATGCACGCGCACGAATGCTTGCGCTGGTAAACGGAGCACAGCTTCCACCCTCAAGCAACACCCATGAAATTGAAGTTGACCCCGCAGAGCCAGATCTTCTTACTCTTCGTGATTTGCGCCGCATAGCCCGAGCCGATGTGGTAGTGCATGACGCGACCATTGGCACTAGTGTTCTCGATCATGCTCGTCGGGATGCACTCTTCGTTGAATCCCTGGAAGGCGTGAGCCTAAAGAACGAACAGGTGGTGCGTCTTATCACCCGCAGGCAAACTCGCCGCGCCGCAAGTTGAACGGGGCCATGCCTTGAAACTGGAAATCGTTAGCGCTAACCGCCTCACCGACGGACGCGTGGTCTATCTTGCTCATGGTGATCGCTGGTCCGAAAAGATTATCGATGGGCGCGCCGCCAAAAACGGTGAGGAGAGCGCGGCACTCCTAGCCGAAGCGGAAGAAAGTGTCGCGGCGGGTCTCGTCCTAGACCCCTATCTCGTCACCATTTCCGACGACAACGGTGCCTTCACAGCGATGCGGTTGCGTGAGCGTATCCGTCAGTTCGGGCCCGAACGAAACGAAGCTTTGAGCAACACGGTGTAAACCGGGGCATAGCCATGTATCGTTATGACGAATTTGACCAGGCTTTCGTACGCCAGCGCGTCGCGCAGTTCCGCGACCAAGTGGCGCGCAGACTATCGGGCGAACTGAGCGAGGAGCAGTTCAAGCCACTCCGCTTGATGAACGGCCTCTATCTGCAGCTTCATGCCTATATGCTGCGCGTGGCCATCCCCTATGGCACCCTTTCTTCCCGTCAGATGCGCCGGCTCGCGGATATCTCACGGGACTACGACCGCGGTTATGGCCATTTCACCACGCGCCAGAATATCCAGTTCAATTGGAGCAAGCTCGACGATGTGCCGAATATCCTCGCCAAGCTCGCCGAGGTCGAGATGCACGCGATTCAGACCAGCGGCAACTGCATCCGCAATGTCACCGCAGATCCGTTTTCCGGAGCGGCAGCGGACGAGATAGAAGACGCCCGAATCTGGTGCGAGATCATCCGCCAATGGTCTACGCTTCATCCCGAATTCTCTTTCCTCCCGCGCAAGTTTAAGATTGCGGTGAATGGCGCGGCGGAAGACCGGGCAGCGCTAAGGGTTCATGATATCGGTCTGCAGTTGAAGCAAAACGACGCTGGAGAGGTCGGTTTTGAGGTGATGGTCGGTGGCGGCCAAGGGCGAACACCGATGATCGCCAAAACGATCCGCAGCTTCCTACCTAAGGAGGAATTGCTCTCCTATCTGGAGTCTATACTTCGCGTATACAATCTCCTGGGCCGGCGCGACAACAAATACAAAGCACGTATCAAGATCCTCGTGCATGAGCTCGGGACCGAGGCTCTAGCCAATCTGGTAGAGCACGAGTGGCAGCAATTGCGCGAGGGCTATGTCAATCTACCCGATGCGGAACTAGCGCGAATCGCACGCTATTTCGCCCCGCCCGACTTCAAGGACGCCGCTGAAACCGATAGCGGCCTCGACAAGGCACGCCGCGCAGACAGCGGATTCGAGCGT
>CAZUXZ010000189.1:0-4311 GCA_964624055.1 uncultured Rhizobiaceae bacterium | reverse complement strand
TCAAGCTGCTCGATGTGAGACCCAGCGGTTCGAGTGGCGAAATACCTTTGGGAAATCTTGTATAAGCCAGAAGTCTGAACTATAAGGAAACAATATTTATTTCCCCATTCAAACGGAATTTACCATGCAAATTAGGGTGTTAACAAAGGAAGAGAGGGCGTTGTGGCCGACCGACGTGATCGTGCCATTAGAGAGCCCCTTCGCCGATGAGCGCGGAACAATTCAGCCCCTCGTCGATGCGACCATGGAAAGCTGCGTACTGATTTCGTCGAAAAAAGGGACAGTTCGAGCCAACCATTACCATCAAACCGACTGGCATTACTGCTACGTTATTTCTGGCTCAATCGAGTACTTTCATCGCCCTCATGGCAGCACTGAGTCACCTGAAAAGGTGATTATAGAAACTGGCGAGCTGTTTTTTACGCCACCGATGGCCGATCACACGATGGTGTTCCCCGAAGACACCGTGTTCCTGACGCTTGGCCGAAACTCGCGCCGGCAGGAAGTCTACGAAGCCGATGTGAGGCGCGTCGATTCACTGGTCGACTCCTGAATTGGGGTCTCTGGGCGAAATATATCGGCGTCGTTCATCATGCCGCTTGTGCGGTGGGACGGAATTGACGTGCGTCGTATCGCTTACGCCGACCCCTCCAGCCAACGCCTTCGTCTCTGCCGCCGACCTAGGTCGCGAGCAGCCCTGTTTTCCCCTCGATGTTTTCTTTTGCCAAGGCTGCGCGCATGTGCAACTTCTCGACGTCGTCGATCCTCGATCGATGTTCGAGGACTACATATATGTGTCGGGAACTTCGCCAATGTTTGTCCGGCACTTCGAGAATTTTTCCCGTGACATGATGGTGCGCGCTAGCCTCGGTCCTGGTGACCTGGTTGTCGATATAGGGTCGAACGACGGAACGCTGCTACGCTTTTTCGCCGAGGCCGGGTGCCGAACGATTGGCATCGACCCGGCGCGCAATATTGCACGGCGCGCGACTGAGTCAGGAATCGAGACAATCTCAGAGTTTCTCTCGGTCAAACTCGCCCAGCGTATTCGTGACATGTCCGGCTTGGCCACGCTGGTGACCGCGAACAATGTGTTTGCTCATGTCGATGACCTCGCTGAGTTTGTTTCCGCGGCGCGTACGCTGCTGGCTCCGGACGGGTTGTTCGCTTTTGAGGTGTCTTACCTCGCCGATGTGGTGGATAAGGTGCTGTTCGACACAATTTACCACGAGCATCTCGACTACCATTCGGTGAAGCCGCTCAGGTGCTTTTTTGCCATGCATGGCATGGAACTCATTGAGGCTATTCGGGTGGATGTTCACGGCGGCTCGATCCGTGGCGTCGCACAGCTTGCCGGCGGAGGCCACGCCATCTCGAAATCGGTTGAAAGCATGATCGCACAGGAAGAGCGGCATGGTCTCGACCAAGTCGAAACTTTCATTCAATTTGCCGAGCAGATCGATGAACTCAAAGCATTGCTGATTAACCTACTAGGTGACCTCAAAGCCGAGGGCAAGCGCATCGCTGGCTATGGGGCGCCGGCCAAGGCGACAACGTTGATGCATCACTTCGAAATAGGTCCGAAAACCATCGACTTCATCGTCGACGACAGCCCTTTCAAGCAGGGGCTTTACAGTCCCGGGCTACACGTTCCCGTGTTGCCGCCGGAAGCGATCTACGAGCTAGAACCCGATTGCCTCCTGGTGCTAGCATGGAACTTCGCCGAGCCGATCATGAACAAACACTCAGCCTACGCCGAAGCCGGCGGCCAATTCATCGTTCCCGCACCAACCATCAAGGTTTTGAACTGAAGCATGCCGATCGAACAGGTACTCAAGTCAGATATAGAAGAAATTATCGCGCGACTCGGAGATGCCGCGCAGAGACTTTCCGGCAAAACCGTTTTGTTGACCGGTGCAAACGGTTTCCTCGGTCGTTCTTTCTCCGAACTGTTTTCCCTGCTCAATGTCACCGTGCTTGAGAAGCCGGTCACGCTGATCGGCCTCGATAAGAGCATCTCCTCCCCTGGTGGGAATGAGTCGCCGGTGGATCGGCCGCACATACGCCTCATCAAGCACGACGTAGTGCAGCCCTTCACATGGGAAGAGCCGCTCGATTTTATCATTCACGCGGCCGGTATTCCGAGCCCCATTTATTACCGGGCTTACCCGCTTGAGACCCTGCATATCTCAATTACGGGCACTCAGAACATGCTTGAACTGGCGCAGCGGCACCACGCCCGATTCGTGTTTTTTTCTTCGAGCGAAATCTATGGCGATCCCAGTCCAGAGTATGTGCCGACACCCGAGAGCTACCGCGGCAATGTCGCCTGTCAGGGACCGCGTGCATGCTACGACGAGAGCAAGCGCGTTGGCGAGACGCTGTGTCATATCTTCCATGAGATTCACGGCACGGCGACCAATACGATCCGCCCGTTCAACGTGTATGGTCCGGGCATGTCGGAGAAGGACTACCGGGTGCTTCCCAACTTCGCAAACTGCATCAAGGGCGGCCACCCGCTTAAAGTTTACGGTAATGGTCGTCAGACCCGTACTTACTGTTACCTGACCGATGCTCTGCTTGGGTTTCTGTTGGTGGTGCTCCGGGGGGTACCTGGCGAGCCCTATAACATCGGCGCCGACAGCCCTGAAATTTCAGTGATCGAATTGGTCGATCAAATCGAGAAAGTGCTTGGCCGTAAGCTTCCGCGTCACATTATAGATCACCCCGATAGTTATCCGGCGGACGAGCCACAGCGCCGGTGTCCCAATATCCGTAAGGCGCGGTTGCAACTCAATTACGAACCACGGGTGGAACTAGACGATGGGCTGCAGCGGTTCCTGACCTGGAGCGATCGCGCCTACACCGGCCACATATGACCGCAACGCGCTCCGTTGTCCGCCTCGGACTTATCGGTGCTGGGCGATGGGGACGGATCTATATGCAGACGATCGCGGCACTTGAGGGCGCCGTGTTAGCGCGCGTCGCCAGCCGCAACCCCGAGACCCGTGCACTTGTGGACGCAAGTTGCGAGATAACCAAGGATTGGCGCGACGTTGCGGAAGCCACCGACCTCGACGGCGTGATCATTGCCACACCGCCCGCGCTCCATGCCGAAATGACTCGCACCGCCGTCGCTGCGGGACGGGCTGTGATGGTGGAAAAGCCGCTCACCCTCGATCTCGACGAGGCCCGCGCGTTGAAGCGCTTCGTAATGGAACGATCAGGCTTTGTCATGGTCGATCATATCCATTTGTTTCATCCGGCTTACCTGATGCTCAAGGAGACCGGATTGGGGCTGGGGCCGATCCGCGAGATTGCCGCTGTGGCGGGTAACTGGGGGCCGTACCGCGACGACATACCTGTTCTGTGGGACTGGGGGTCGCATGACGTGGCCATGTCCCTCGATCTCGTCGGCACACTGCCCGAAACAATGTCGGCCGAGAGGCTCGATGCCCAAAGAAATCCTGCGGGCTTTGCCGAGAATGTGGTAATAAATCTACAGTTCCCCGGACGAATAAATACCACCCTTCGCGTCGGTACGTTGATGGATAAGACGCGACGCTTCGCCGTTCGCTTCGAGCAAGCAGTTCTCGTCTTCGACGACTTGGCTCCGGCCAAGCTCACGCGCCATGGGGCGGACGCACCGATCGACGCGCCGGCGGAACAAGGTGAGCCAATGAAAGTATCGAAGGCTCTCCCCTTGAGCGTTGCCATCGGCGAGTTTGTAGACAGCATTCGCGACCGAACGACTGACCCCGGGAGGCTTGGTCTCGCCGTGGACGTAATCTCCGTGCTGTCGGTCTGTGAAGTCGCGCTCGTAGCCGCGAGCCGAGCATAGCCGTGGGCTTCCATTCTGGAGCAGTTATGGCTCTGATGTTCCTTACGGCCAGCCGTGCCGATCTACGGCGACGGCGGCTAGGTCCGCGACTGGCTGCATGCGGCCGGCCATTGCCGGGATATCGAGCGCGCCATCGAGCGCGTCATTCCTTGGCCGCGTCTTCATAGAAGCGCAGCCGCTTGGGTATGCGCGCTAACGGTACTAGCTGATACAGCACCTCTAGCGGCTTTCCCTTACCCCAACGCCGGAACCCTATCCCCCTTCTCCGTGTGCCGTGATAGCCGAACCGAGATGCTTGGCGAGCAAACCATTTGAGCAAAACCCGGCCCAAGCCCCGGCCTGAGGAGCCGCCTCAGCCGATCCCAAGGAGCCACTGCGGTGCCTCCGCAACCGGCTACCAAAACCGCCGCCCGAGCCTGTGAGCCCCGACCCAAGATGCACTGCCCCCGGTATTATTTGCGCGGAACACT
>CAZUXZ010000188.1:0-21473 GCA_964624055.1 uncultured Rhizobiaceae bacterium | reverse complement strand
TACCTTTCAGGATTCTCCAAAAATCGACGATGGTCACTTCTTCGGCACCAGTGTTGAAATCCTGCACCGACAAATCAGTGAAAGCGACATCGGGTGTGGTGATCAAGACTATCTCCGCGCCGGCCAGGCAATCGGCGATGGTGTCGACCACCGTGACTGCCCCCGCGACGAATTGGCGCGCCGTCTCATTGGCCAGTGGATCATAGGCCATGACCGTGGCGCCCAATTCGGTGCATCCTAGCGCCAGTGTCAGGCCCTGAGATTCCTCAACCCAGTGCGACAGGGGCTTGTAGGCCAACCCCAAGACCGCCACCTTGGCGCCGTGCGAAATCTGTAAATCGGGACGCTGCAAAATTCTCTCGGGAATACTGCGGTTGAACCTATCCGTGGTTTCGGCAAGATCTGCTCGAGAACCCATGGCGTCTGCAAAATATGCCAGCGCGGCATTGTCGCGCGGGAAGCAGGGGCCGCCAAATCCCAGGCCACCGGTCAAACAGCTGCGGCCGATCCGCTTATCCATGCCGATAACGTCGCTCAGCACATCGACATCGCCACCGGGGATTTGTTCGCAAATCTCGCTCAACATGTTGGCGAAGGAAATCTTGGCGGTGACGAAAGTATTTATCGAAATCTTGGCAAGCTCGGCATTTTCTAGCGTCATCCTTTTGCACGGCGGAGCGGTACCGATGATATCGCGGTAACTGGCTTCAAGCCGGGAACCGGCTCGAGTATCGCTCTCGCCGATGAGGAGAAATTCAGGATTCTTGAAATTTCGTATGATCTCACCGAGCGCGATAAAGGCGGGGCTGTAGCAAAATCCAAAATCCTCGCCGTGGCATTTTCCGGATGCCGACTCCAAAACGGGAAGTAATCCGTTACGCGACGAGCCGGGCAACACGGTGCTGACCAATACGACAAGATGGTATTCGTTTTTATGCCTAAGTCCGGTGCCGATCGCTTGCATCGCCGCGATGGCATAATCCAAAACGAACGCTCCCTTCTCATCGCTGGGTGTGGGAACAGTGACAAATGTCACTTCCGAACCGGCGACAGCCTCGAGATGATTGCCGGTGGCGTTGATACGCTCCGCGTTGCGAGAAATTGTCCCTTCGAGATCGGTTTCCGCGACTGGCGCGTGGCCGCCATTTACCGCATTCACTGCCTGTTTACTGGTGTCGACGCCAATGACTTTGAAGCCCCTATCGGCGATAACGGCGGCGAGACTTGCGCCCAGTTTGCCAAGGCCGACAACGGAAAATTTCGTGCTCATCTTTGGTTTCTACCCATTTGACGCATAGCTGCCGCGCGACGCGCAAGTTTGTTTAGCATCCAAGAGCGCGGTTTACATTAGCGAAATTGCCTTTGGTGGCACTGCCGGCGCGGCCACTGGCGGGTTCAGTGCGAGGAAGTCACTTTGGTATGTAAATAACGTACTTTCTTCCGGCCATACCAGATCACTTCGCGCGCATAGGCGACAAGATCGCCAGCATAAGCGGCTTCAGAATCTATTTCGATCTCGACACCCTTGGGCACAGGCATCAGTGCGGCTTTCTCTCCGCCCGCTGCTCGCGCAAAAAATTCATGAAATCCGTGATGAAGATCAGTGGTGATTTTTTTGCCACCGTGGGGATCGACAAGCATGGCCTTCTGATAGCGCATCAAATCCGTCAATATTTCCGCGTCGACAGCGACGCCGTGGCGGGCAATGAGATCGTCAAGAAACTGCCAAACCTCGTCATAAAATGTATCTTTCCTGCTTACCATATTGAGGAACGTCGCCTCCTCTGGCGGCCAATTGATATTTCCAAATTCTGGCGCGGCCACAGCCCATGCGCCGCCTTGCAATACTTTATCGACCATTTCCGTGATCAGTCCGACTTGCTTTCCTGCCAGTGATTGCGTGCACCTACCGGCGTAGGAAAGCCATTCTTCGTAAAACAGGCGATAGGAAATCCCATGCGCCGCATTGAGATAGATGGCGATAAACTGGGTAAGGCCCATGCTGTGGAAGCATTGTATGGTCCAGCCGAACATGTAGGACCGGCGCCAATCCTCGAGCGCCATAGTTTTTGTCTCGATAATGACATCGCAATATTCCGAAATTTCCTCGGTTGAGGCTGTACTATGTGCGGCCTGAAGCGGCATGCGGATCGTCCGGATGCCATGTTCGACCCGATGGTCCGCATCGTTTAATTCCGCATTGGGAAGAACTAGACAGGGGTAAATATTTATCGACCCATGCTGACCGCTTTTGATCAGATTGCACACACCGTCGACAAACGTGTCATATGTCTCCCCCGGAAGTCCGAGGATAATCTCGGAATATGTCGGGATGTTCTCGTCCCGATAACTCTTCATCAAGGTATTAAAATCAGCCATTTTAATATTTGTTCTTTTGATTATGTCCAATGTGTCGTCATTGGTGCTCTGAAAACTCAGTGTTACGCCCTTGCAGAGGCCTGCATTATTAAGCGATTTGGCTATTTCGAATACACGGTCGTTGGTGTTTTTTGCATACGCAGCCCTGAAGCTCTTTGGAAAGCCGTATTTTTCCTTCGCCCGCACCAATTTGTTAGTCAATTCGAGATCCCGTTTGAGGATGCCGTAATTGGCGTCGCAATTGTATAAAAGCTCTATCCGGCGCTCGCCGAACCAATCCAGTTCCGCTTCAAGGCGCGAATCCGGAAAGATGCCGACCTTGGAAAAATTGGCCGCGCCCCAATCGCAGAAGGTGCAGGCATAAGGGCATCCTCTGTGGGTTTCTTGACATGCGTGAAAATCGTAGCGCGTGTCATCGATCAGCTCATCAAAGACACCAGTGAGATAGGGGGAAGGTATGGATTCGAGATCTCGACTTACTGGGCGCGGTGCGGTTTTGAACGTGCTATCGTTAGGTCCGCGTAGGCTGAGGGAATTTACTGTTCTGAAATCAGGTTCATTTTCAAGCGCCCGAATGAGGATTTCCGAGAACGGAATCTCTCCGGCGAAATGCACCAGGATATCGACATAAGGGTGAGAAGAAAAAAAATCTTCGCATTCGTTTGGAACCTGCGGGCCGCCGAAAACTATAAGACAACTGGGATGCCTGGCCTTGACCGCCCGCGCCAAAGCTCGGTTATATTGCCAATTCCAGACATAACAGGACAAGCCCAAAACAGCCGGTGTGTCCAGGTCAGCTGCGACTTTCTCAGGCAAATTTCGTGAAAAGAATAGCTCGCGAAAGCGATAATTGTCGTTGATTACCTTAATCGTTTGACAATAGGCCTGTATTATTCCGACTGAGTAGGGAAGAAATGCATTGCGCCCGAATTGGTAATTTACCTGGGCAAGATAGATGTTGCGAAGCATAGGATCAGGGTGCTGCTGACGCACCGAAATCCCCAAGGAAGGCTCGGCGCGACTGGCTACCGCTGGCCATCTCGTCATAAATCCAGGCGTAGGTTTTTTCGAGTCCGTCCCTCAGGCCGATATCCGGCGCCCAACCGAGCGCTGCCTTTATCAGTTGATTATCACTGTTGCGCCCGCGCACGCCTTTCGGCGCATCCAGGTCATAGCGCCGCTTAAGCCTGACCTCGGCGATCTCCTCGACGATAGAGACCAGCTGGTTGATGGTGACTAGTTCGTCGCTGCCAAGATTGAGCGGTTCACTGACATTGTTTTCCATGATCAACCGCATGCCGTGCAAGCAATTATCTATATACATGAAACTGCGGGTTTGCTCGCCGTCGCCCCAGATCTCGATTTCATGTTTGCCCGATTGCTTGGCCTCGATAACCTTTCGGCAAATCGCCGCCGGCGCTTTTTCGCGCCCCCCGGCATAGGTGCCAAACGGTCCATAGACATTATGCAACCGGGCGATGCGGGTGTCGACGCCATAATCTTCCGAAAAGTGGCGACACATGCGCTCGCTAAAGAGTTTCTCCCAGCCGTAGCCGTCCTCCGGCATGGCAGGATAGGCATCGCTCTCGCTGAGCGGCGTCACATTAGCGTCTAACTGTTTTTCCGAATTATAGACGCAGGCCGAAGAGGCATAAAAATAACACTTTGCGCCGGCATGGCGCGCCGCCATCAACATATGCGTATTGATCAGCACCGACAGCATGCAGGCGGCCTTGTTAGCTTCGATGAAGCCCATGCCGCCCATATCGGCGGCGAGATTGTAAACGATATCGGCGCCAGCCGTAGCCTGGCGGCAGTTCTCCAGAGACTGCAGATCAAGCACCATGTTTTCCGCCTCTGGAAATGATTGATACCAGTAATCCAGAGGCTTGATGTCGATGCTGCGCACTCGGGAATGGCCGTTTCTGATGAGTTCCCCAACCAGATGGCCGCCGATAAATCCACCGCCACCGGTGACGATGATGCGCGCGTCTTTACTGAATTTGTTCATCGCTGTTTTCAGGTTTCAAACGCGCCAGACGATACGCTCCGTCTTGAAAAAATCAAGTGGCTGGCTTTTCTAACTACCCCAAGTGGCGCTTAACCCATTTTCTTAGCCGTGATAGTTGGACGGTTGGGTTACTGTTGTTAAGGTAACACTCCCACTACTTTAAATATCGATCGAACTAGGCCTTCGAAACGCCGTTGAATTTGTCTATGCGGCATTTCACCTAAAGCCAGAAATTTTTGATCCCGTAGATGCGATCGCGGTCTCGCAAAAAACGCTCTGAATGATTGATTCTGAAATAACAAAAGCCTGGCATATTGAGGGTGTTGTAGCCTCTCCGGCCACACGTGGAACACGCTGACCTTTATGTCTGCCACCGAAGAAGCTCTCGTCTATTTCAATCTCGGCACCGAATAACGCTTCGCTCTCGGCTTCCAGCTCGAGTAAAATGATTGAGCGCAACCAGCAAAATAGTACCCCGCTGTCTTGTACTTCACCCAGCATAGTCCGACTGTCGTCAGCGCCGTCTACCTAGACGCAAAAACATCCATCAAACGCTCTCGATTATTCTGATTCAGCCGGCTATCACGCATAACTCCCATGATAGCTCTATATCTACGCTATCTGGGTAAACACCATACGTTTTATCAATTCTGGCCAGGCATGCTACGTCTTGGCCGAGGAACAAGAAAGCCGATTCTATTTTGAGGATTAGTAACGAGTGAGATAATAGATTTGATTAGGTCGATAATGGGTCGGCGCCAAAGATCGATAATGACCGTGAAAGATAATCTGCGGGCTCTGATCGTGTGGCTTGAACCGCCCGCGGCAGCAGAATATTCTATGACCTTGCTCAGACATTTGCCTTGAGGAGATATTTGATGAAGTTTCGGAATCTACTGGCGATGGCCGCCGCCACCGTTTTTGTCATTGCCAGCAGTGCGGCGTTTGCGGACGGAGACGTCAAGAAAGGCTCAAAAGTTTTTAAGAAGTGCAAGGCCTGCCATACTGTCGAAGCGGACGGCAAGCACAAGGTCGGCCCTAATCTTCACGGCCTATTCGGCCGCACGTCGGGCACTGCAGAGGGCTTTAAATTCTCCTCGGCCATGAAAGACGCGGCCATCGTGTGGGACGAAATAACGGTTGCCGATTATCTCAAGGATCCCAAGGGCTACATTCCGAAAAACAAGATGGCGTTCAGGGGCATCAAGAAGAAAAAGCAGCTTAATAACTTGATGGCTTATCTGAAAGAGGCGACCAATTAGAACTGAACTGTTTGAGGCCTAGGCGGCAGTAGTTCCATGCCGATTAGATTACAGGATCATATCGGCGAGATTCCCAATTATCCCAAACCGGGAATCTTGTTCTATGACATCTCGCCGCTTTTGGCTCATTCCGGCGCCTGGGCTGAGGCAGTGGAGCAACTTGCCGTTGTCATTGCGCCCCATAAGCCTGACCTGTTGGTGGGCATCGAATCTCGTGGTTTTCTCGTTGCTGCGCCGCTCGCCTTCAAGATGGGCTGCGGATTCGTTATGATCCGTAAGCGAGGCAAGTTGCCCGGCGAGACCATCGCCCACGAATATTCCCTCGAATACGGCACAGACGCCGTGGAGATCAAAAAAGATTTCATCGAGCCGGGTCAGCGGGTGGTCATTCTCGACGACCTTCTGGCGACCGGCGGCACTGCGCGCGCGACGATGGAGCTTTTAAATCAGGTCGGCGCCAATGTGGTCGGTGCGGCGTTTCTCATCGAACTACTGGGACTTGGCGGTGGCGAGAAATTGGACGGAATACCCTTTGCGGCTCTAGTGCAATACCCAGCCTGAAAAAGTTCAACGCAGTCACCCCATTGTCCAGGTTAGGATTTTTCAGTGTTTCGTTGAGTGCTTAATGGCGCCGGCGGTGTCGAACGATTAGATAGCGGAAACATTGATGTAAAGGGACTGGCTCTCGTTTGTTATCAGGCGGCGCAGTTTTTACTCTTGACGCTCCGTGCACCGTATGTCCCAGCGATCGTTCAGGCTGAGTCCTTGGGCATTAGTCGTTTCCCGTCGTTGGAGCCAACCGTCGTAAGCGGCTATTTTCATCTACGCAGTGAATTTGTGGAAGGGTTACTGCGTTAATATATAAACTGCGTCTCTTTCGCGGAGAATCCCAATCAGGGTCGCACCACGACGCAGCCATTACCGCTCAGTTTGATTGCGGTGCAAATGACATTGGCTTCACTAAACGAGCCTACAGGTCCTGCTTCCAGGCGGTGGTAGATACCTTTTTTGGCGCCTAAATCGATTTCAGTGATGGAATAGTCAAAATCCGCAAGCAGGTTCGCGTGTTTTCTCGCAAGAATTAGCCAACCCTTGTCCGCATTTTCTGGTTTGCGGTAGGAAGCGAGGCGAACTCGATAGCTGCCTTTCAGTGTGATGATACGCTTGCCTAAGCGGGTCGTTGCCGGTGCAAGTTCGCCATCCGGTGCTTCCGATTCGAGCTTTTCTGCTCGCGGTGTTTCCACTTCTTCTGCCGCCGTCAGTTGGATTCGCGCTTCAACGGTTGTTTCCCACGACGGCTTGTCTTGCCGCAAGGTTCCCGCCAGTTGTTCGGGCTTCGGCGGGGGCGTATTCTTGATCAAATTGGTCATTTCCATCGCAACGGTGGTGGGAGAATTATTCGATAGTGTGTCCGCTGCTTGGGCGGACGCTTCGGAACCCACAGTAAGCTCTTTAAGTCCCCTGGAGGGTATTTTTGCTACCGTGACACCCTTGGCGGCCGATATTTTGGCGGACTCAATGCCATCCTGCCTAAGGGCATCCAGACGTTCGGCCGCGAGCACCACGCCTTGGTCCGCAGCTAGCCGATACCAGCCGGTGGCGACCAAAATGTCGACCTCGACGCCACTGCCGCGTTCATAAGCGGCGCCCAGGTAGTATTGCGCTTTTGGAAAATTTTTCGCTGCGGCGCGACGGTACCAAGTGACTGCTTTAACCGGATCTTTAACAACGCCTGAACCGGTCTCGTAGGAATAGCCAAGATTGACCTGTGCATGGGGCATGTCTTGCTCAGCGGCGCGGCGGAACCAGCGCACAGCCTCAAGCGGGTTATTGGGCACGCCGATAGCATTGAGGTAGAGATTGCCGAGATTGAACTGAGCGTCGGCCAGATCTTGCTCCGCTGCCTTGCGGTACCATACCGCCGCCTGGGCATGGTTGCGTTCGACGGCACGGCCGTTCTCATAGGATAGACCCATGCCGAACTGCGCCGGCGCGTACCCCTGATTGGCCAGAGGTTCCCAGGCTTTTAGCGCAGCGTCGTAATCCTGTGCTAGATAGGCGCGCACACCGTCTTCGAAGCTGGCTTGCGTCGGCCAGGCCGCAGTTGCGCTCAACAGCAGTGCTGCGCATAAGATTAGAACGCGCTTGAGTAACCGCGTATCCGCCATTTTCTCTTGAGCTGTTTGAATTTTGCTCTATTTACCGAAGTTGATCCGGACTTTATAGCCTAAATGTTACATATAAATTTATCTCGACCCGGCGCAGAGACCAAGCGACACAGCCGCAAGACCATTCCGATCACTTGAGGGCGCCGCTCCGACGCAAATCCATGAAGCTCGACAGCCGACAACGCCAGTTCGCTATGATCGTCGCCGCCATCGGCGTTGCCTATGTGATGAGTCAGTTTTATCGCACCGCCAACGGAGTTATCGCCAAGGAATTGAGCTGGGAGTTTGGACTGTCCGCCGAGGCGCTGGGCGTCCTGACAGGGGTTTTCTTCTTATCCTTCGCGGCAGCTCAAATTCCCGTCGGTATGTTATTTGATCGATTTGGCGTATGCCGTACTTTGCCAGTGATTCTCACCTTCGCCGTCGCTGGCACGTTGATCTATGGCTTGGCGAACAGCTTCGGCGAGCTGATTGCAGGCCGTCTGCTGATGGGGCTCGGCGTCAGCGGCGTGTTGGTCGGTGCCCTATTCGTCTTCGGCCGCTGGGCACCGCCGGCGCGCTTTGCCACATGGATGGGGCGGATGATTGCGCTCGGTGGGATCGGCGTATTGCTGGCGACCACACCGCTCGGACTGGTCGCAGAAAATATCGGTTGGAGATATGCCTTTTTCGGTGCCGGTGCCCTAACCGCGCTTGGCGCGCTGCTGATCTACCTTTTGGTGCATGACAGTCCGCCCGGCAAGGAGCACGCGGCGGCCCAGCCCGAGGGTTTGAAAGAAAGTATCACCGGTGTCGTCGAGGTCTTGAAGACGCCGCGCTTGCCGACGGTGATGGGTATGGCATTCGCCTCTTATCCCGTGCTTACCGCAATACTCGGACTATGGGGCGGTCCTTACCTCGCTGATGTGCATGGCCTTGATACGATCGCCAGCGGCAATATTTTGTTGTTTATGGCGTTCGCTCTAATTGCTGGCAATATTGCCTTCGGTCCGTTGGAAGTGCGTCTGGACACACGTAAATGGCTGGTCGTAACAAGCGCCGCACTCGTACTAGTCTCTTTCCTTCTACTTGCACTCATTCCGCGTCCTCCGCTCGTGATGGTGGCAGCTCTATTTATCTTGATTAGTTTTTGTAGCGCTTACAACATCGTCATCGCAGGACATGGAAGAGCCCTCTTTCCCGATCGGCTGGCTGGCCGTGGTATTGCGATGTTGTCGATCGCACTGATGGGTGGCCCGGCAGTTCTGCAATCCGTAACAGGCATCATTATGGGTGCGTTTCCGGCAGTATCAGGCGTCACGCCGGTGGATGCATACCGAGCCGTTTTTGGCTTTCTTGCGGTGGTCGTGCTGCTTGCGCTCCTCGCCTATCTACGTCTGCCCGATGCGCGTCCGAGCGACGGTTTCGCACCTGATTTGCAAGGCGACACCCCGATGCCATAGGCAATGTCGGATTGTTGTCAACAAAGGCGTTAGCCCTCAGTTTGCATCATCATGATGCCGGGATTCACACTGAATTACTTTGAGTTTGGTATGGATTTTCGGAAAGCGAAATATGCTGCACGCTTGATATAGCGCCTACGCTTGCCTACTCTCGGGGCAACCCCACAAGACATGGAGTAGGCAATGTCGAATAAAGAAATCATCTGCGGAATCGGTGTTGATGTCGATGCTGTTGCAGGGCAAATAGGCTCTTACGCGGGTGGCAATTCGCCATCGGATATCTCCCGTGGCGTTTTCGCAGCGGAAGTTGGCGCTCCTCGCATGCTGAAGTTGTTCGACACGCTGGGAATTCCAACGAGCTGGTTCATCCCCGGCCATTCCATCGAAACTTTTCCCAAGGAAATGAAGGACGTTGCTGCAGCCGGACATGAGATCGGTTTGCATGGCTATACCCATGAAAACCCGATTGCTATGACGCCTGAACAGGAAGCGGATGTTCTCGACAAAACGCTCGATCTGGTGACTAAGCTTTACGGCAAGCGGCCGACTGGCTATGTCGCGCCGTGGTGGGAAATGAGCGCGGCGACACCTCATCTCTTGATGGAGCGCGGCATTAAATACGATCACAGCCAGATGCATAACGATTTCACGCCGTATTGGATGCGCATTAATGAGAGCTGGACACTGATTGATTATTCCAAACCGGCGAAGACCTGGATGAAGCCGATGAAGAAGGGCTCGACCTTCCCAATTGTGCAGATTCCGGGAAGCTGGTATCTCGACGACCTGCCGCCGATGATGTTCATGAAAAATGTGCCGAACAGCGGCGGCTGGACCAACCCGCGCGATATCGAGGATTGGTGGCGTGACCAGTTCGACTGGGTCTATCGCGAGATGGATTACGCGGTCTATACACTGACTATTCACCCGGATATTTCTGGCCGGCCGCAGACGTTGCTGATGCTAGAGCGCATCATCAGCTACATAAGTAGCCACTCCGGTGTGAGTTGGATGACCTTCGACCAGATCGCCAACGATTTCATTAAGCGCTCGCCGTTCAAGGGCAAACGTCCGGCGAAGAAGCGAAAAGCTTCCAAGAAGAAGAAATAGTCAGACAGGCTAGCACGGCGATGTGCGCGCTTTGTGGTGTGTTGATTGATGGCCCGCATTGGACCGAAGCTGGGACAGATGCGGGCCGCTCCGATGGCGCGCCGGAACAGAGGACACGCTATTTGGAGCGCGATTATCGTGTCGCCCTGATCAATCGCGTGCTTGGCCATTACGGCTGCTGCGCCCGCGATTGGGCGGGAAATCAGTACGTTTTGCAGAATAAAAGCGGCGGCGCGAGTGAGGTGGTGGTCAACTTGCCACAGCTTTGGCAGGCTCTGGAAAACGTTACCCGTAAGACCGCCGATCCGCTGGATAGTGAATTGATTGGCCGCCTTGAGGGACACGTCGGATAGTAATCCATGGCAATCTATAGCCGTCTGACGCCTCTTTTTATCGTTACCGGGTTTCTTGGCAGCGGCAAGACTACGTTATTGAACCGCATGTTGAAGCACGCATCTCTGAAAGACGCCGCCGTGCTCGTGAACGAGTTTGGTGCCGTCGGGCTCGATCATTTTCTCGTCGAAAAGATGGACGAGAACACGGTACTGCTGGAAAGCGGCTGCCTCTGCTGCACCATACGTGACGACCTAAAGGAAGCAATTATCGAGCTTAACACTAGGCGCGAGCGCGGCGAGGTGCCGCGCTACAAGCGAATGATTATCGAGACCACTGGCCTCGCCGATCCGTCGCCGATCATCTATACCCTCAATTCAGATACAGTGATTAAGCATCATTATCGGCTTGGCAGCATCATCACGACGGTCGATGCGGTGAACGGGCTCAAGCAGCTCAAACGCCGTGCGGAATCGGTTAAACAAGCGAGCGTCGCAGACCGCATCGTACTGACTAAAACCGATATTGCCGAGGTGGCAGATGCGGAGCGTCTGCGCGCCAAGCTAGCGCGCCTCAATCCATCTGCGGAGCTGATTGAGGCAGTAAATGGTGAGGTCGACGTCAAGCGCCTACTGCGTGCCGATATCTATGATCCAGCGACCAAGGGCGTCGAGGTGCGCCGCTGGCTCGACGAGGAAGCTCAATCGCCGCACGACCACAAACATGGCCACGACATCAATCGTCATGACAAACATATCCGCACCTTCACCATGACTTTTGACGACGCTCTCGACTGGACTGCCTTTGGCATCTGGCTGACCATGTTGTTGCATGCTCATGGGGAGAAAGTGTTGCGAGTCAAAGGCATCCTCAATGTCAAGGGGGTGGAGGCGCCGGTGGTGATCAACGGGGTGCAGCACGTAGTGCATCCGCCGATGCATCTCAAGTCTTGGCCAGATGATGACCGGCGCTCGAAGATCGTATTCATCGTCGACGATATCGAGCAGAAGCTGGTTGAGCGTTCACTCGCCGCCTTTAATGCCGCTGCCCAAGCGGCGTAACTCTATGGGAGACAAATGACCGACAAAGTTGCAATCCTGGGCACGGGACTGGTGGGTAGTGCCTGGGCCATAGTGTTCGCTCGGGCCGGTCGTGAGGTGGCGCTCTACGATGTCGAAGCGGCTCGGGCTAAGCAGATGTTGGAGCGTGTCGCCGGCAATATACGCGAGCTGGTTGGCTACGGTCTGATCAACGATGCTGACGCGGCGCTAGCGCGCATTTTCGTTGCGAATAGCCTGGCGGACGCTCTTGATGGTGCGGCTTATGCTCAAGAGAGCGTGTTTGAGCGCGCTGACGTCAAAACCGAATTCTACGCCAGGATCAACCAGGTGGCGGGCGATGATCTAGTGATTGGTTCGTCCTCCTCAGGCATCCCCGTCTCCGTCTTCACCGAGGGCCTCGATTGCGCGCCGCGCTGTCTAATCGCCCATCCCATCAACCCGCCGTACGTTATCCCCCTGGTTGAGGTGGTACCCGCACCCTGGACTTCCGAGGCCGCGGTACAGGTCTGCTGGCGATTGATGGAAGAGGCCGGCATGGCGCCGGTGCGCCTTAACCGTGAGGTCGACGGCTTTATCGCCAACCGATTGCAGGCGGCTCTTTTGTGGGAGGCCTTCCGCCTGCTTGAGTCCGGCATTGCCACTGCCGAGGATATAGACAAAACAATCTCTGAAGGGCTAGGCCGGCGCTGGGCCTTTATAGGCCCGTTTGAGACCATAGATCTCAACGCGCCGGGTGGCCTCAAGGATTATGCGGCCCGTTTTGGCCCGGGATTCTTCGAGTTCGTAAAGCAGGGCGAGCCGGCGGAGCACTGGTCAGACGAAGTGATCTCCAAGGCCCATGGCGAGATGCGTGGTCACCTTGAGCTCGCTGACCATCCGGCGCGTCAAGCCTGGCGCGACAAGCGCCTCATGGCGCTCGCCAAACATTTCCAGGAAATAGAGGACTGAACATGAGAATCGCCATTATCGGCGCTTTCGCGTTCGCTATTTTGATTTTTCTATCGCCGCTATCCGGGGGTGCTGAAAGCGTATCCGTTGACCTGCCGGAACTTACCCCCCAGGCAGTCGTTGGCGGACAGATTTTCGTCAAAAATTGTTCGCAATGCCATGGCTTTATTGCCGGTGGCACCGACAAAGGTCCGCCCCTTATCCATAAGATCTACGAGCCTAGCCATCACGGCGATTTCTCCTTCTTCCGCGCCGTTAAGCAGGGCACCCGCCAACACCACTGGCCCTATGGTGACATGCCGCCTCTGCCAGGCATTTCCGACGATGACGTCGCCGCTATCGTCATTTTTATCCGCGAGGTCCAGCGCGCAAATGGAATCGAATAGCGTGTTATAGTCGTCGTACCAGGTGTTATTTCGCAGTGAAACGGAGAGAGAAATGACCGACCTTAAGTTTCCCCTCGTCATTACCCATCTTGACGACAGCAAGGCGGGTGAAGTCTACGAAGGCTTTGCCTCGCAGGAAACCGACGCCGACCAGCAGTCAGACGGGCGTTACGGTATCCATTATCTAAGCGCCAAGGACGTCATTCCTCACGTTCCGGATCATATCCACACCAATATCGACGAGCAAATTTCTGTCGTCCTCGAAGGTTGGTGTGAGCTCGAATATGAGGATGTGGGGTTGGTTCGGCTGGAGCGCGGCACCACCGTCGTCGCACCACCGGAAATCCGCCATAGCTTTGTCCGATGCTCTGATGATTTTGTCGTCATGGAGATGAGTTCGCCAGCCGGCATCAATGTCGTACCCGTCGAGGATTAGCTTTCGTGCCTCTATGCTACCTCTGCCTCGAACTTAAGAGTGGCGATAAGACTTGTCGTGCTGGGCATGAAATTCGCCGCTAGCGACTGAGGAAGCTCCGGCAGTGCGGCGCTGAAATGAGCTCTCGCATCGCGCGGAGGATCGACCAACTGTACCGAAATTGGGGGCAGACCGTTCGCCAAATCGTCGAGACGGTTCGGGTCCTAGATGGCAAAGAAGTTAGGTTACAGGCTCATTTTTCTGCAGCTGGGCCTTCAGCGTAATTTCACCCGGATACCGGCGGGTACGCTCACGGTAAGGGCAATGGGCGAGTTGCTCATGATGCCACTATCGGTGCGGAACGATAACGCCCGGGTTGAGCATGCCCTTGGGGTCCAGCCGGTCCTTCACCGCCGCTAGTGCATCGCCCATCAGTGCTGGACGCTGGCTGCCATACCATGGCATGTGATCGCGCCCGACGGCGTGGTGATGGGTGATCGTCCCACCCTCACGCATCAGTGCCTCGGAGACCGCTGTCTTGATTTCCTTCCACTGGTGCAATTCTTGCCCCAGCGTCGGCTTGGCATGGAGAGTAAAGTAAGGGGCGCAGCCATCCATATAGGCGTGGGTAAAGCGGCAGCTCACATGGCCTGGCGTGCCGGTCGTGTGTTGGATGGCTTCCTCCGTCGCTACCTTTACTTTAGCGTGAAAATCGGCAAGCCGGTCCCAGGTGATTGAGGTTTCAAAGGTGTCTTGCATGAGGCCACAGGAGATCAGCCCCTCGCGTTTGAAGGGCGCGGTGATGAAGGCATCGCGCCAGGTGTCCGCGGTGGTGTCGCGCTCGCCCGCCGCATCGAATTTGCCGCCCTGATCGCGCACGCATTCGAGAGCGCGGTCCATCCAGGCATCAACTGGATGGTCGCCGGATTCGAAGCCAAGTACGACCATGTGGAAACTGCCGTCTCCGGCGCCGGCGAGCTTGGTTTCTTCCGCATCCACCAGGCGGCAATTGGAAGGCCAGAGCCCGGCCTGCGCCACAGCGCGGACGGCTTTGGCTGCCGCCTCAAAGTCGGCGAAGCGGGCCGCTGCCGAGGCGCGGAAGATTGGCTTTTGATGTAGGCGCATCCAGGCTTCGGTGATGATGCCGAGCGATCCCTCGGAGCCGATCATCAGCCGGTCGGGGCTTGGCCCAGCGCCGGAACCGGGTAGGCGACGGCTTTCCATTATGCCGGCGGGAGTGACCATGCGCAGGCTTTCCACCAACTCGTCGATGTGATTGTATAGCGTCGCGAAGTGGCCGCCGGATCGGGTTGCGATCCAGCCGCCGAGAGTCGAATATTCGAAACTTTGTGGAAAATGCCGGAGCGTCAGGCCGGAGGGCTTTAATTGCGCCTCAAGACCTGGCCCGAGCGCGCCAGCCTGAATTCGTGCGGCGCGCGCGATTGGGTCGATTTCTAACACTTTCGCCATGCGCCGCATATCAATGGTGAGTGTGCCTCTGAATCCACTGCCAACCACCGGCTCGATGCCTCCGACCACAGTCGAGCCGCAGCCGAAGGGGATAACGGCGGCGTCGGCGCCTTCAGCCCAATCGAGCAATTGCGTGATCTCGTTCTCGGTTTCCGGGAAGGCCACGATATCGGGTGCGGTCGAGAAATCTCGCCCATAGGCGCGGATGTAATCTGGATAGGACTTGCCATAGGTATGCGCGGCGCGGTCGTAGGTGCTGGCGGAACAGATAGATTCGAGAGCGGAGGGTGGTGTCAGGTGGGGCGTAGCGAGCTGGATTTCGCCCAACTCCGGCGGCGGGACATAACCCTCCGGCGAAAGCCCGGTCAGGTTGCCAATGCGTTCCGCAATTTGACGCGCTTCCATCTCGGAAAGGATCTGGTCTTCGCGACCCCAGCCCCAAAATTTTAATCGTCTTTCGCTCATTCATTCACCAATCTGTTGGCACGCTTACATTAAAATTGCTCAAGCTCACATCCGGCGGTTCCAATTATAGCCTTAGTTTGATTGAACCCGGAGGAAGGAACAATGCGCGCTTATTAAATTCGCTTTGATGTTATCCGCGGATTCCTTATCTCCGCAGCCATCTTTGCCGACGCCGCAATCGATTCTCCGCTCTTAAGCTTACTTGGCATTCATATAGGCACCGATATAAGCAGCAACGTTAATGCGACCGATGCCAGCATCAAAAAAATTTTGCTGAAGTCCGATGTCACCTTGAATGGCGACGCAATCACCGTCGATATCGGTCTCGATTGCTTGGCATTCGGACTTGGTGTCACCTGGCGTTTTTACGTTGGTGAGGTCAGCGTCGAAAAGCGTACGGGCAGGATTTCACGCGTCGTAATTTGACCGCTTTCGTTCTTCTCGATGAGAAGAAGCTGTTGATCGTCCTCCAGACCGGCGGGCATGATCATGCGGCCGCCCGGCCTGAGCTGTTGCAGCAGCGAGGGCGGCATTAGTTCGGGCGCTGCGGTCGCTATGATGCGGTCGAACGGCGCGTGCTCCGGCCAGCCATGATTACCATCACCAAGGCGAAAATGAACATTGCTATAGCCGCCGGCCACAAGACGCCGTTGACCCTCGGCGGCCAGCTCCTCAACGATCTCAACGGTATAAACTTTTTGTGCCAATTCCGCCAATACGGCTGTCTGATAGCCGAACCCGGTGCCGATCTCCAGAACTTTGTGGCTGTGGGACAGTTCAAGCAGATCGGTCATCAGCCCGACGATGAAGGGCTGCGAAATCGTCTTGCCATGGCCGATAGGCAGTGGAGAATCAAGATAAGCATAGAGTTTCATTTCAACTGGCACGAACTCGTGGCGTGGTACTCTTTCAAGCGCAGACATCACCGCTTCCGCCAACACATCTCGACCCGTCCGGTCGGCGACCAGACTGGCATGGCTCGCAACCTGCCCAACCATATTTTTCCTGAGGGCTTTGAATTGGGCGTCGACCGGTGTTGCATCCGTCATGGAATTCTCCGAGATCAACGTGTTCGAAAAGGTCGCCGATCTGGCATAAATTGAACCACAAAAAAATGGGTGTCGCGACTGTTGCGTTTTATTCCATTTTTCCGCAGCTTAGATTGAACTTGTCGATAAATAAGAGAACGGTGTGCCTCAGAAAAATCTGTTGTTGAGCGGGAGGCGAACATTTTTGATCGCGGTGTCCGTTGAACGCGGCAAAGCAGACCTAGTTGGGACTAGGATTTTTGTTTACTCCTGACCCGAAGCCGGCATTTTCCTATTGGGGCCTACTTTTATGCCGGTTCGTCGAATATCTCCAAAGGCAAGAAAGCTGAAACGGTCAGGTTCGGCACGTCCACGATTTGACTGATGCGCAGATTTACCGCCACGCTTGCCAAGGCGAGGGCGTTTTCGCGAGAATACCCGAAGCGATCGCCGATATAGTCGATCATGTTCAACAACGCATTGCGCGTCGCGAGCGAGAGATCTTCTGAGAGGTTTTCGCCGCCGTCAGTAATGCAGGTTCCGGTCGTTGCATAGAAGCGACGCGAGCTATCAAGAGGCTCGCGCGTCATACCTTCATTGCCAAATGAAACATCGCGCTGGCTGCGACGAACGGCTTCTCCTTTCAAGACCCGGAAGCGGGCATGTAGAACGGCCGAGGTTTCGATGGCACTGCCGCAGGATTCGCCGTCACCCTGGGCAAAATGGGCGTCTCCGACCGAGAACAAGGCACCCTCCTCATAGACCGGTAAATAGACCGTCGTGCCCTTGACGAACTGTTTGATGTCAAGATTTCCACCAGTCTCGTGCGGAGAGATGGTTCTGAGCGCCTCGTTAGCGATAGCGGGATCGGCCGGCACCGCCATATCCGCATCAGGCAGAAAAACCGCGCCGCCCGCCTTGTTTAGGCACTGCTCACGTTCGTTGATACGCCGGAGTAATTCATGCGACGGCGCCAAGCCCATGACGCCGAAAAACGGTGCTCCGGGTATCCGCACGCCGGGAAGTTCCGACGAGACTGCAAAGCCTTCGCGCATTTCCCAATGAACAAGGTGGGGCGCGGTAAAGAGATCGCGCAAGAACCCGAAGCCGGGGACAATAACCGTGAACCCCACATCGTGCGATATGACATCGAGAATATCGACGGCCAACAAATCGCCGGGTGCCGTGCCTTCGACAAAAACCGGTCCAGTCAACGGATGTGCACGTCCGATATTGGCACTCGCCAAATCCGCGCTGCGCATGGATTCAACGATCTGGCAGTCGAAAGAATCCCGGGTATGAATTTCTGCCTCGTCGCCGTCCCGCAAATGGATCATCGGCGCTATGTCGGGATGCCAGCGATTGTGTCCCTCATGCGGGCATTCCGCCAACGGAACAGCGCGCTCGATGGAAATCAGATGTTTGTCCATATTTCACCCCTCTCTGCCGACCGATGAACCACAGCGTGAATCATTTCCTAAGCTGAAGTTGAGGCAGACACAACGCCTACGATATTCATTCTTTCAACTCTTCAGTTGATTTTCAGGTTCCGTTTAAGCTGACATTGAGATGGCTTGGAAACGTGCGGTAGCGATCTCCCTGAAATATTCGCCGGTCTTATGCTCAGTAACGGTTAACAGCAGATTTTCACAGAAGACGCTGTTGGGATCTCCTTCCGGATAGTTCTCAGACCGATCGCATGCGAATAAGCCGCAAACGGCAAACAGGTCGCATATCAGCGGCACAAGCTTGATTTTATTTTGATATGTTATAATATTTCATACAGACTGGCTCGCAGTGAGGTGAAGGAACTAATATGCGAATAATTCGCATTTGCAGTTGACTTAGCGCTTGAAGGGAATTACCAGGACGGACGAGGTAATGAGAATAATTCTCATTATCATTAGACTATGACTTTGTCACCTTCGGATGTTTATGGGCTCAAACCTGTGCGGAAAGTCTCGGAACTGAGTTTGTTTGAATATTTACCTCCAACACTAAATGAAGGAAATACAGATGTTTACTAAAAAGACGGTCGGGGTTTCGGCGTTGGCCATTACTGTTGCATTGGGTGGAACAGCTTATGCATCCGCCACGGCAAAAGCAGCGGACATAAATGAATACGTAAGTATTGACTGGATTAGTGAGGTTATCGTCGGCACGTATGAAGACGATAGCACTAATGAGGTCGACGAGAATAAGCCAGAAATTCGCGCCCTTGGCGAACTGCATGTCGGTGGAAAATTCAAGACCGATAGCGGTCTTACTTTAGGAGGAGAAGTGGAGTTTGATGCGGCTTCTGACTCTACTAATAATATTGACGAAATATATGTCTATTCGTCTGGTGACTTTGGCAGAGTAGAGGCTGGTGACCAAGATGGTGCGGCTGACAAACTAGGCTCCGAAGTTCCAAGCGTGGGTTTTGGCCAGGTAACGGGTGACTGGAGTTCTGAAGATGATGGTTTTGCCGGTCAGTCCCCTATCGTTGAGATAGCTGAGAGCAGTGACGACACCAAAATCACCTACTACACACCGAGCATGGAAGGTTTCAAATTTGGTATTTCCTGGGCGCCTCTAGATGATGAGGGGTCAACGGCAGAGATTACAGCCGGTGAGGAAACCGACCAGTTTGAGTTAGGCGCCGAATACTCATCCTCTTTTGATGCTGTAGATGTAACATTAGCAGCTGCCTATTTTAGCGCTGATGACCACGATGCAAATCAAGAGGATCACGCTAACTGGGATGCAGGAATCACCTTAGAGTTCGATGCTTTCGCATTCGGTGTTAACTATGTCGATCTTGGAGACAGCGGCCGAGCAGCCGGTGAAGATGTAACGGGAACAACATTTGGAATGACTTATGGAATGGGAGACTGGGGCTTTGGCGCCAGTTACAACACTTCCGAATTTGACGCGGCCGCCAGCCAAGATCAGGACGTTTGGAGCGTCGGTGCTGAGTATGTTTTTGAGCCCAAAATTAACGGAAAAACGCCCGTGACAATGACGTTTGCTGGCGATTTTACAGCTTACGATCGCTCTACCTCAAATAACGGTGCAACGCTCGGGGATGATGGTTGGGTGGCAATCGCCTATACAGCGCTCGAATTCTAGACTATCCCCATATATTCAGAGTATAACCGCTCGGCTCACTTAGTGAGCCGAGCGGTTCTTTTTTCACATAGGGTTTCAATGAGTTTCAAGAATCTAACTTTTATTGCATGTTTAACTGTTGTCTTTGGTGTCACTGGGTGCAGAGGATTATTTGAGAATAATGTAAATATACTTGAGTCAGAAAATGTTCAATATGGAGATTTTGAAGGTAGTGAAAAAAAAATTAAGACCGAAAAACCATATAAAGGATTTATGATTTACAGCAAAAATCTTAATCCTAATACAGTCATAATTACTGATTTTGAAGATGGTAAAACTCAACAAATATATAAACAATTTAAATTTGATGGTGGTTTGGGTGAATCAATAGAAGTTTATACAAAACGTGTGACGGAAGTATTAGACCCAATAAGGTCTCTAAAAAACTTTTCAAAATATTGGAAAAATATAAGAACACGTAATTTTCTGTGGGGAAAGCATCGATCTTACGATTCAAAGTATTTACCAATACAATATCGAGCGGCGGAATTAGAAAATTCAGACTTGAAGTGTATTTTCTTTATGTCTAGTGGTCCGCCGTCTAGAAAAGATCATTTTGGTAGAGCCCGAGAATTCTTAATAGGATATTATTGTCTGAAGAATCCTCCGTTTACTATAGAATACGTCGAAAAAACGTTTGATGGTTTTTCGATAGAAGGAGAGGGGTTAAAAAATGAATTGTTTGCAAAAAACGATAGGGATGTCTCCGCTATTATGTACTATAAAAAAGATGTCATGAAGGTGAGTGAAAAAGTTTCTGGAGTTTCAAAATTTCCCTTGAAAATATCCGATAAGATTGAAAATGAAGGATCTATGCTGGCGGATTAACCTGGCGTATAAGTTTTTAGAGATAAGCTAGGCATTACACTAGCCGCGCTCTGACTTTGTGCTGACCAAAATAGTAATTAATAAATTGAGTTGGTAGGCACGCATGCGTTTCAGACGGGCCTGATGTTGATCGACCCATCGCGCGGCACGCCAGTCATGGTTGAACGCGGCCAAAAAGCTTTGGGCGCGCCGATGGCTATGCAGGCGCTGCCCCCTCCAGATCGGCCTATTTCAGTTGTGATCCAGGTCTCTTAAAGGCGCGCGAGAGCCTGCGCTATGATTAGCGGGGGCGTCACGGCGCCCCTTCCATATGGCCGCCCGTGGCGATCAGTCTTTTCAGACGGGCGCTGTCATATTCAATCTCCAGGCGAGCTACCGTATCGTTGACCACCGCATCCAGGTCTTCGCCGCAGGGTTCGGCCGCACCTTTGTGCCAGCCCTCAAGATACGAATCTGTGCCATGAGCGCCGCTTTTCATGGCGGCGGCATCGATCGCCTCTTGAAACCGCCGAGAGAGCTCGCGCCGGGCCTTGGTGCGTCCAGCCTTTGCATTAACCTGCGCCGGAATATCGCGCCAATACATAATAGTTAGTATTCCGGCACTGCTAGAGTTTTCCCTGGCCATGCTTTTTGTTACTCCTCAATCCCTGTAGGATTGCCCAGTCTTTATTCCCGTCGAAAGGATCATATGATGACAATTACACGTATCAAGCCTGGACCGCGCATGAGCCAAACTGTCGTGCACGGAAATACTGTACATACCGCCGGCCAGATAGCGGATAACTCGAGTGCCGACGTGGTCGGTCAGACACAACAAGTGCTCGCTAAAATTGATGAACTGCTTGCAGAAGCGGGCACCGACAAGTCCAAAATTTTGAAGGCGACTATCTGGCTTGCTGATATTTCCCAATTTAACGAGATGAATTCGGTGTGGGATGCCTAGGTTGATACGGACAATCCTCCAGTGCGAGCCTGCGTCGAGAGCAAACTGGCATTCCCGGAGTTGCTCGTCGAAAT
>CAZUXZ010000187.1:0-4943 GCA_964624055.1 uncultured Rhizobiaceae bacterium | reverse complement strand
CCGCGTGTCGGTGGTTCGATTCCGCCCCTGGGCACCACTTCTTCCAAGGTATTCAAGCTAGCAACAACTTTCAATCGATCGTCGAGTGACCAAGTGCTGTTTTGGATAGTTTGGCATCCAATTTTTAGTGAAGCTATCCTTGCGCCCGCCTTATAACTTTAACCCCGGTCTACGATCTCGTGTAAAGCGTCACGCCCTCGGGCACCTGAAGCAGATGTACAAGGGTATTGGAAGCAGCGGAATGACTAACGGGCCATGAACGGGCGTTGGGACATAATGCCCTCGGCCATTACGAGCACCTTACCGACGATGGGTTTTAGAGATATATTCCGAACCTTGCATTTCGTACAAGCGTGAAGCAGTACGAGAAAATTCGAAAGAACCGTCCCCTGAGGCATACAACGTATCGGGCTTCGTCGCCGCAGAGCAAACCAGATTAACGCGATGCTCATACAACACATCAATCAGAGTGACGAACCGCTTCGCTTCATTGCGCATCTCCGGTCCCATTTTCGGGATATCACGTAGGATCAACGTGTGGATCGCCGCCTGGATCGCAATATAGTCGGCCGCCCCGAGGGCCTCGGCGCAGAGATCATCGAACGTCGCCATGGCCACTCCGCGCGCCATTCGTTCTAGCATCAGCGTACGACCCTTAATTTTAAATATTTCCGGAGTCGGCGGAACTCCGTCACACAAATGCCGGAACATTTTTTCCAACGACTCCGTCGCCTCGGGTGACAGCGGAGTGTGGTACAGCTGTGAGCGGCTTATGAAGCGGGTCCTGTAATCTGTTGGACCGTCAAGTTTGACGATTTCCAACCGCGCCATTACGAGGTCGATAAACGGCTCGAACCGCGCCCGGTTGATACCGTTTTCATAGAGTGCCGTGGGAGCGCGATTCGATGTAATTACGATTATCACCCCCTCGTCGATCAGCGCCTCGAAGAGCGGCCCGAGGATCATCGCGTCACCAATATCGGTGACATGGAAATCATCGAAACAGAGGAGACGTGTCTTAACCGCTATACGTTGAGCGAACCGTGACAGGCGCTCATCACCACCGGTTTCGGCACCGCTAACCAGGCTGCGATTAATCTCAGCATGAACCTCTTGCATGAAATGATGGTGGTAAACTCGGCGCTTGGCAGAAACCGGCGCAGTATCGAAGAAAATATCCATTAGCATCGATTTGCCTCGCCCCACGCCGCCATGGATATAGACGCCGCAGGCACCATCCTGCTCAGCTCGGAAACTCCGCCCGAATAACCTGTAACCGCGTTTGGGTAGGCTCGCCAATCCCTTGATCAAACGGTCATGCAATGCTTGTAAGCGCGTCGCCACCCTTTCTTGCTCTGCATCGAATGTGATGCCCGACGTGCCGTCCTCCGTTAGAAGACGATAGGAGCAGAGCGGTCCGTCTGCACCTCGCACCGGTGCCGAAAATTCCGCCCGGTTCGTCATGGTGGGGTGTTAATGCGGCTGATGATCGACCACCTGATAGTGGCCGTCACGCAACTCTCCGAACATCAGCCGCACCTCCGGATGGGACACTGGCAAGCCGCTATCGTCGGTCAGTAAATTTTGCTCGGACACATAGGCCTCATAAGAGGTTTCGTCATTCTCAGCGAGGAGATGATAATAGGGCTGTTCCTTAGCCGGACGAATATCCTCTGGAATGGCCAGCCACCATTCCTCGGTATTACTGAACTCCGGGTCTACGTCATAAATGACACCGCGAAACGAGTAGACTCGGTGCTTGACGACTTGCCCTATTGCAAATTTGGCGGCTTTCACGGCCCTTACTCCGGCTCGTTTGGCTGTAATCTAGCCCCCATTTGGGCCCGAACATCCGTACTTGGCAAACAAATTGTGAAATTGCCGCCAACGGCGAGTTAATAATGGTTGAAGGACAATGAAAACGAAAAAATCCCAATGGAACTAGATCAGCAAATTCAATTGCAGCTGGACGGGATGAACTGGGACTGAGCGCCTCGAATCTGGGGCTGATCAATCGACGAATTTCAGCGCGTTTTCAATATGTTGATAGAAAATGTTAAACCGCTGACCACAATTCAAGTGCATGGAAAATCCCGAGATTCCAGAACCGCATAGTTAAGCTCTGCTGCGTATCTATAGGCCAGGCATTGCCAAACAAAGCTCACCGCCGATTTTCGAGTATTTTTATGATTTGGGCTCGGACGCCACAGGCACGACAATGCCTACCGCGAATTTTTCGCTGGTACAGGTTACAATCATGGTCACACTTTGTTTCCGACTACCACTAATCCAATCACGTTTCGCCAGTGGCGATCTCTACCGGGCTGCCGTGCGGTGTATTTAGATATTCACGCCGCCAATCTTCTTTGCGCCGGCTCATTTCACCAGGCGACGCCAATCCCTTATCGGCGACTATTTTTTCCAGTCCCGACAACCAATGTCGGTAATAGATATCGAGATTATCGCCCTGCGCATCGCTGGTAGCGGCGATCTCAACACTTAGATACTGAACCCATTCAGGCCAGGTGAAATGACCTTCCTCGAAAAGCCGTACGGTGATCGCAAAAGCCTGGGCCTGCCACGGAGCTGAAAAAATCGGGCCATCTTCGGTAAAGGGAAGAGAAGGCGTCGCAGTCAATTGCGCATTATACATAACCACTGTCCCGTCCGTTCAAGCTGGATCGAGATAATCGTCCCACAAATCGACATGAACACTGTCGCGCTTCGATGCATCAACCCCCCACAACTCACTTGCGGAAAAGCGCACGCTATAGACATGCTGCGGACGCTCCCCCTGACCATGGGCCATGCTGTCGGGCAAGCTGAACACGCCATGATCCATTCGGACGATGCCGTGCATACCACGCAGATAGCGTGGCAAGCGAGTGTGGCCAGCAGCGTGTATGATGCGTACGACGACACAGTCACCGACTTTGAATTTTGCCACGACATCAGAATCGATTCGGAGTGACCCGCTGGTAGTAAAGGCAGAAACGACCTTATCGGCCGTGAGCGTAGCCATTATACGGCCTCTCCAGCCGCCCTGGACCATGCCGCCTCCAGTTCAGCACGGTCGATCTCGCCCTTTTCCAACATCACCTGCTCGAGAGAATGGAGCCAGTGTTCATAATAGCTGGTGGTGAGATATTCCGCCGGTGCCATGCACTCAATGGCATGGCGAAACTCATCGACATTAAAAATTCCAGTGGCAAAGGCTGCCATCATGAGTCCAAACATGCGCCGCTCCCACTCAGCATGGAAAACCGGCTCGCTTGTTTCCAGGTGGACCCGCCCAAAACCGTGCATTCCGCCTAAATCGTGAATTCCATCCATGTCAGCCCGCCTTTAGTAAGGCCGTACCGATCATCGCATCGCGACTCACTAAGGCCGCCAATTGTTCTTCGTTCAGATTATCGGTCCCCGAAGGTCGCTCGGGCAAAACCATGTAGCGCAACTCTGCGGTGCTGTCCCACACGCGCACCTCGACATCCTCGCCAATAACGACGCCGAATTCGGCCAATACAGCGCGTGGTTCTGACACCGCGCGTGCACGGTAGGGCGCAGCCTTGTACCACACCGGTGGCAGGCCAAGCACCGGCCAGGGGTAGCAGGAACAGAGCGTGCAAACGAGAAGGTTGTGGACCTCGGGCGTATTCTCCACCACCACCATATCTTCGCCCTGAGAGCCGGCAAAGCCTAGCTCAGCGATTGCTGCCGTTGCATCGGAGAGAAGGCGCTTCTTATAGTCGGGATCGCGCCACGCGCGGGCTACCACGCGGGCACCGTTCTGCGGCCCGATATTATGCTCATAGAGATCGACAATGGCATCGAGCGTGTCTGCCTCGACCAAGCCCTTTTCTATCAGCAGAGTTTCGAGCGCCTTGACGCGGAGCGTAACATCTGACGGTGGGTCCGTGTGATTTTCACCAGCCATAATCTACTCTCTTCAACTGTTTTTCTCCGCTATCCATGCGAAAGTTTCCCTTGTTCGGGCGCTGCTAGTCAAGAGGTCGGGCAACTGATGATTTTATCCCGTCCTCTCCAATAAGGCTTTCGCAACTCGCGTTTCAAAATCTTGCCCGGGCCTGAGATCGGCAATGGCCCGTCCCAGAAATCAATCCCCTTCGGTACTTTGTAACCGGCGATCTTGTTGCGGCAAAAATCGATTAGATCCTCGGCCACGGCTGGTGAGCGCAATTGTACAGCGGCATGTACAGCCTCACCCCATTTCTCATCGGGTATACCGAATACTGCGGCCTGCAAAACAGCGGGATGAAGATAAAGAACCTCTTCTACTTCCGTGCAATAGACATTCTCGCCGCCACTGATAATCATGTCCTTGGCCCGGTCCATGAGAAAGATATAATTGTTCTCGTCGGCATAGCCGAGGTCTTCTGAAAAATACCACCCGTCCTTGAGCGCCAAGGCGGTTTCTTTTGGCTTGTTCCAATAACCTTGCATCACATTCGGCCCGCGGACCGCAATCTCGCCGACCTCCCCGGGCGCGCATTCCCGCCCTCGTGCATCAACAACTCTCACCTCGACACCAGGCACCGGCTGCCCGCAGGACCTTATCAACTTTGAATCCAACAAGTTTTCTTCATGGCGCAGCCCAGTTGCTAGCGGCGCCAATTCCGTCGCACCGTATAAATGAATAAACTCGGCATGGGGGAATGCCGCGACGGCACGCCTAATCACCTCCGTGGCTATAGGCGATGCGCCGTGCGCCAGGATACGGACGCTTGAAACATCTCGCGGATTGGCGTGCTGCTCTTCGGCAAGTGCAGCGATCATCGCCGGTACGCCGAGAGTTTGGGTCGCACCTTCACGAGCGATCTGATCTAGAATCTCGGCAGGATCGAATGCCGGCATCACCAACTGCGCGCCGCCGCTCCATATGCTTGCTATTACGGAGTTAGACCCAGCAGCATGAAACAACGGCG
>CAZUXZ010000186.1:0-5088 GCA_964624055.1 uncultured Rhizobiaceae bacterium | reverse complement strand
CGTAAGACGGTACTGGGCGATGTGGGTGGAGTTGAGGTGGCTCAGTGGTGTTTGGGTGATTTTGTGGCGCAGTATCACCCTTATCCTAAGCAACTCTATGGAAGCTCCTTTCTTGAGTGTAGTAACTTCGCTGGAATAGCGTTGGAGTACCGAAGCTAAGGTTGCGCCACTATCGACCCCAAGAGGCAGGCCCAGGGTAATAACTCTTTCAGTTTCGGCTGCCCATAGAGCGGCGGCAGATTTCTTGGGGAAGGTCTTGGTGCAAATAATTCCATTACGCCGGACTCGTGCCCGCCATGAGCCGTGGTGTTTGTTGATTGTGGCCATTTCTCAAATCCGTGGTACGTGGGTGGTCCGGAGACCAGGACAACGGAATTGAAGGCAAGGGCTAAGTGCATGAAAAAGCTGGCGGGTTCTGCTGTATCACAACCAGTGACCCCCGCCGTGTGAAGACGGTGCTCTCCCAGTGAGTTAAGCGCCCACCCGGGTCGGATATAAGGCCTCTGTCTGTGGTAGTGTCAAGGGTCAGAAGAAATCTTTCAGCAGGGCCGGCAATTGGCTGAAATCGGCGAGCACGGCGTCGGCGCCGAGGTTGTGAGCGGACTGAGCACTATAGCCGTAGGACACCGCTACTACCTTGATACCAGCATTCCGTGCCGCCGCCACATCGGTTGCAGTGTCGCCGATCATCACCGTGCGTTCTGGTGCAGTACTTAGGCTCTTGATGGCTTGGTAGAGATGGGCGGCGTCGGGCTTTTTTGCGCTAACATTATCGGCACACACCACTGCGGTGAAAAATTCGGAGAGGCCGAAATGGCCAAGTAGATGCTCGGTCGTTTTGCTCGTTCGGTTGGTGCAGATGGCGAGCTCCATGCCGGAGCCGTGAATTTCCGATAGCACTTCGGGTACGCTCTGATAGGGACAGGTATTCTCGGTCATCAGCCCGTAATAATGGTTGAGTAGGCGATCAACCAGCGCTGGCAGTTCTGCTTCCTCAAAGCGTACACTCTGCTCGATCAGTACTTGTTCCAGGAGTTTGCGCGCGCCGTCGCCTGCGCGGGTGCGGTAGGTGTCGTAGCGCACTGCGTCGTGGCCGAGTTCGCCCAGAAGGCAGTTGAGCGCGGCGATGATATCCGGAGCAGAATCGATCAAGGTACCGTCGAAATCAAACAGCACCGCATCCCAGTTTTTTCGCATTTTTGACGCAATTGCCCCCGAGAATCAGAAAATCCGTCAATGCGGACTGGCAAACCGACACGAATCGGCGGATCATAGAGCGAACAACTCGATACTAGCATATGATAGACATTCATACATGACCGAGAACCCTACTGGGACTGCTATCGTCATCCTCGCCGCCGGAAAGGGCACGCGCATGAAATCGCGCGCGCCGAAGGTTATGCATGCAATTGCTGGCGAGCCGCTACTACATCATGTGGTTGCGAGTGCACGCTCGCTCGCGCCGGAGCGGCTGATACTCGTGCTCGGGCCGGACATGGAAGATGTCGCACGAAGCGTGCCGGCTGTTGAGATCGCCATCCAACAAGAGCGCCTAGGCAGTGGCCATGCAGTGCTCATGGCGCGTCAGGCGCTGGACGGCTTTGTTGGCGACGTACTGGTACTTTATGGTGATGTACCGCTGGTCACGCCGGAGACGCTGCGCAGTCTTTTGGCGGCACGGCGGACGGGCGCCGCCGTTGCCGTACTCGCCTTTGAGCCGTTGGATCCTGCCGCGTATGGTCGCCTTGAGTTTGGCCCCGGCGGTGGGCTGGAGCGAATCGTTGAGTGCCTCGATTCTGATGATAGCCATGCCGGCCTAACCCTTTGCAATTCCGGTATCATCGCAGTCGACGGCCAACGTCTTTTCACGCTCTTGGACAGCGTCGATAACGATAATGCTAAGGGCGAATACTACCTTACCGATATCATCGCGTGCGCGCGCGCGCGCGGCCTTGATTGCGTCCACGCTATGGCGAACGAGCAAGAAGTGTTGGGCGTCAACGACCGCTCCCAGCTCGCCAAGGCAGAGGCGATACTGCAAAACCGCCTGCGCTGTGCGGCGATGAAGAACGGAGCGACGCTGATAGACCCGGCGAGCGTCTGGTTCAGCCGTGACACCCATCTCGGCACCGACGTCACCGTCGGTCCGCACACCTGGTTCGGTCCTGGCGTCACGGTTGCGGACGGTGTTGAGATCCGTGCCTTTTGCCATCTTGAGGGCGCGACGGTGGGTGAAGGGGCTACAATCGGACCCTATGCGCGCCTTCGTCCCGGAGCAGAGATCGGTCCCGGTGCCCATATTGGCAATTTCGTTGAAATCAAGAAGGCGCGCATTGAAAAGAGCGTGAAAATCAATCATTTAAGCTATATCGGTGATGCGCGGGTGGGCGCTGCAGCCAATATTGGCGCAGGCACCATTACCTGCAATTATGACGGTTTCACCAAGTCGTTGAGCGATATCGGCGAGGGAGCTTTCATCGGCTCTAACTCGGCGCTGGTGGCGCCGGTGGTGATTGGCGAGGGCGCGGTGGTGGCGGCGGGCAGCGTGATCGTCAGTGACGTGACTGCGGACGCCGTTGCAGTGGCACGTGGCGAGCAAAGCGAACGAGCAGGCGCGGCGGCGCGGCGTCGCGCAAAGAAGAAGAGCAGGCAAGGCAAGGGATAGCATAGACTGTGTGTGGAATTGTCGGCATTATTGGCGAGGCAGAGGCTGCGCCACGCATCGTCAAGGGGCTGCGGAGACTCGAATATCGCGGCTATGATTCGGCAGGCCTCGCCACTTTGGTGAATGGCGGCTTTGAAGTGCGTCGCGCCGAGGGCAAGCTCACCCAACTTGAACAACTCCTGGCGGAGCGACCTGTTACCGGAGCGGTCGGCATCGGCCATACCCGCTGGGCGACCCACGGCGTACCCAGTGAGATCAATGCCCACCCCCACGCCACTAAGCGCGTCGCCGTAGTCCATAACGGCATCATTGAGAATTTTCAGATCCTGCGCGACGAGCTTGCTCGCGAGGGTCATGAATTCGCCACCGATACCGACACCGAGGTCGTGCCCCAACTCATCCATTACTATCTCAAGCAGGGCCTCGCGCCCTCTGAAGCCACCGCGCAGGCCCTCAAGCGCCTCGAAGGTGCTTTTGCGCTCGGTATTATCTTCGCAGGCAAGCATGACGTGCTGATCGGCGCCCGTCGTGGCGCGCCGCTTGCAGTTGGACATGGAAAGAGAGAAATGTTTCTTGCTTCCGACGCTATGGCGCTGGCGCCTTTTACGCGCCAGGTGAGCTATCTCGAAGAGGGCGATTGGGTCGTTCTTGATCATGGTGGCGCCACCGTACGCGACGCAGAGGACCGTATCGTCGAGCGCGAGATCAAGGTCACCGAGCATGACGGTGGGCCGGTCGGCAAGGAGAACTATCGCCATTTCATGCATAAAGAAATCCACGAGCAACCGGCTGTGATCGGTGACACTCTAAACAGCTATGTCAATCCGACGACGGGTGCGATCAGCCTTCCCGATCTGCCCTTCGCCCTCGAAGGCATTTCGCGCGTGTCGATTGCTGCTTGCGGCACCTCCTATTATGCCGGTCTTGTCGCACGCTATTGGATTGAAGGACTTGCAGGCGTACCAGTCGATATCGACATATCGTCGGAATTCCGCTACCGCGCGCCACCACTCGCGGATGGCGGCGTGGCGCTGTTTATTTCGCAATCGGGGGAGACCGCTGACACCCTGGCGGCGCTCCGCTTCGCCAGGGAGGGTGGGCAGAAGATCGCTGCCGTGGTCAACGTGCCGGAAAGTACTATAGCGCGTGAGGCTGATATTGTTCTGCCGACCCGTGCAGGACCAGAGATCGGCGTCGCCTCGACTAAGGCCTTTACCACGCAATTGGTAACGCTCGCCTGTTTTGCCGTAGCGCTGGCGCGTGCCAAAGGCGCGGTAAGCGCTGAGCGTGAGGCAGAGCTGAGCCATGCTCTTGCTCAGGTGCCGGCGCGTGCCGCCGATGTGCTAGCCCATGACATGCGCATTCGCGGCCTTGCCGAATCGCTCACCCATGCTGCCACGGTGCTCTATATCGGTCGTGGATCGGGTTACCCGGTGGCGATGGAGGGGGCGCTCAAGCTCAAGGAAATTTCCTATATTCATGCCGAGGGCTTTGCTGCGGGCGAGCTTAAGCACGGTCCGATCGCGCTGATCGACAAGGAGGTGCCGGTGGTTGTCGTCGCCCCGCCCGACGGCCTCTTTGAGAAAACTGCCTCCAACCTGCAGGAAGTAGTTGCGCGCGGCGCCCAGGTGGTTTTTCTGAGCGATAAACGTGGTATTGCTAAGCTTGGTGACATGGCGCACGCTTCGATCGAAATTCCTGAGGTAGATGATTTCGTCGCTCCCATTCTCTACACCATCCCGGTGCAGCTTCTAGCCTATTACGTTGCAGTCAACCGCGGTACCGACGTCGATCAGCCACGCAATTTGGCTAAATCAGTGACTGTTGAGTAAGTTATTGAAAAATAAGGGTTATTTAGCCACAATAGAATGATTTTTAGGGGGGTAAGGGGTTATTTTTCTCAACACCCCTTGTAGTTTCTTCTCACGCATTCACCGATGACACACCACCATTACGGTTTGACTCTCGGCAATCTTGGCAAGGTCTCTGGTGGACATTAACTGGGACCGTTCAGACCAGTTGGTGGGAAGTCCAGAGGTGTTCAGAAACTGCTTCACTGTGGATGCCTTGATACCAAAGTTCACGTTTTCTGGTAGCGACCCTAATTGCTCTGCAAACTTCATCTTGTTCAGTTGGGCAACCACCACACCGACAATGTTGCCGTTCTCATCGTATATCGGTCCACCACTGCTGCCTGGTTGAACTGCGGCATCAATCTGAAACTGTCCTGAGTCATCACCCAATCCACGAGTAGCACTGACAATCCCTTTGGTGACCTTGATGGTGTTGCTGAAGAGTTCTGCGTAGGGAAAACCTGCAACCAAGACATCCTCACCAAGTTCCGCATCTTTTGACCGCATAAGACCGTCAGATGCCTTTGGGGTCACTTTGATACTCAGTTTGCTGATGAGAGATTTTGTTTC
>CAZUXZ010000185.1:0-7481 GCA_964624055.1 uncultured Rhizobiaceae bacterium | reverse complement strand
TTGTCGGCATTAGTGATAAAATAAGGCGACTGATAGCCGCGGTCGAACTGCATGCCTTCGACGACGTCGAGCTCGGTCTCGAGACCTTTGGCCTCCTCAACCGTGATGACGCCTTCCTTGCCGACCTTCACCATAGCCTGGGATATCATGGCACCGATGCTAGCTTGGCCATTGGCGGAAATGGTGCCAACTTGGCCAATTTCCTCGCTGGTCTTGACCGGCTTGGAGCGCTTTTCGATATCGGCGACGACGGCGCGTACGGCTTGATCGATACCGCGCTTGAGGTCCATTGGGTTCATGCCGGCGGCAACCGATTTGGAGCCTTCGCGCACGATGCTCTGGGCAAGAACGGTAGCGGTGGTAGTGCCGTCACCAGCCTCGTCATTGGTCTTGCTGGCGACCTCGCGGATGAGTTGGGCGCCCATATTCTCAAATTTATCCTTGAGCTCGATTTCCTTGGCGACGGTCACTCCATCCTTTGTAATACGCGGCGCGCCGAAGGATTTATCGAGCACTACATTGCGGCCCTTCGGGCCGAGGGTCACTCCGACCGCCTCGGCCAGGATGTCGACACCGTGCAGCATGCGCGTGCGGGCATCGGAAGAAAATTTTACGTCTTTAGCAGCCATGTTTCCTGATTCCTTACGTTGATTGGTTCAGCAGAAGCGCCCGTGTTACGCGGCTTTCTTCTTGCCTTTTGCTTTGCCTTCCAGCACCGCCATGATGTCGGACTCTTTCATAATCAGCAGTTCCTCGCTGCCAATTTTGACTTCGTTGCCCGACCATTTGCCGAATAGAACGCGGTCGCCCGCTTTCACGTCCAGCTCATGGACCTTGCCGTCCGAGCCGCGCACGCCGGGGCCGACGGAAACCACCTCGCCTTCCTGTGGCTTTTCCTGCGCAGAGTCGGGGATGATGATGCCGCCGGCAGTTTTCTCGCTCTCGGTAATGCGGCGTACGACGACCCTGTCATGCAGTGGCCGAAATTTCATAATGACCTCCAAATTGGTACGTTCGGTAGAGAATTTGTGTATTTCAAGCGTTGTTAGCACTCGTTGGAAGGGAGTGCTAGCACCGAATTGGGCAGGGTTTCAAGTTTTTCAAGAGGCCGACCAGTGGATTTTTTCGCACGAATTGACAAACCGTATATTAACATGTTGAAAAAATGGGACTATTGTCAATTCCATCGGCTTATTTTGTGACTGTCAGCCACAAAGTTTGAATGTCACCAAAGCCCTTCAAAGCGATGATTCTGTGCTTCTCCAGCATGAATCTTTCCTTCAATATTTCACGGAATTTATCGCTCGCCTGGATCCTCTCTGGCACGCCCAGGCTCTCCATGCTGCTCGCTACGTTCGCCCACGGCGGAGGGCGCACCTATAATTTTTTGCGCGAATGTCCTTTCGCCAACGGCGTTGGGAGGCATCAGGCTGACGATGTGGTCGAAGGTATGGTTCAGGAATCAGACGGTAAGCTTACGCGCTTCAAGAGCAAGGTTATTTGCATGGAAGAGGACAGTATGCGCTCCGTTTAATTGGTCAAGTTTGAAAGCAACGCCTTGTTGTTATGTGAGGGGGCAGTGTTGAAGGGGTGTTAAGAACGCTAGCGCTTCCAGTCGAGCTCGTTCTTCGGCAGATAAAGGATCAGACGGTAGCAATCCAAGTTTTTGACCATAAATTCATAGGCTGCGCCCCACAGATAGAGGCGAAATTTGCGGTACTCCACTTCGCCAAAATTCTCGCAGATGAAATCCTTGCTCTCTTCCAGATTCATCGCCCATTGACGGAATGTGAGAAAATAACTGTGCCTATCGTTCTGCACTTCGAGGACCTCAAAGGGGGTGCGGTTAAGCTTTTCCATGAAATCGTGTAGCACGAAGAAGGAGTGGTTGCCGGGATAGATGTGGCGCACCATAAAGGTCGAGAGTTCGTATTTCTTGCGCGCCGCGCTGGCGTCGACGAAGCAAAGCCCACCCGGCTTAAGCACGCTTTCGAACTTCTTTAACACCGCGAGATAGTTTGGCAGGTGCTCGATGACGCCCATGATTACAATGGCGTCGAACTTCTCCTTCGGCTCATAGGCCAGAATATCGACAAAATCTATCTGGAAATGGTCGGCATATTCGCCGAGGAATTCGTTGAGATAGGTCTGCGAGGTTGGCGAGTTGGTGACGCCAGTAAAATCGACGCCCCTCTGCAGCGCATGGCGTGCGAAGGCGCCCCAGCCGGGACCAATCTCCAGGACCCGCTTGCGTGGGCTAAGCTCAAGCATATCGGAAGTGTAGGTGAACTTGCGCTCTGTCGCCGTGGAGAGGGTCTCGTCGTCGCTCTCATAGACGCCCTGGGTATAGGCGGGAAATTTCTTGTCTAAGAAACTCAAGAACATCTTTGGATCAACATCGTAATGCGACGAAATGGCTTGACGGTTGGTGTATACTTGGCCGAACAGAAGCGGCTGGATAAAGCGCCAGGCGGTAACAATCGGATGCTTATCATCCATCGAGCCGCGCAAAGAGAACATTTCAAGAAGATTTCCATTGATATCGAAATCGCCTTGCAGATAGGCCTCGCCTATATTTCCTTCGTCGAGCGAGCCCATCGCCTTTACGGCGCGGCTATTGTTAAGAACGATTTCGAATTTTGGCTCGCCCGAACCCATTAGGCGCTCCGCGCCGTCCGGCATTTTCAGCGTAAAGCTCGTTTCCATGCCGCTCAAGCGATTGGCAAATTTGTCGATCAAGCCGCTTGTCGAAAGTCCCAACACCTTCAAACTCCTTCAGTGATATGAGCCTCTTGATGCCCGGGTGATGCCCAGGACTCTGCGGGCGACTCGCGACCGCGCGAATTGTCGAAAACTAGCATGTCACCCGTGGCGAATAAAACGTCCTATCGCGCTAAAAAACCTGAGTAAGCGCGGGAATTCCAAACAGGCGCCTGCATGTGTAGGCAAAAGCTGCCCAGCGTATGTTGGCTGGCATCACAGAAAACAGCGACCGCCCGGCACCTTTCGCCATGCCCATCGCCAATCTACCCCAACACTGCCCTCGTGCTTTCGGCGACTATATCGATGATGCGGTCGATAGTGTCGTTATCGGTGACAATGGGGGGTGCGATGAAATAAGCGTCGCCACGCACGCGGCTGAACATGCCACGCTGGAGGGTTTCGGCGTTGATCTTGGCGCCAATTCCCTCGGTGGCGTCGAACACCTCCTTGGTCTCGCGGTCTTTGACATATTCCACGGCGCACATCATGCCGAGACCACGCACCTCGCCGACATTGGGGTGCTGGCCGATGGCGTCTTTCAGGCCGACCAGGAGGCGCTTGCCTTTCTCGGCCGCTTGGGTCGGGAAGTCCTCCTTCACGATCAGGTCAAGCATGGCGCAGCCGATGGCGCAACCGGTCGGGTGGGCACTATAGGTATAGGCGTGCATCCAGGGCTTACCACTTTCGTTCATGGTGTTGGCAATCTCGTCGCTGACGCCAATACCGCCGAGCGGAAAATAACCCGAGGTGATGGCTTTGGCGAATTGCATCATGTCGGGTTTCACGCCCCAATGCTCCATGCCAAACATCTTGCCGGTGCGACCGAAACCGGTGATCACCTCGTCGGATACCAGCAGCACGTCGTATTTGTCGCATATTTCACGGATGCGCGGGAAATAGTCGTCCTGCGGAACGATTACGCCACCGGCGCCCTGCACTGGCTCTGCGATGAACATCGCTACCGTGTCCGGGCCCTCTTCTAGAATGGCTTTTTCCAGCTCGTTTGCCGCGGCGATTCCCTGGCTTTCGGCGCCTACTGGCGCTTCGTAAAAATAGGGATAAGGGCTCGGGATATGTTTGAAACCGGGGATGCGCGGCTCAAACATTGGCCAATACATGCTGATGCCAGTGGCGCACATTGCTGCAAGGGTTACGCCATGATAGCCAAGAATGCGCGAGATCACCTTAGTTTTCTCGGGCTTGCCCTTCAGCTTCCAGTAATAGCGCGCCATCTTAATGTTACTGTCGGTCGATTCTCCGCCGCCGGAGGTGAAATAGAATTGATTGATGTTGGGATAGGCGATGGCCGCGAGCTTTTCGCCGAGTTCAATAGCCCGCAGGTTGGTGCTACCAGAATAGCCTGAGGCAAAGGCCATCTCTTCTAACTGGCTACTGCCCGCGTCGATTAGCTCACGCCGGCCATTTCCTGCCGTGTTATTCCACAGGCCCGAGAGGCCGTCGATGAAACGGTCACCATTGGCGTCGACCAGATAGGCGCCTTTACCGCCGGTCCATACCTTGCCGCTGGCGTGCACCTGCTTGTTGTGCAGCGGATGGATGACATGTTGGGAATCGCGGTCGAGAAGGGCAATTTCGGCATTGTTTGACATGATCATTTCCCCTGGACTATGCGCACGATTTTGCGGCAATAGCGGCTGCGCCGACATTGCAACTAAGTTTGCGCCGTCGAAGGGTGAAATATCAAGAGGAACTGTTAGGCACTTTTGTCTAATCTGATGACATGAGAAAGAAATCAATGGAACTGCCTGGCCCGGTTGGCGTGGCGGGGTGCGGGCGCATGGGTGCGCCGATGTTGCGCAACCTGATCCGTGCCGGCTTTGATGTTGCAGGGCTCGACATCTTGCCGGCGGATAGATTCGGCGACCTTACGCCCCGTATGATGGATGCGCTGCAGTTTGCCGCAAGCCGGCGCATTGTGTTGAGCGTGGTGCGAGATGTGGCAGAGACCGAACAATTGCTGTTCGACGGCCAGGCGCTGGTGACACGCCGACCCTCGGCCATCGACACGCTTCTTATCTGTTCAACCCTCTCGCCGCGCTATGTCCTTGCGCTGAGAGAGCGCATTCCAGCGAAAATTACGCTGATTGATGCGCCGATGTCGGGCGCTGCAATTTCTGCGGAGGAAGCGCGGCTCAGCTTTATGTTGGGCGGGACGGATGCCGAGCTCGACTGGCTTCAGCCGTTGTTAGATGCGATGGGCGACAAATTTCATCGCCTCGGACCATACGGTGCCGGCATGACCGCCAAGGTGCTCAACAATTTCTGTGCCGCGACCTCGACCGCCGGCACTCGCGCCGTTCTCGGTTGGGCCGAAAAACTCGGCGTCGATGAAAAACGCATGCTTGCGGTGCTGCATGATTCCTCCGGTCAAAACTGGATGGCGAGCAATTTCGAACGCATCGAGTTCTCACGGGACGGCTATGCCCCCGACAACACCCTCGGCATCCTCGCAAAGGATCTCGAAAGCTTGTTGGACGCGCTACCAAAAAAAGAAGCGGCGGGCCTGGCTCAAGAATTGATCGATTATATACGTGCTATGAAGCAATACCCACCTCGGCAATGATCTCGAAAGAGCGCAGGCGCTTTTTGTGGTCATAGATATGGGAGGTGACGATGAGCTCGTCCGCTCCGGTGCGGGCGGCAAATTCGTCGATCCCGGCGCGCACTGTGTCAGGTGCACCTGCGGTGGAGCAGGATAGGACTGAGTCCAGCACCCGCAGTTCGGCGGGGCCCAGGGAATCATTGAAATTTTCGACCGGTCGCGGCAGTGGCCCGGGATTGCCGTGGCGAAGATTGAGAAAACTTTGCTGTGAGGACGAACGTAAATAAGTTGCTTCCTCATCGCTGTCAGCGGCGAAGACGTTGAAGCCGGCCATCACATAGGGCTCCGCTAATTGATCCGATGGCTTGAATTCGGTGCGGTAGATATCGATCGCCTGCGTCAGCGCGGCGGGGGCGAAATGCGAAGCGAAAGCGTAAGGCAGGCCAAGCATGGCGGCAAGCTGGGCGCCGAATAGGCTGGACCCCAGAATATATAGGGGCACGCTTAACCCGGCACCGGGAACTGCTTGAACGAACTGGCCGGGCTGAGCGGCACGGAAATAGGATTGCAACTCCAGTACATCGCGTGGGAAGCCATCTGGGTCGTTCATGAGAGTGCGGCGGAGCGCTTGTGCGGTGCGCTGATCGGTTCCCGGTGCGCGGCCCAATCCGAGGTCTATCCGCCCAGGATAAAGTGCTTCCAAGGTGCCAAATTGTTCGGCGACTACAAGCGGCGCATGATTGGGCAGCATGATGCCGCCAGAGCCCACGCGGATGGTCGAGGTGCCGCCGGCGACATGGCCAATCACTACGGAGGTCGCAGCACTGGCGATGCCAGTCATATTGTGATGTTCGGCCAACCAATAGCGCATGAACCCCCAGGCCTCGGCATGACGTGCGAGATCAAGAGTATTGGCAAACGCATCAGCGGCCTTGCCGCCTTCTATGATAGGTGAAAGATCAAGGACTGAGAGCGGGATCATGCGCCGCATACTGCGCGCTACGCTGCCCCGCGCCAAGTGCAAAGTGCTGGCGGCGCGTTACCAGCCATTCCAATGCAACACCTCGTTGAGCGGGCGGCGCTTCGCGGGTTTGAAGTCAGTGCCGAGTGTATAGGCGACAGGCAGCAGCCCTGCTTGTTTGATGTCGTCGGGGATGTCAAGCAGGTTCGCGGCCTCCTCGACGCAATTAAGATGAAGCGTGGTGTAGACCGAGCCCAAGCCGCGCGCCCGGAGCGCGAGCTGAAAGCTCCACATGGCGGGCAGGATCGATCCTAGAACGCTGGGCCACATGATGTCCGGGTCCGCGTCCATGTTAGATAACACCTGAATGCAGGGAAAAACGAGAACGGGAACATCCGCCATATGTTCGGAGAGATAACGAGCTGAATCGAAGACCCGCAATTGCTGCGCGTCGCCGACGGTCTCAGCTTGGCGGTAGCCATCGATCAGATACGCGTCGGCGCCCTTGCGGTAAAGTTTTGCCAATGCGCGGCGCTTCTCGGCGTCGGTCACCACTATCCAACGCCAGCCCTGCCGATTGGCGCCCGTTGGCGCTTGTAGTGATATCTCGAGGCATTCGCGGATGACGCTTTCTGGTACGGGACGCTTAAGGTCTAGACGTTTGCGCACGGCGCGTGTGGTGGTAAGCAATGCGTCGGTCACCGAGAGATCGTAGACGTTCATGAAACCCTCCCTGATTATAATGAGATCAGGGTAGGGAAATTGGCCGCTCGCGTATACCTTGCCGGTGAGGAGTGCATGAGCACGCTAAGAAGCGTCACGCCCGATTGCGCCACCGACTGCGGCTCTCCGCGATGGAGACCGGCCAGCTGTCACCACAGGAAACGTTCACGGCTATGAGCTGCTAGGTTAGCAAGGTGAAATCGCTGGGAGAGTGTCTCGGTTCGGTGAGGAGATCGCTCAGATGGACGTGGAATCCGAACCGAAAATATAAATTTCCATCGATCGAAATTGCGGACCACAATCAGCTGACAGAGATTGGCGCAGAAGTGGCTTCTCCTTCAGCGGCAACAGTGTTAAGCGAATAGTGCACAGACCGCCCGTTATCATAAGACAACGAGTTCGATTTGGAATTAGCGAGGAAACGTCATGAGTTCTAAGACCACCGCCACGAAGGAAAATGCACTCAGTAAG
>CAZUXZ010000184.1:0-12663 GCA_964624055.1 uncultured Rhizobiaceae bacterium | reverse complement strand
AGAATGGCGTTAGCACCGGCGATAACCGCGCCGTCCGCCTCCTCAAGAAGCGGTACTTCGCCTGCCGGGTCGAGCGCGAGAAATTCGCCTCGGCGCTCCCAGGTTTTTTCCAAGACCAGTTCATATTCTAACCCTTTCTCGCCGAGCGCCAGGCGCACGGCGCGGCAGGACGGTGTCAGCCAGAGATGGTAGAGGGTGCGCATGGCGGCCAGTTTACCCCATTGCAAATCGCCGCCCAATGACGGAGATAGACGTTGTTGAAGTTACCGAATTGTGAACGACTATGTTCGGACAAGCGACGCACCCATGATATTGTCTCCGTTGGGTTAGCGTGTGAATATCTTGCTTTCTCATCTGCCTCGCCTTGTCGTTTAAGCAGGGTGCCGACGGTGGTTCGACGATTTTACTGCGTACCAGGGCGAATGGAGTACGACGACGACAATCGGGCTGGTCTATTTCGTCCGCCATCAGGTCATAGACGTACCGGCGGGGGAAAATACCGACCGCAAAACGGCCAACAATCATATCGAACGCGCCCAAAAGACAGCAGGCGGTAGGACCGACGCAGCACTCAACCTTGAGCTCAGCGCAAATTAGGTCTCTGGTGGGGTGGATGCCGGTGGATTCGCCATTTTCACCTAATCGAAGAGGTGTGGTTGGGCCATCGTCCATCTATTTGATCTGGTTCGATGGTCGCAACTAACCTCCCTCAAGAACTAGAGTTTTAGCCAACAATCCTGCGAGTCGATGACTGAAGGAGGCAGGGTCGGGCAGCGCCTCGCCTTCAAGAATGCGCGCCTGATCAAACAGGAGATGGGCCGCGTCTTCGAGCGCTTCCGAGGCGCCTTCGCGATTCACCAGATCCGCGAGGGCCCGAGTTAGGGCATGACCGGGGTTGATTTCGAGCACCCGCTTATGGCCTACCACTGGCTGCTGATGCTGGCGCAGCAACTTCTCGAAGTGCATGTCCACATCCCCCTCATCTGCAACCAGGCAGACCGGGCTTTCTGTAAGCCGTGAGGAGCTTCGCACATCTTTTACCTCGTCGCCGAGTGTCAGCTTGATCATAGCGATAAGTTTGTCCATATCGCTCTCGCTCGTCTGCTCTTCCGCCGGAGCATCATAGTCGCCATCCTCTTTCTTGGCGGGTTCAAATTTGTCGAGGTCAGCCGAGCCCTGGGTAATTGAACGGAAGGGCTTGTTGCTAAAATCGGCGGCGGTGGGCAGCCAGAATTGATCCACCGGGTCGGTCATGAAAAGCACGTCGATGCCGCGCGCCTTGAAGCCCTCCAGCTGCGGGCTTTTGTTGATGCCCGTCTCTGCGTCACCGCTGAGATAGTAGATCGCGTCTTGGCCTTCAGCTATAGCAGAGACATAATCGTCTAGCGAGATCAACTTCTCTCCAGAGTTAAGCGAGCGGAAGCGCGCAAGCTTCATTAGCTTGTCGCGATGGTCCGACTGCTCGTAGATACCTTCTTTGAGCACGGCGCCAAAATTCTCCCAAAACGCCTCATAGACCTCGGGCTCCTTATTGGCCTTCTTCTCAATGTCGGAGAGGATGCGCTTCACCAGACCGGTGCTTATTTTGGCCAGAAGCGGGTTATTTTGCAGAGTTTCGCGACTGACATTGAGCGGTAGATCGGTGCAATCGACGATGCCGCGCATGAAGCGTAGAAAGCCTGGCACCAGCCCCTCGCATTCTTCGGTGATGAAGACACGTTTGACATAAAGCCTGACCCGATGCTGGCGTGACGGGTCGAATAGGTCGAAGGGGCGCATATCTGGGATATAGAGAAGTGCGGTGTATTCGAATCGCCCCTCGGCATGGACATGCACCGTTGCCCAGGGGTCGCCCGGCAGATGGGCAACGTGGTTATAGAACTCCTTGTGCTGTTCCTCCGTGATCTCGCTCGTCTGGCGGGTCCAAAGAGCAGAGCCTTCGTTGAGCAACTCTGCTTCCTTGCCGTCTTCCGATAATTGGATGGGGAGCGCGATGTGATCGGAATATGTCGAGACGATATGGCGGATGCGCGCCGAATCGAGGAAATCCGCCTCGGCTTTGCGCAGATGAAGGACGATTTTGGCGCCGCGTTCCGCGGTATCGTCCTCGACGATCGAGAATTTGCCTCGGCCCTTCGATTCCCAATGCCAGCCGCTTTCCTCGCCGGCACGCCGGGTGGAGACCTCGACTTTGCTTGCCACCATAAAGGAGGCGTAAAAGCCAACGCCGAACTGGCCGATAAGATTAGTGTCTGTCTCGCTATCACCCTCTTTCATGAGCTTGAGAAAGGCTTCCGTCCCCGAGCGCGCGATGGTGCCCAGATTCTCTACCAGTTCGTCATGGTTCATGCCAATGCCGTTATCCTGTATTGTGAGCGTGCGGGCATCTTTGTCCGCAGAAATCACGACCTTGAGGTCGCTGTCGCCGGCCGTGAGCTTGGGCTCGGTAATGGCGGCGTAGCGCAACTTGTCGCAGGCGTCTGAAGCATTGGCGATCAGCTCGCGCAGGAAGATATCCTTTTCCTTGTAGAGTGAGTTGATCATCAGGTCGAGCAGCTTGCTGACCTCAGCCTGAAATTCGTGAGTCTCCGATTTGGAGCTCGCCGATTTTGCCGATTTGGACGTGGTTTTTTCCATCGGGGCTTCGCCCATGGCGCGTGTCTCCTATTCTCTGATCGAAGCTTTGCGGCAATATGTGTCGCCACAGGCGCCCGTTCAAGACCTAGTGGGGTGTCTTTTTGCCTATATCGCGCCAGATTGACTTGCAATCCTGGCGCTGCCGACCGATGTTTTTCTCATGGCGGAGAAGCGCGAGCGGGAATGCCGTATCACGGCGGTCCTCGGTCCCACAAATACCGGCAAGACCCATATGGCGGTGGAGCGGATGCTAACCCACCGCTCGGGTCTCATCGGCTTTCCCCTTCGTCTGCTGGCACGGGAAATCTATGACAAAGTGGTGGCACTCAAGGGGCCGCGTGCGGTTGCATTAATCACCGGCGAAGAAAAAATTCTCCCCGCCAAGCCTCGTTACATCTTGGCGACGGTCGAAGCCATGCCGCTCGACCGCAAAGTCGATTTCCTTGCCGTCGATGAGGTGCAATTGGCCGGGGACCGCGAACGGGGTCATGTCTTTACCGACAGGTTGTTGCACGCTCGTGGTACTCAGGAAACTATGTTTCTTGGAGCCGATACCATCCGCCCGCTGCTCCGCCGCCTGGTGCCCGAGGCGTCGTTCACTGGCCGGCCGCGTTTTTCAGGGCTGAGTTATGCTAGCTACAAAAAGCCGGGCCGACTTGCGCCGCGTAGCGCAGTGGTCGCCTTTTCCGCCCAAGATGTCTACTCCCTTGCCGAGACCATGCGGGCGCAGCGTGGTGGTTGCGCCGTGGTGCTTGGCGCCCTAAGCCCTAGGACGCGCAATGCCCAGGTCGCAATGTATCAGGCCGGCGAGGTCGATTATTTGGTTGCTACTGACGCTATCGGCATGGGTCTTAACATGGATCTAGACAATGTCGCCTTTTCGGGAAGACGTAAGTTCGACGGGCGCAGTATGCGCCAGTTGCGCGCGGCGGAAGTGGCTCAAATCGCTGGGCGTGCCGGGCGCCATACTAAGGATGGTACCTTTGGCTGCACAGGGGATTTGCGGGAATTCGACGCGGCGACGGTCGAGGCAGTGACCCAGCACCGGTTTCCCAAGATCAAGGAAGTATTCTGGCGCAATTCAGAGCTCAGCTACCGCAGCCTGGATCATCTGACGAAAGAACTCGACCGGCCGCCGACAATATCCGGTTTGCGCCGTCTCCGCGACGGCGATGATCACCTGACCCTTCTCGCCCTAGCCCGGGACGAGGAGATTCGCTCCATCGCGCAGGAAACAAATATGGTGCGTCTATTATGGGAGACCTGCCAGATTCCGGATTTCCGCAAGACCCTAGCAGACAGCCATATACGTCTAGTGCGCCAGATTTATGTGCATTTGGCGCAATCGGGGGAATTGCCGGAATCTTGGATCGCCAACTCTATTGCTGGGCTGGACTGCGCCGATGGGGATATAGACACGTTGACGGCTCGCATTAGCCATATCCGCACCTGGACCTATGTCTCCCACCACGCGCAATGGTTGGCCGATGCGCTCCACTGGCAGGAACGTGCCCGGGCCGTCGAGGACAAACTATCTGACGCGCTTCACGAACGGCTCACCCAGCGCTTCGTCGACCGCCGTGCCGCCGCTCTGGTGCAGAGTATGAGGGCATCGAGTTCATTGATGACGGCAGTAGGTGCGGCGGGGGAAATCCTTGTCGAAGGTCATCGGGTTGGCCGTATGGCAGGCTTCCGTTTTTTGCCTGATGAGCTGAATGGCACAAGCCGAGCGATATCAAGCGCGGCGCAGAAAGTGCTCGGCGGGGAGATTGCTCGCCGGGTGGCGGAATTTGAACAAGAGCCGAACAAGGCCTTCAGCCTTGATTCACCACCGGGCGTCTGTGGGATACTATGGCGCGGTGAGGCCGTGGCGCGGCTCAAGGCGAGCGAGGATGTGCTTAAACCGGGTATCGACGTGTTGCATGGTGATGCGTTAAACGGGCCGCAGCGTGAACGGATCCGCCGCCGTCTTGCGGCCTGGCTCGAACGGCAAATCGCGTGCGTGGCTGGGCCACTCCTCAAGCTTCGCTCAGCAGAGCTCAGCGGGGCGGCCCGCGGCATCGCCTTTCAGCTTACCGAGGCGCTCGGATGCTTGCCGCGTCCGGAGCTCGATGTGGAGATCCGTGCCCTTACCAAGAAGGAACGGGTTGCGCTCACGGCGCTCGACATAAAGATTGGCGCCCTCAGTGTCTACTGTCCAGCGATGCTTAAGAAATCCCGCAACGCTTTCGCGGTGCGGCTCTGGGAGGTGTGGCATAATGTGGACGTGCCCCGCAGCAATGACATTGCTCTGGTCGGCTCCGCTGTTGATCCACATATACCGGCGGCTGCCTATCACGCCATGGGCTTTATTGCCATCGGGCCCCGGGTGTTGCGCGCAGATATGGCTGAGCGCCTGATGGCTAGCCTCGTCAAGCGTGGGCGCGCCGGCACCTTCGCTCTTGACCCGGCGCTCTTTGCCAACGCCGGATGCAACCGCAAGCAGTTCCCCAAAATGGCAGTAGCGCTCGGTTTTGTGTTTGCCGGCACGGGCGAGGATGGCGAGGCGCTTTTTCAGCGCGCTGGACCTCCAGCGAACGGCAAGCGGAAGCGACACAGAGCTAGTTCCACGGCGCGCTGTACGGATCCAAATTCACCCTTCGCCGAGCTCGGCAAACACGCGCTGTTCGGCGCGGCGCGACGCAGCCGCGTGAGTGCTACGCCGCGAACGTCGAAGAGCGGCGTGTGAGCGACACCCAACGGCTTGATAAATGGCTATGGCAAGCGCGCTTTTACAAGACGCGCGGCCTGGCGCAGCGCATGTGTGCCGCCGGGAAGATCCGCATTAATAGCCAGCGCGTAAGAAAGGCCCATTACGCGCTCAAGGTGGGCGATATCATAACCCTGCCTCAGGGCGCGCACATTCGCGTGGTACGCATTTTAGCAATGCCCGAGCGACGCGGCCCAGCGTCCGAGGCAAAGTTCTGCTACGAAGAATTGGAGGTGGATGAAGTGGCGCAGGAAGTCCCAGAATCGGCCCGCTCTGGCCTCCGGACTAGCATCGGAGGGATGTCGTAAACTGTGGTTGAGTGCCCGCAATTGCTGTGTTAGGCATCGCCCATGATCAATCGAATCAGAGCGCTGTTTGCGGAGCCGGAAGGCTCAAAGTTGGAAAAGCACAGCGTGGATCAGATACACTTGGCGGCGGCGGCGCTCCTCGTGGAGGCGGCACATCTCGACGAATCCTATGATGAGGTGGAACGCTGCGCCGTGGTGTATGTGCTGAAACAGGAATTTGAGCTAAGCGATGAAGAATGCGATACCCTAATTGAACAGGCCGAGGCGGCACAGCATGAAGCTACCGACCTCTACCGCTTCATCCGCAAATTCGATTCCAATTTTGGCCATGCGGAGCGCCTCAGGCTGATCGAGATGCTGTGGCAGGTGGTTTATGCGGACGGTGAACTGCATCCATATGAAAGCAATCTAATTCAGCGCATCTCTGGGATGCTTCATGTTACCGACCGGGAACGGGCGGATGCGCGTCGACGGGTTTTGGCGGCGAAGTAGAAAATTGACGCTAGCTCAGAGTTCATTTTTCAGATTCCGCCGCGCGGGCGGAACTTCGAAGGTAGAGAGGACAACATGACCTACTTGGTGACCGAATCTTGCATCCGGTGCAAATATATGGACTGCATCGAAGTCTGTCCGGTGGATTGCTTCTATGTTGGCGAGAACATGCTGGTCATTCACCCAGACGAATGTATCGATTGTGGAGTGTGCGAACCGGAATGTCCAGTCGAAGCTATTATACCCGACACTGGCGGCGGCGACGACGAAGCTAAATGGCTGGAAATCAATACCAAATTTGCCGAAATCTGGCCCAATATTACGCGTAAGGGCGAAGCGCCGGCGGATGCTGACGATTATAAAGACGAACCCGGAAAATTTGAAAAATATTTTTCGGAAAAGCCTGGAGAAGGAACGTAGATAGAACATTATCGGTGTACATAGGGAACATATAGGCGTTTTCCGAGTCGTATTTTTTCTGAAAGGCTGTTGGTTGAGTTCATCTGACAACTGTCCTGTATTGAGCCCTGTATTTTAAGGCCATTTTGTGATATTGCCGGGATAGCTTGCCGGAAATGGGTGGGGCATCCCCACCCATTTCTTTATTGGTGCGGCAGAAACTTATCATCCGGCCCGGCATGGCGGGATTCACCCAAATTTCCTCGTTAGGCCAGAGTTTTGGCCCGCGGGTTGTCGCTCTATCGGCGGGCGTAATTGGAGAACGTTAGAGATAATTATGGCAACAGAAAAAACTGTCGCGACCAGTAAGACGGCAAAGAAATCAGCAACCAAATCCAGTAAAACCGCAGTAAAAACGGCCGTCGCGAAGCCGAAGGCGCCTAAGGGTAAGACTGTGACTAAGAAAGCAGCGCCCAAGGGCAAGACTGTGACTAAGAAAGCAGCGCCCACGGCGAAAGCAAAAGTGAAAACTTCTGCGACTTCCGAGAAAGCGTCGACACCCAAGACGAAAGCGATGGCGAAGAAACCCGCAGCCACTAAGGTGAAAGAATCATCAGCAGAGTCAGAAAAATCAGAAAAGCTGGCGAAATCGGCAAAGACGGTCAAGCCCCTGCCGACTAAGCCCACATTCAAGAAAAAGGCAGTAACCAAACCCAAGACTGAGAATCTGCACGGCTTCGCGGTCAAGGATTATGTGGTTTATCCTTCCCATGGTGTTGGTCAAATCACAGCTGTTGAAAAGCATGAGATTGGCGATATTTCTCTTCGCGTTTTCGTTGTGGTGTTCGACAAGGAAAAAATGACTCTCCGGGTGCCGATCGACAAAGCAGATACCTCTGGAATGCGACGCCTTTCCTCGGCGCAAAAGATGGAACAGGCGATTACCACCCTGAAGGGCCGCGCGCGCACGCGGCGCGTGATGTGGAGTCGGCGTGCCCAGGAATATGATGCCAAGCTCAACTCCGGCGATCCGGTCTCAATAGCCGAGGTAGTACGTGATTTGCATCGGGACGAAGGTCAGCCGGATCAGTCCTATAGTGAGCGTCAAATGTACGAAGCCGCGCTGGAAAGACTGGCGCGTGAGTTCGCGGCGGTGGAGAATACTGACACCGAACAAGCGGCGGAAAAACTGGAAAACGTCTTGCGCGCTGCCTGATCAATTTAAGGAGACGATTATATGGCCGAGGTGGATCGAAATATTTTCGCCACCTTGCGCCATGCTCACCGTGTCTGGGCCGTTGCCGCTATCCATGGCGAGGCGGCGCGGCTGAATAACCTGCATAGCGAGTTGGCGGATCGGCTGAGGGAAGGCGACCGGCTGGTCTATCTCGGAAATTTCATGGGGCGCGGTCCGAAAGTCGGCGCCACCATTGATGCACTTCTGGAGTTTCGTCGCGATTTTCTCGCTGCTCCCGGCATGTTCGCCTGCGATGTCGCCTATTTGCGCGGTCAGCAGGAGGAAATGTGGCAGAAGCTATTGCAGCTGCAACTCGCTGTCGGTCCCGCCGAGGTGCTGGCCTGGATGCTGGATCAGGGCGTCGAGGCTACTCTTGCGGCCTATGGCGGCGATGTAGATGAGGCGCGGCGGCGAGCGCGTTCCGGTGCCTTAGAGCTTGCCCGCTGGACCAATGAGTTGCGCCGACACATGCAGGACCGCACCGGCCATGTTGAGTTGATGACCTGTTTACGTCGCGCCGCCGTGACGGACGACGGTTCGCTTCTCTTCGTTCATGCGGGTATTGACCGCCGACGTCCGCTTGACGCCCAAGGCGATGCCTTTTGGTGGAGCATGGACGGTTTCGCGAATCTCGAAGCTCCCTATGCCGGTTACCGCAAGGTCGTGCGTGGTTTCGAACCAGACCATGGCGGTATTAAAATTGACCCATACACCGCCTCCATTGATGCGGGCTGTGGGTTCGGCGGGCCCCTCGCCGCGGTATGCTTCGACTGCGAGGGCACGGAAGTAGAGAGAATCGAAGCCTAGATCAGATCACGATTCTAATTGGACCAAGTTGTAATTGGCTCCGCACTCTGGGATAGAGTGCGCCCGGGTGGGTTCAAACTCTACATCGCTAACTATTTTGTGAACATAAATTAATAAGACGTTGTTGTGTCCAATTTCAGTCGACGCTACAGTTTTTAATTATTCTAATAAACGATATTAATCGAGCCTACTTACTCACACCTAAGTCCCCCGAGAAGCACATTTCATGCCGGCGAGCGCCAAAAATTACTACACTCAACGAGCAGAACAGCGCTTCCTCGCGGAGGCAATTAACGCACCTCTGTTAAGCCGTGAATATGAGCATGAGCTGGTGGTGCGAAGAGGATGATGAGAGGGCGTTGCATGAGATTGTCGCTGCGTAATCATGCCTGGTGACCGGCACGGCAATGCGCTTCCGAAATTACGGTCTGCCGTTAGTGAATCTTATTCAGGAGGGGAGCGTCAGCCTCCTCCAGGCGGCGGCGCGCTTCAAGCCAGAGCGCAAACGCCGTTTTTGACATATGCGAGCTGGTGGACCCAAGCGGCGATGCAGGATTATGTAATACGCAACGGGTCGATAGTGCGCACCGGAACCACGGCGACGCAGAAATCGAATTTTTCAGCTTCCGTCGCCTTCGTGCCAAGATCAATCGTGTGGATGGGCCGCTCCGGCGCGACGGGCGCGAGAAAATTGCTCGCGAGCTCCGTGTCCATATGCGCGATGTTGAGTTGATGGAGGAACGCCTTTTGGCAAGGGCTCAGTCGCTTAACGCGCCGGTTGGCGGACCGGGGAAGGTGCGTGGCAGGATTTCATCGCCGACACGCGTCCGCTTCCAGCAGATACCGTATTTATGCGTATTGATAGCGGTAGCTACGCATCCTTCTCACCGACCGAGTCGACCGCCTGGTCGATTTGATGATCGAATAAGTTGCAGAATTACTCGCTGACGATCTTAACTCGCCGGCCCGGCGCGAGCGCATCGCTCGCGCGCAAACCGTTCAGTACGCGGAAACGCTCCAGCGGGTAATCTTCCAATAACATGCGCCGCGCCAAGCTTTCCTGTGTGTCGCCCTTGCGCACCGTGATGACGCGGACGCGTAACGGCTTGAGTGCCGCCGCCTCGCTCACGCTCAAACGCCGGAAGCTGTAGGTGGTGCGGCGGAATTCCTCTTCGAAACGCGCGGTCTGGTCTGGTGGTGTAAGAAAGAGCAAGCGGTAAACCTGATCGGGCGCGAAGCGGATGGCGATGACTCGAACATCGCGTTGACCATTTTTCCCAGAGATGCGTCCGGCGCCAGTCGCCGCCTCCATGCCATTGATTTCAATCGTCTCCACGTCGTAGAGGCGGAAGCCCTTGTCCCAGACCTTAGTGAGATAATTCTGGGTTTGCATTGTGGTATCGTGGAGTAGACGGCTATCGACGCGCAACATCGCTCCCCCCCGATGAGAGCCGATCACCGCCTCTTCACGATTGTATAAGCGGAAGCCGGGCGGAGCGGTGAAGCGGAAGTGAAGCGTCGCATGGTCGAACTCGCGTCCCCGAACATAGCCCTGACGAGGTGAATCGCCATAGATCATGCCGTCGATCTGATTGAGATAGATATTGGCGTCGCGCACCAGACCATCTCCCGCTGCCGTGCGCGCACTCGCTGCTGCCTTCTCCACGCGCGTCGCCGTGCGCGGATGGCTGGAGAAGAGCCCGCCTGCGGGATCGCGCCCCTCCTTGCCGGCGATCTTGAGGGCGAGTTGATGTTCCGCACCGAGGGTGGCGAGGAAGGTGGACATGGCCTCAGGGTCAAAGCCGCCACGCGTCAGATAGCGTACGCCAAGCTGATCGGCTTCGAACTCCTGGTCGCGTGAATAGCTTTGGACATAGGCGCCACTGGCAAGCTGCGCGACATCGCTCAAAAGCGGTTCGCCGACAGCTGCTCCAAGGATCGCAACACCGAGATTGGTGAGTACGCCCCGGCTCATGCGTTGGGCGGAGTGACGCGCTGTAACATGACCGATCTCATGCGCCACCACTCCGGCAAGCTCTGCTTCGTCGTTAGCGAGCGCCATTAACCCCCGGCTGACATATACATAACCGCCCGGGAGAGCGAAGGCGTTGACGACCGGGCTGTCCAATAGGGTGAAGGTGAAGGGCGGTTTGGGCATTTCCGAGGTCGATTGCAGCAGCGCGCCAAGACCGTCGAGATAACGCTTGAGGTCGGCGTCCTGATATTCGCCGCCAAATGCCTTGACCAGCTGGGGATGTTGCTCGGCACCGACCCTACGTTCCTCCGCCGGCGACAAGAAGGCGGTGAAGCTCTGCTCGCCAGTCGCTGGGTTGGTTGTGCAGCCTGTAAGGATTGCTCCGCTACTAAGACTGGCTGCTAACAGAATCGCCGGAAGGAAGCGCCGTACCGCTAAACTCATTCTAACACCTTGATCTGCTTTGAATGGGACACCTCGATCATGGCCCCATTAAATAATTTAATCCAGCCGCGCGGACGGACGGTGCGCCTCTCGAGTGCGACAATTTCCTCACCTTCCGCACTCACCGGATGGGTGTGCGCCAGTGTTCCCGAACAGGCGCCGAGCACCGAAAGCTGCAGGATTAGAAAAATGACGATCAAAGGCGTCAATAACTACACCAAGCGGGCGATTATGGGTCCGCTCCATGTAGCCGGAAATGTTTGGCCAACATTCCGCAAGCCCTTACACTGGGCAAAAAGCCGCGATCAAGGCGCGGACGGGCCGGAGGGTAGGCGGGGTGAGAAGATCTATGACGGTGACATTGGCTGCGATTGCCCTGGCAAGCGCTGGTCTTTGGGGTTTAGCATCCGCGCCGGCACGGGCGGAGGAGCCAGATTTCTTCGGTTTTTCGGCTGGTGGCTATGACGTTAATGACAATCAGACAGCGGCAGAGTTCCGCGTAGAATATCGCTCGGATCTGCGCTTCTGGAAGCTGGTGCCATTTGTTGGTCTGGCCGGTACCACCGACGCAGCAATCTATGGCTTTTCTGGGCTCGGTCTCGATTTCTATCTCGGCCGCCGCTTAGTGATTCAGCCCAATGCCGCATTCGTCGGCTATCATGCGGGCAACGGCAAGGATCTCGGCGGCGAGTTTCAATTCCGCACTGGCGGTGAGATCGCTTGGCGTTTCGACAATTGGTCGCGTCTTGCTATCGCCTTCCACCATATCTCCAACGCCAGTATCTATAAGGATAATCCGGGCACAGAGCTTCTCGTTCTAACCTATTCAGTTCCCTTCACGCAGGCTCCCAAATAGTGAGGCATAACGGAGCCGCTGGCGGAAGCCACCGTGTCAGAAGAGAGCGCCTCGGAGGAGAGTGCCATATTTGGATCCAGCACAAGGTATAGTTTAGCACCTTGAGCAAGCTGTTCTACACTTGGCCGTATGATGTCCATTTCGCCGCAAAACACCCCTGCATCTGGAGCATTCCCGCTCCCGCCGGCGCCACGCCAAAACGCTCTGGGCGGTGAATAGTTAATCGGCTAGACGTCTTCATTCAGCGACGTCGATAATTTTCGCGTGTGCCGCGATCGTTTCCTTGTGTCCCAGTTTTATGTTATCAGGCGAGCCACCTCGGCGAAGCGCTCGTAGCTCAGTTGGATAGAGCACCAGATTCCTAATCTGGGGGGCGCAGGTTCGAATCCTGCCGAGTGCGCCATCCCTTTCAAGGACTTAGCCTCTTCTTGCTTACTCATGAATAGCCATTTGGGACACTCATGGGACAGTGAGATTGAAAAATGGCATCGATTGAGAAGCGAAGTGGCAACTGGAGAGCAAAGGTCAGAAAGTCTGGTTATCCCTCTCTCAACAAGACCTTCACCAAGAAATCAGATGCTGTCAGATGGGCAGCAGAGACTGAAAGAGCAATTCAGCTAGGCTCATTTGGCGCATTGGATTGTACAGTCTGGGAATTGCTAGACAGATATTCCAAGCAAATAACTTCAACAAAAAATCTGCACATATTGAACGGTTTTGGATCAAGAGAATAAGCCGTTCTTGGTTGGCGAATATCCA
>CAZUXZ010000183.1:0-8212 GCA_964624055.1 uncultured Rhizobiaceae bacterium | reverse complement strand
GGCGGCTACAATCTGATCGGCCGCACACCAGTGCCGCTCTGGGACCCGCGCCAGCGTCTGCCGGTATTCAAGGACCGCGTCGTGCTGCTCAATGCCGCCGACCGGGTCAAGTTCATGCCCATCGGTGAGGAGGAGTTTGATTATATCGAAGCCAGGGTCGCCGACGGCACTTATGAATTCAACGTCACCGCCTATCAGCGTTTCTCGGTCGGTGCGTACAAGAAGTGGGTGGCGTCGCTCAACGCAGATGGGCAGTTCTAACTGAGGAAACAGACATGACAAACGCATCGGTTTTTTCGATTTCCGGCGTATTACGGCGTTTCACGATGGGGATTTCTCTGTGTTCCTGGTTCACTCTTGGGCCTTTGCTGGCGTGACGCTGCCCCGCTTCTGATCATGATCGAGGTCCTGAAAACTGGGCTTGAGACCTGTGTCCAGGATTATCCCGGCCGAAAGGGTGTCTTCGGCATGGGCTTTCCACCCTCTGGGCCGATAGACCATTGGTCCTTCCGCTTGGCCAATCTTCTGGTTGGCAACAAACCGGGGGATGCGGCGCTCGAATGCCAGTTCATCGGCCCTGCGCTGAAGTTCAAAGTGCCGACCATTTTTGCTCTTACGGGCGGTGATATGCAGGCGAAACTGGACGGCGCACGTGTGCCGCTCTGGCAAAGCGTAGCCGCTAAGGCCGGGCAGAAGCTCGAACTGGATTCGGCGATCGCCGGCGCGCGCTGCTATATCGCCTTCGCTGGCGGCATAAACACGCCGCCTTTTCTTGGCTCACGCTCAAGCTTCGTGCTCGGCCAATGCGGCGGTCTCGATGGCGCGCCACTTGCGGTCGGAGGCGAGATACCGGTTGGGGCAGGGAAGGGTGTTTCTGGACGCCGGATCAAACAGAAATGTCTGCCACCCTTTTCCGACACCGGCCAGTGGCAAATCGAGGTCTGCGCCGGGCCGAACGACGATTGGATAGACGATGCAGGTCAGAAGGGTTTCTTGGAGAGTTTGTGGAAACTCTCGCCTAAGAGCAACCGGGTCGGCTTCCGGTTGGAAGGTCCGAGATGGACCTTCGCAGAGAAGGCGACCGACAAGGCACCGGAGAACGGATCTGATCCCTCCAACATCATCGATCACGGCTATCCCATCGGCGCGATCAATCTTGGCGGCCAGACCCCAATCATCCTCTTGAACGATACCCTTACCCTCGGCGGTTTTATCAATCCTTACACCGTGCCGTCCTGCGCATTCTGGAAGCTCGGCCAGTCGCGCCCGAACGAAATCTACGAATTCGAGCTTGTCTCAATCGAAGAGGCACAGGCGCGCAAACGCGCCATCAACGCCGCCTGCTCAGAAGACAGCATCGAGCCAGCATAGATGCGCATCACCGACATCCGCGAGACAGCAGCGCCACTTGGCGCTCCCATGCGCAACGCGATGATTGATTTCAGCGCGATGACCGTGAGTATGGTGGCCGTCATCACCGATGTGATACGGGACGGTAAGCCGGTGGTCGGCTACGGATTCAATTCGAATGGCCGCTATGCCCAAGGCGAAATTATTCGCAGCCGCCTCGCGCCCAGAATCTTGGCACTGAGCCCCGAGGAACAGCAGACCGAGGCGGGGGACAATCTCAATCCGTCGCGTATTTGCGCCGCCATGCAGATGAACGAAAAGCCTGGCGGTCATGGCGAGCGCGCTGTTGCGGTGGCGGCAGTGGAAATAGCTATATGGGACGCTACTGCCAAGATTGCCGACCTGCCGCTGTGGCGTTTCCTCGGCGGTGACGAGGTCGAGCCCCGCGTCTTCACCTACGCCGCCGGGGGCTATTACGACGCAGAAAAAGGAATTCCTGGCTTGGTCGAGGAGGTGCAAGGCTATCTCGACCAGGGCTACACCTGGGCGAAAATAAAAATCGGTGGTGCATCCTTGGATGATGACCTACGCCGCATCGAAGCGGTTCTAGAACTCTTAGGCGGCGATGGTGGTCGCCTCGCCGTCGATGCCAATGGTCGCTTTGACATCGACACCGCGCTCCGATACTGCGCGGTCATTGCGCCGTATGGCTTGCGTTGGTTCGAGGAGCCCGGCGACCCTCTCAATTACGCGCTGAACGCCGAGATCGCCCGTAACTATGCCGGCGCCATCGCGACCGGCGAGAATCTTTTTTCGCTGCAGGACGCTACAAACCTTGTTCGCTATGGCGGCCTGCGCCGCGACGTCGACTATCTCCAGTTTGATCCCGCACTTGCCTACGGTGTCACCGAAACCATCGCCATCACCCGAATGCTCGAAGACGAGGGCTGGTCACCCCGCCGTTTCATTCCTCATGGGGGCAATTTAATCGCCCTTGCGCTCACTTCTGCCCTCCGTTTGGGCGGCTGCGAATCCTACCCAGGAGTCTTCCAGCCTTTCGGTGGTTTCGCCGACGACACGCCGATCGAAGGAGGCTATGTGGCTTTACCTCAGGTCCCGGGCATCGGCTTCGAGGAGAAGGCGGCGCTTTATGCGGTTTTGAAAGGCTTGGCGGAATAATGGTTAGCCTTAAGAAGACGCGGTGGTAACTGCCGTGGGTCGGCTATTCGCTGCAGTTTCTAGATCGATAAGCTATTCGGGGCCCAGGAAAGCAGTAAGGCGAAGCCGAGAACCAGCGCGACAGTCTAGGCAGAGGTACGATGGCTGTACTGGTTCAGGGGTATGAGCTCTAGTGGCCCCGGCGAGTAAAGAAATTCGGTGGTCTGTGCGGCGATCAGTTCCAACACGCTGCAGGTGCTCCAGCCATTGATCGCTTGGCGATGCCAAGTCGCATTTTTGCTGCTACCTGGTCAACCGTTGGTGCCAGCATGCCGGCCGAAACGTCACCGATGCATGCCGGCAGGGCAAACTGGCCCGGCAAATGGTGAGAGATCTTTAGCACTGCAAAAATACCGCCGAGGGCATGGTAGGTTGGCACATCGTAAGCTACGAGAAAGGTGCTGCGTTTGGCCGCTGGACAGCTCTGATCCTGCGTGACCTGCTGTCCAATGAGACCTTCCGATATCAGGGTCCGCTTAAATTATTTGTGGGCATCAAGTCCAACATCTTATCAAATCGTCTCAAGATGCTTAAAGCGTGCGGTCTCGTCGAGCACCGCCTCTAACGGGAACGTCCGCTGCGCTCCGAATATTTACTCGCCACCGAGTGCTGCGCGCTGGAGTCGATTATCGAAGTCATGCGTGAATCAGGCGATAAACACCCGGATGAAAAATAGCCAAATAGCCGGAATAAACAGGGACGTCTACGCCAACGGCGTGACGGGCGGCAGCAGACCTTCTTCGCTTGCCTTGATCTGAAGGGCAAGATAGCGGGAGTAGATGCGGCATTGTGCGAGGCCGCCGGCGATGAGCCAGAGGCCAGGCTGGGGGGTGCGGCAGAACATGTTGCGTAGCTCTTCCTCCGTGCCGAAGCCCCAAATAGGGCCGACGCGCTTTGCCATGTCGTCGCTGAACAGCTTGCGTACGAGCGCTTCCTGGCCTTTATAGCCGGTGGCGAGCACGACGAGGCCCGCTTCCAATGCCTCTCCGGAATTAAGCCGCGCTCCGGTTTCGGTGAAGTCGACGATGTCGTCGTACTGGACGAGGTCGATCTTACCGTCCGCAATCAGGTCGGAGCAGCCGACATTGAAATAATATCCGCCGCCTTGGATGAGATATTTGAACTGCCAGCCAGTATCATTGACGCCTAGGTCGAGCTTGAAGCCTACTTGGCTCAGCCGGTCCAAAAGCGGCTTGTCAAGTTCTGCCGCACGCTTTGCCATGATGAAATGTGCCTCGCGGGCAACGGCGAAAGGCGTGCCCGCCACGATTAGATCGCAATCTGCAACGCTCGGGCCATTGTCATAGAGCGCATAGGGCAGTTGGGCGCTGGGCTCAATCTCGATTACAAGTGTCGAACTTCGCTGCACCAGCGTCACTGCCGCGCCGCTCTCATGGAGGTCCTGGGCGATGTCATGACCACTATTGCCTGTGCCGATGACAAGCGTGTTCTTGCCTCGCCAGGCCTCACCGTCTTGATAATCACTGGAATGAACCACCTCGCCGGCGAACTGGTCGAGGCCGGGGATCTTCGGAATGTTGGCGATACCGCTGACGCCGGTGGCGAGCACCACATGTCGAGGGCGTAACCTGCGCTCTTTGCCGTCCTTTATTTTTAGTTCGACTTCCCAGTGCGCCGCCACTTCGTCATAAGCGCCGCCGAGGAATTCCGTGTCGGACCAATAGTTGAGTTCCATCGCCTCGACATAAGCCTCAAACCAGCCAGCCAATTTGTCCTTTGGGATATAGGTCGGCCAGGTCGGAGGGAAGGGCATATAAGGCAAATGATTGACATGAACCTGATTGTGCAGCGTCAGCGCATGATAGCGTCTGCGCCACATGTCACCGATGCGTGGATAACGGTCGACGATCAGCGTATCGACGCCGAGCTGGTCAAGCCGCGCGGCGATGGAAAGCCCGGCCTGGCCACCACCGACCACAAGCACGCTAGGATCGTGGTCCATGTATGCTGTGGCGGCGTTACGCTGATCAAGCCAATTGGGGCCGTGAAACTCGCGCGAATACGATTCGCCTTTGGGTCGGTTGTTGCCAATCAGCTCAGGGAAGCCTTCGAGTGCCGCGAGCCCCGTCATCAGTGTCCAGGCCTTGAGCTTGCCGCTGTCGTCAGCGTCGGGCAGGAGGCGCAGCACGCCTTCGCCCTGGCCATGGGCGGCGTCGAAGACGAAGATCAACTCGACCGCTTCACGGCCCGCCAGCACCACATGCCTTGGCGGCGTGCGCACCGTATCAACGCGGAAATTTTTCACCGGCCGTTCCGCCTGGTTAATTTGCAGGGCCTCGGCGATCTCGTCCGCGCTTTGGACCGTACCGATCTCCCAGGTGAGTGCGAGTAGATCGCGCCAATGGCTTTCGGAGTGGAAGAGCGCTGCCAGCCCCTCGCCGGTTTCGAGCGCCCGTCCGAAATCGTTCAACCTCCGCTCCGCGGCCGCTAGAATTGTATCTCTCCCGCTCTCCCGCATGCGTCCTCCCGCCGGGCGTTACTCCACGCGAACCGGGTCGCCCGTACAGATTCTGCCAATTTGAGTGATGAAGCCGTAGACGCCGACACAAGGCAACTCCTCGTTCTCCAACACAGGCACCGCCAGCTTGTTGTGCTCAAGGATGGCGGAGACCACGTTCATGTCCCTAGCTATGCCCCCATGCTGGGCCAGGGTCGGGACCAGGCAACGCGGTGTCGGGTCGGAGATTTTCACTCGCACGTCATTACCAATGCGCACGGTCTTGCCGATCCATTCATTCTCGACAAAGCCACTCAGTCCCTCCGTCGCCTGGATCACCAGATTGGGGCGAAAGCGTCCGGGGTTGAAATCGGTGCCGGGTCTCAAGCGTGAAAGCTCGGCGATCGATGCGTCGGTCAGCATATGCATGGCGGCATAATCGGAAAAGCGGCCCTCCATCATGATTTCTCCGATATCGGCGATAGTTTCCTCTGCTGCCAACGGGTCCAGGCGCTCGAGGCTAACTTCCTCGGGCTTTGCCGTGGTCAGCCGGACAGATCGGCTGAGGATTTCGGAGAGGCGGGCATCTACGTCGTTGGCGTTACTCGTTGTGCTGCTGCCATCCGGCCAATTGATCCGAACCGGCGGTAGCGACCGGTCGTCGCACGGTTCCGCCGTATAGGCCGAACTGAGGCCGAGCAGCGCGCCCCACTTCTTAGGCATCTTAGCGCTGCCTATCTTATTCGTGGCCTGATCGATTACCGCATATGCGCGGTCGCCCACAATACCGTGCTCGCTGACGACAGATTGGTCGATCTCCTCAGGGCCCATGGATTTGACGGCATAGCGCCGGATGCTCTGGATGGTACCGATGATTTCGGGCATGGCCGGGTTCCTTTCTATTCGCTAGTTGAGCGATAGCCGATCAGCGCGATTGCTTTGGTTTCTGCCACCATGTCGATAACTCAGGGCCTGCCGCGGGACAAGTCTTGATCGGGCCCGCCATCAAAGGCACTGAACCTTTCGATACGGACGCCCTTTGCGCGCTGTTCCACAATGTTTCTAATTGTGATTGTTGGCGCATCATAGTTACTAGGCGCTGAGAAGCGACGCGAAAAAAACGTTGCAGGAGACATTGTCCCGTCGCGACAGTTTCGCCATTATGGCGCGCGCAGAAATCTAGCGAGACCAGTGCCTTATGGGTAGTTCCGCGAAAACAACCTGTGTTGTTGCGACCGACGTTGGCGGTACCTGTACCGATACCATCGTGTTCGTCCCGGGCGAGCCACTTTATCTTGGCAAGGCCCTCTCCACCCCGCCAAAATTTGCCGATGGGGTCATGAACTCGATTTGCTCGGCGGCGGATAGCATGAGCTTGTCCTTGGCCAATCTCTTGTCCCGCACCTCGCTCTTTGTTCATGGTTCAACGGTGGTGGACAACACGCTTCTTACCCGCGACGGCGCGTGCACTGGCCTGATCACCACCGAGGGTTTCGAGGATACGTTGTTGGTCACGCGCGGCGCCTATGGTCGCTGGGGCGGTCTTAGCGAGGAAGGTATCAAACATCCGGTCGCGACTGAGCGCGCTGCGCCCCTGGTGCCGGGCGAGCGAATTCAAGGTGTGCCGGAGCGCGTCGACTACAAGGGTGCTACGCTGCGCGAGATTGACCTTGAGGCGACCGAGGCGGCAGTGCGCCATCTGGTCGAGGAAAGGGGCGTCGAGGCGCTCGCCGTCTGCTTTCTGTGGTCATTCTACAATGCCAATCACGAACGGGCAGTGAGAGGCGTGATCGAGCGTGTGGCACCGGGCACCTATGTGTCACTCTCCAGCGATATCGCACCGGTGCCGGGCGAATACGAGCGCACTTCGACGACTGTGATCAATGCATATGCAGGCAATATCGCGGCGGAGTATCTCAAAAACCTTCAAGAGCTATTGATCGGCGAGGGCTATGGCGGACCACTTCTTGTCATGCAAGGCTATGGTGGGTTGCTGCCAGCTAACGAGGCGTCGGGGCGCGCCGTCGGCATGATCGAATGCGGTCCTGCGGCTGGTGTCATTGGCAGTCGTTTTCTTGGCCAAATTATGGGTGACGAGGACGTCATCGCCGCGGATATGGGAGGAACGACCTTCAAGGTAGGAGTCATTCAGGGCGGCGAGTTTGATTACGCCCGCGAGCCGATGGTCGACCGTTTCCATTATGTTGCGCCGAAGATCGAGGTAGTCTCGATCGGTGCCGGAGGCGGCAGCATCATTTCCTTGGATCCACGTAGCAACGTGCCGAGCGTCGGTCCGCGCAGCGCTGGTGCCCGGCCCGGCCCCATCTGCTATGGCCAGGGCGGCGAGGAGCCGACGCTGACTGACGTGATGATCCTAGTTGGTTATATGAATCCGGAGAATTTTCTCGGCGGCTCGATCACCCTAGATTTTGAGCGCACCCGAACCATCTTCAAGGAGAAGATTGCAGCGCCGCTCGGCCTCGGCGTCGAGGAGGCGGCGATGGGTATTTACCGCATTGCGGCGGCGCAGATCACCGATCTTATACATGAGATCACGGTGGAGCGCGGTCTGGACCCGCGCGATTTCGTGCTCCATGCCTTCGGCGGCAGTTGCCCTCTGGTGTGCGGTATTTTCGGCGCAGAATTGAACGTGAAACGGATCGTCATTCCCTACACCGCCTCGGTGAACTGTGCCTTCGGCCTAGTTTCGGCAGATATCGTGCATGCGTACAGCGTTACTAAGACGCTTTCCGTGCCGAGCCCGGTGGAAGAGGTTAACGCTATCTTCGACTCGATGATGGAGCAAGCTCGGGTCCAGCTTGCAGAGGAGGGCTTTGACCAAACCGGCACCGCGTATGAATGGTCGATCGATCTCCGCTATGGTCGGCAGGTGCATGAGGTGACGACACCAGTGCGCGAAGAAACACCGTTGAACGAGGCAGGGTTGCAGATGCTGATTGACGATTTTGAGGCGCTTTATGAGCGCAAATACGGCAAGGGCTCCGCCTATCGCGCCGCCGGCATGGAGATGACCATGTTCCGCCTCACCGCGCGCGGGCTAATGAAACGACCTGAGATCGACAAGCTTGCCCTCGTCGGCAAGGACGCTTCAGGGGCGCGCACAGGAAGGCGACCAATTTTCGTAGAGGCCGCTGGCGAACTGGTCGAATCCGATATCTACGATTT
>CAZUXZ010000182.1:0-6396 GCA_964624055.1 uncultured Rhizobiaceae bacterium | reverse complement strand
TATAGGAATGTCTGTGTTAGAGATGAGCCATAGGTCTAAAACCGTGATTGATATCATGGAGGAGGCTGAATCAGACATTAGAACTTTAGCTTCTATACCAGACAACTACAGTATCCTTTTTTTGCAAGGTGGCGCATCATTGCAATTTTCTATGATACCTATGAACCTGGTGTCATCCGAAGGTCAGGCTGATCATATTGTTTCAGGACATTTCGCCAAAATTGCTTTTGAAGAAGCGCAAAAAATCGCTCGCATAGATTTGGCAGGAAGTACCGAGCCACAAGGGTTTAATAGAATCCCGAGGCAAGAAGAATTAACGTTAAATCCAAATGCGGATTATGTACATTTTACCTCCAATAACACCATATTTGGAACGGAATGGCCAGAGGAACCAGATTCTGGAAAGGTCCCATTAGTGGGAGACATATCATCTAATGCCTTGAGTAAGCCGATTGATGTTTCCAAGTATGGTTTGATTTACGCCGGTGCCCAAAAAAACCTGGGTGTTGCCGGTGTTACCATGGTGATTATCAGGGATGATCTTATAGAGCGCAGTAAGGATAATCTACCTGCTATGTTGAGTTATAAAGTACAGCATAAGTCCGATTCCGCTTATAATACTCCACCTGTTTTTGGGATTTATATCCTGGGTTTGGTAATAAAATGGATAATAGATCAAGGTGGATTAGGGGAAATGGGCCGTAGAAACCTTGATAAATCAAGGTTGATTTACGATTTGATCGATTCTTCGGAATTTTACAGAGGTCATGCTGTTACCGAAGACAGGTCGCGCATGAACGTGACCTTCCGCTTGCCAGAGTCAGGGTTGGAACAAAGATTTGTAGAGCAAGCCAATGTAAACGAATTGTCCGAGTTACGAGGTCATCGCTCTGTAGGTGGGATTAGAGCGTCGATTTACAACGCTTTCCCTAGTAAAGGAGTCGATCAACTTGTTTCTTTTATGAAGGATTTTGAACGTCTCAATGGTTGATTATTGGATTTTATATATTTTTGCATATCGAAAAAATTTGTAACGGCCAGTTACTTGTAAGATTTTTAGCGGTTTAGGGTGGCTCAAAATTCAGTAAACTCGGCTAGTATGTTATAAGCATTCCTGATTGACTCGTAAAATATGTTCTTAACCTATTAACATATTATTAAGCGCTAGTTATAATGTAAGCCTACGCGGTCCTTTGGCCTAGACTCGTCGATATGAGACCAACATTAATTGTAATAACTTTGGCGTAAGATCTGGAGAGAAGGTGTGTTGAAGAATAAGTTATATCAAGTATACTCGGCACTCCTGGTCATAGGATTTATGGTCACCGTAACAACCCATAACGTCCACGCATACATAGATATCGCGACGGGAAGTTGGCTACTCCAAGGTCTTTTGGCTTTCTTTTTTGCATTCTTGTTTTCAATCAAAATATTTTGGCAGCGAATCATAGCAAGCTTCAATCGTATTCAATCAAAGGTAACCAAACGCAAAAACCGGCACACTAACGTTGATTAGTCCCCCTGTCTTCGGTTCTTTCCGAGATCCTGCGGGTCATATATTCCAAGAAGATGGCTGTATTTATCGTCAGGTAAACCCTATATGCCGTGAACCTTACGATGCATTGATGACGACTGGACTGTACCAGTCGTTGACAGATGCAAGACTGTTGGTCCGTCATGATGAAGTTCGTGATATGGATCGTCCCGGTGCTTATAAAATACTTCGCCCAGAACTGATCGACTTCATATCCTATCCTTATGAATGGAGTTTTAACCAATTAAAAGATGCCGCCTTATTGACTTTGAGTCTCCAAAAACAAGCGTTGCAGTTTGGCTTGGAGTTAAAGGACGCGTCAGCATTTAACATTCAGTTCCATAATGTGGCTCCTATACTAATAGATACCCTATCTTTCCAAATGAATAGGGAGGGGCAACCCTGGGGGGCCTATGGACAGTTCTGCAGGCATTTTTTAGCTCCATTAGCTTTGGCTTCTTATAACATTACAGCCGCTAATCACCTTTACAGGGGGTGTATTGATGGTATCCCACTAGAATGTGCGAGTGATCTGTTACCGATACGTAGCAAGTTAAAACCGTCCTTACTTATACATGTTCATTTGCATTCGAAACTCCAAAAGAAATTCGCAGATAAGCCGGATGCTAAAACTAAACGGGCAAAGAGATTTACGCTAAGAGCACTTCTTGGTCTAATAGATAGTTTAGAAGGAGCTATCAATAGCCTTCATTTGAAGGATCAAAAAACCGAATGGTCTGATTATCAGGGTTGTGATTCCTATGAGGATGAGGGCTTTGAAGATAAGGTTGAATTAGTTTCAGAATTTTTAGACCGGGTCAAACCTGATAACATGTGGGATCTGGGGGCGAACACAGGCACGTTTAGTCGCTTGTCAGGTGAAAGAGGCGTTCAAACCATCTCCTTTGATTTCGACCCTATTGCTGTTGACATGAATTACAGATCATTGAAAAAAGACAATTACAATAACGTTTTGCCTTTAGTCATGGATTTAACTAATCCGAGTCCTAGCATTGGATGGGACAACAACGAAAGAATGTCGTTAAATGATCGAGGCCCAGTAGATATGATACTGGCTTTAGCGTTAATACATCATTTGGTAATAGGAAATAATATTTCATTCTCCATGGTTGCATCATATTTGGCTAAACTTTGTAAATGGACGGTCATTGAGTTCGTGCCTAAAAATGATCCCCAAGTCAGAAGACTCCTTGCCACTAGGGAAGATGTATTTGCTCAATACGACGAAGAATCCTTTCAAAAAGATTTTCGTAAATGTTTCGATATCGAGGATGTTAAAAAAATCAGTAATTCAGAACGGACTCTGTATCTGTTGAAAGTTAAATAGCTGTCTTAGATCTGGATTGCCCCAATTTCAAAGGGTTAGTGTACGTGTCCTATTTGTCTAAAAGTAATCGAATTTTATTATACCCATTAGTACCAGCATGTTTTCCTGTGGCATTTCTTTATGCCCAGAACTCACATGAGGTTTTGTTCGATGAATTTATTGTTTCACTTGGTATCGTATTAATTGGTACGTTGGCTATTACTATTTGTTTACGATTGTTTGTTCAAGATAATGTGAAGGTTGTGCTTCTGATGTTTATCTTGGTGGCGCTACTTTTCTTCGTAGGGCCTCTTCAATGGATAATGTTGCAAAAATTAAACATGTCTGCATTTGGAGTGATGCTGGGGCACAGTGAGTTATTGTTGGTCGGTGCAGCAATCGGTGGGTCTATAGTGTCTATAGTTATTCTCAAATTTAGAGGCAATTTAACTAATTTAGTTACATTAATACTAGTTATATCCACCTTATTGGTTATTTTTAATTGCTTTCATATTTTGATAAATAGGGTTTCAAGTTCTTCTCCAGAGGAGATTGATTCCATTTTGGATGTTTCTGTAGAGGATGTTATATTGCCGGACATCTATTATATAGTTTTAGATGCATATGGGAGATCAGATAAACTCTTACATAATATGGGATACGACAACGAGGATTTTATTAATTCGTTAACTGACCAAAAGTTTTTTGTAGCTAGGGAAAGTAGGTCCAACTATACTTTCACTTTAGCTTCTTTAGGCTCTTCGTTAAGCATGAGATATTTAACTCCAGAAGACAATGTTATTAGTTTGATTAAATCAAACCATATAGCCAGACTTTTACAAAGTTTAGGGTACCAATATGTCCATATTGATGGGTCCGCTTACGGTGTCACCAAAGGCAGTAAATTAGCTGATTTAGAATATAATGATGATCCTTTTCGGCTTTTATTTAATGACTTTTCATTTGAATTGTTCGAACCAACGTTGATTTTCCCTATATTTGAATTAATCGGGGTAGATCTTCAAATGAGATATTGGTACAGGCATGGAAGAGCTTTCAATTCTGGAATGGATGCTCTGCAGACTGTTCCTGAAATCAAAGGACCTACATTTACATTCCTGCATAGTTTTCCTCCCAGGCAACCCTTCATTTTTGATAGGAGTGGTGGGTACCGAGAAGAATTTCGGACTTATGTAGGATTGGGAGAATATAATGAGCTTTATTTAGATCAACTTTCTTACGTGAATAAAAAACTCAGTGGGGTAGTAGAAAATATTCTTAGAAATTCGGAAGTTGAACCAGTGATTATTCTTCAGGGTGATCACGGTCCAAGACGCTCATCAAATTCTTATGGAACTATAGACAACCCGACTGATTCTTACGTCGACGAACGATCAGCGATCTTGAATGCTTACTATTTGCCGGATAGTTGTGATGTCGCCCCGCATCATGATATTACTCCTGTGAATACGTTTAGGTTGGTGATTAACAGTTGTTTAGGATCTGATGTTCATTTGCTGGATGATTATAGTTACTGGTTCCATCGATATAAGGATCAATCTGCATCTCCGATCGATTTTGGAAACAATCATTAGTAATCTTTATTAGGGTCTCCCAATCGTAACTCCTGAAAGCATATGGAGGTTTCTACCGATGAGGATTGTATTAATTATCAACACTCGGCATCTAACGCACTAGTGGTAGGTATTTGGGCCTCACATGGTGTATTTACGTTGGGTTTGGGATGAGTCACTAGATTGAAATAGATGACTGGTAGTTATCAAGTAAACATTTTGAATTAATTCTCCGACCTTGGTAAAAACATAACGTATTTAGGTGGAAATTGTGGAATGAAATGGCTGTAACAGAAAAGAATGGTATCAAATTAGCTAGTGAAATTAACCGAGTAATTTCCAAATCAGTAGAACTAGACCATGCTCAACAGTTGCGATTAGCTAGGTTAATGGATGACATCATCATGGTGGATATGCATCAACATCCTATGGTCATGCCAGCTGATCTGTCTAATCTAACCTCATATCTGAAAAATGGCGAATATGGTTGGTGTTATGAAGCTGTAAAGCACGGTGGTTGGACCGCGGTCGCGACTGCTAACGTATTTAGAGGGTTGATTAATACTTCCGAACTATCTTTTGCCAGTTATTCAGATGTCTCTGGCGAAGTGGCGATGATGCTGACAGATGTATCGCGACATCCTGAGGTTGTCCACGTGTCTAATTCGTCACAGATTTTAGCCGCGAAGCAAAGTGGTAAAGTTGCGTTCTTGCCTACATTGGAGCATCTGGCAATAGGAACTCGTATTGAAAACATCGATTCTTTTTATGCTTTGGGAGTTAGATTAGCTGGAATAACTTATACGAGGAAGAACTTTATTGGCGACGGGCAAAACGAACGAAATGATGGTGGACTTAGTGAATTTGGTATTGAGGTAGTGAGACGTATGAACAATCTTGGGATGGTTATTGATGTATCACATGCTTCTCCCAACACAGTTCAGGATGTGTTAGCTTTTTCAGAAGTTCCCGTAACTTTTAGCCATAACGCCGCTTATACTCTTAGACCTACTGGGCGAACTCGATACGACCATGAATTGTTAGCGTGTACGTCAAAAGGTGGAATAATAGGGATCACTGCTGTGCCTAATTCTTTAAGCGATGATCCCAATCAAGATATTTCTTGTGTTTTAGACCAATATGATTACATGGTCAAACTTGTGGGAATCGATCATGTTGCTATCGGTACCGATACCATGGCAGGTGACCATGTGGATTTTCATAGACAAGTTCTGGGTCGAAATGCTCCGGGCCAGTTGCCGGCTGAATACCTAGACGGATTAGAATCACCTGCAGACGGCAAAAACATCATTAGAGGGCTGATTAAACGTGGTTATTCTGACAGTGATATAACTAAAATAGCTGGCGCTAATGCACTTAAATTTTTCAATAGGGTTTTGTCGTAAACCCGGGGAAACTAATCCCCTGGGTTTACATTATTAACTGTATTTCTTTCGAGTTTAATTGGTTCTTCCCGCATATACTTCATGCGCACGGTCAATTGCTTTTACTCTTCCACTAACCAGAACTCCCTGTCTGTCTGTGGCCCATTGATTTGATGCAGTGGTACTTAGTATGGTCCCCTGGAATCTGGGCATGACATACCGCGCTAGAAGTTCGAAGCTATGTAGCATCTTCTCTCTCGGAGCCCAATCAATAGTTTGGACTAGAAAGCCTCCAAATCCGCCACTCTGTTCGGCCAGTTTGTTGATACCTTCTATACAATCGTCCGGAGTTCCTATTATCCACGACCCATTATCGGCCATATGATCAACAACTTTTTCTAGTGGACCGTCAAAAACTGCTTTTCGGCCGTTAGTGCCCTCAGTCTATTCTCTGAGATATTGACCTGCTCCTAATCTAACTTCGTCCAGTGCTTGCTGACGAGTTTCAGCTATGTGAACAGTTATGCACAGTCTCCAGTCATCGCGGTTTACGGTTTGATTATGTTCTGCAGCGGA
>CAZUXZ010000181.1:0-4154 GCA_964624055.1 uncultured Rhizobiaceae bacterium | reverse complement strand
GACTTTGGATTACCTGAATTTCTTGCCCCTCCCCCCTCCAGCTTCGATGGTGCACGAATGGGCGCTACTAGGCGCTACAGGGCGCGATTCTTACTTTCCTAAGTATTGATTTATTTAGAGTTTTCTTTGTTGACCAGTGCCTTCGGGAGGCAGGGGCGGAGGTTCAAATCCCCTCACTCAGACCAATCTTTTCAATGATTTGGCCTTCGCCTCAAATCCGTTGTTCCGGTCTTCGGATTACTCACGGACCAACGGAGTTGAGAAATGGCTACAATCGACAAGCACTATGGCAACTGGAGAGCGCGTGTCCGCAAGAACTCCATCAGCCGCATAAAGACCTTCACCAAGAAGTCCGATGCCGCACCATGGGCGGTCGAAACTGAAAGAGCTATTACCCTGGGCCTGCCTCTTGGGGGCGATAGCGGTGCAACCTTGGCTTCGGTACTCCAACGCTATTCCCGCGAAGTCACTCCCCACAAGAAAGGTGCTTCCGTAGAGTTGCTCAGGATAAGGGTGATACTGCGCCACAAAATCACCCAAACACCACTGCGCCACCTCACCACCACCCACATCGCCAAGTACCGTGATGATCGCCTTAAGCTCGTTGCAGCAGGAACCGTGAGGCGCGAATTAGGCATCTTCTCGCATGCCGAAGAGACCGTCCGAAAGGAATGGGAATACCATCTGCCCAGCAATCCTGTTGCAGGCATTAGGAACCTCCCTGGGCCACGAGGAAGGGGCAGACGGCTAGAGGGCGATGAGGAGCAAAGGCTCTTGGACGCCTGCATGAGGAGCTCCAACCACTGGCTCCTACCGCTGGTATGCTTTGCCCTGGAGGCGGCCATGCGGCGCGCGCAATATGGCCCAGTGGCAATAGTGGTTAATCTTTTTCCACATCTCGAATGCCAGGGTGTGAGCTTTGTCAATCTGGGCGGGAATCATTCAGATATTTGATCCAATGCGTCAATTACCTCCGCTGCATTGATGGTAACACCAGAATTGGTTAGCGCCCGAATGATGGTGAGAGCTGCAGAGTGAGCAGATTCGCTGGTACCCGCAACACAGTCCTCAAGAACGCAAACTTTGTAGTCACGCTGATAGGCATCCCCCGTAGTCCAAAGAACACAGACATCCGTGCAGACCCCCACAATTATAAGGGTATCGATTGCGAGGTGCCGAAGGTGCATATCGAGTTCAGTGCTGAAAAATATGCTGAAACGCCGCTTGAGAATACGTATGTCCTGAGGCTCAGGACGCAACTCTTCAACGATAGCGACCCCCTCCGAACCCTCTAAACATGGCGGTGCGGGCGGCTCGCCAGGAAGTGCCCGCGGATGCCGGCCAGTCACCCAGCCGCTGCGGCCATCCCAAAGGAGGCGTCCGCCGTCAAGGCCATCCGAGCGATGGATCTCTTGGCTATATATAATTGGAATACCGGCTCCGCGCGCGGCACTAATAACCCTACCGATACGAGTCACCATCTTCTCGGCGCCGATAGCGTAAGAGCCCGCCTCCGGGTCTACGAAGTCATTCTGCATGTCAACTACTGCCAGCGCAGGTCGTCCAATTTCGAGCGTGGCCATCATTTTTCTCTCGTGCACAGGGTCATAATATAGCTGCCTCGATTGGAGTTAAGGTTTACCATTTCTCTAATGATGGCCTCAAATCTAGCTCAAAACTCCATGCTCTAGGTGATTGGCGATATAAATATTCAAAGCCATCTACTATTAACCCTATATCTAATAACTGGTCATTATTTAAATTTTTAAAAAGCTCCGGCCGTCGCTCGCGAACCCTGTCGCCATCAATAATGCCATCTACCACTATATGGCCTACGTGAATTCCCTCTGACGCATATTCTTTCGCCATTGCCTGAGCTAAATTACGTAGACCACCCTTTGCTGAGTTAAAGGCTCCATAATTTGAGCGCCCTCTCCAGGAAGCACTGGCACCGGTAAATAAGAGTGTTCCTCGTTCGTTAGGACGCATTCTCCGAACAGCTTCCCGACCAAATAAAAAACCCCCAAAGCAACCAATGCGCCAACTATTCTCAAAATATTCTGCCTCCATGTCACAAATCCGACCAGGTGTATTGTTGCCCGCGTTATAAATAGCTAAATCGATATCACTGCCCGCTTTATCGAATAGTTGAATGACCTGTTTTTCATCTGTTGCATCACAGACGATGGCGGTTGCGTGGCCATTGTTCTTCCTAATTGTTGCAGCAATATTATCCACTTTCTCTTTCGTTCGGCCCGCCAGATAAACATGCAAACCCTTTTCTGAAAACCTTTGGGCCAACTTTCCACCAAGGCCCTTATCTGCCCCTACTCCTAAAATCACAGCTGATCTCATAACTCTTTTCCTCGATAAATATTTTTAATGCCTATTAATTCATATTTTAGTTAGAACACTAATAGTGAACTTCGTCGGTCTGAAAGGTAAGCCGTTTGAAAGGATGGTGCGGACGGTGCAGCGTTAGTTAGTAATTTTTCTCACATCTTGGAAGCGAGGGCTTGGCAGATAGGTAACGAATGGGGCGCGTCGCATTTTTCGTGATACCTGGTATTCAAAAATATTTTTTAACAAATTTGAGAACCTCTTTAGCGCTTTGTTCAAAAGCCTTCTCTTGAAAGGCCTTGGGAAACGCCCCAAATTTCGGATGTTTTTTCATGCGATGTGGTCCAATTTCATCAAATTTCCGAACAGCACCATCAAAGCCCACCACCCTCAGAGGACCTGGATGTCCCTGCCCAAGAAGCTTTAGATAACTGCCTTCGTCCTCTATAGCATCTGCCTTACCATACAAAATAAGAGTGGGTTGCTCTATTTTTCCACCGCGTTTCCAGTGCTTGTTTTCCTGCACATGGACTAAATTGGGGTAGAAGGCGATTGTACCTTTGAAGCCGCCATTAGGTAGCCGTAGTCTTTTGGCAAATCGTTGAGTAAAAAGCGCCGTAGTACCGCCCCATGACCAACCAATGAGACCAATTAATTTGTTATCAACGAATTTCTTTTTTGTGAGAGAAAGATATCCCGCTGCCGCATCCATCATCCTCTGCCTAATGCTGACTTTATCCCACTTGCGCATTATGGCACCACGTCGTTTGTCCTCGTCTCCTGTAGCGTGCACGCACAAATAACCGCGTGTGCAATAGCTATCCACAAACAAAACCACGACACCTGTATTGGCTATCTGTCGCGCCCACCATGCTTGATATGGGAATATTCCTCCAGCGCCATGTAGCGCAACCATCGCCGGAAATGGTCCAGGCCCCTCCGGAACAAATAACAGACCATTTAGCGGCTTCTTATCGCCCTTTGGAAGCGCCGGGATATCTAGGAGTTCAGCACTACCCAGTGCATCAAGATATGAATCCCATGTGACCTCAGACGCATTAGAATTTTTCTGTTCAACTAGCGCACTAATTAAAAAAATTAGAATCAAGATAGGATATACTAGTACTTCTCTCATAATTGCTTTCCAAAATGCCCGCTCGGTTAATATTATCTCGACACTATCTAGAACAGCGCTAAACTCAAGTCCGGCTAGTGGTGACTAAGCATGACGCAACTTGACTGTGCTTATTAATTCAGTGCTCATGTTGATGTAGCTGTATCCTGGCTATTTGTCGCCGCATTCTTTGTCATTCCTTCATATTGGGAGTGGATGGGGCGTGTGGACAAGCTGCGTGATCAGCTTTTCGATTGCTGAGTCACAGGCGGCGCAGCGCCCTCACAACACGCCTCTATAATGCCGCATTGCGGGCAGCGAATATGCACCTGTTCTTGCAGTACTATGGAGCCGCAGCGCGGGCAAATAGGTGACGAATCGGTCATGCCGTATTATCTTACAGATCTTCGGCATAAGCTGGGTAATAGGGGGTAAATTTGCGATGGGGCACAACTGAGCGCTACTCGGCGCGGCTCTAACCCCCGGAAGTCATTGATTTAGTGGAGATAAATATTTAACAGCCGCGCCTTCGGGAGGCAGGGGCCGGAGGTTCAAATCCTCTTACTCCGACCAATTATTTCAATTACTTAGCTGCCTATTTTCATAAGTGCTGCCTTCAGGTGTGCACGTGTGTGGCACGAAAGGTCGAAAATGGGGCCTATTTGACCCCTTTTTCCTGTTTTAGCGGCGTCTGTGCGCG
>CAZUXZ010000180.1:0-3096 GCA_964624055.1 uncultured Rhizobiaceae bacterium | reverse complement strand
CCTATGCGGGTCTGGGGGCGCGACAGGGAACGACCAATACACCCTACACCCAAGAGGTTGAGGACAACGACGCAAAACGGCGAATCAAGGTCGTGCCCGCATCTACCGTTGCCAGACTGAATACTGAGTTGAAGACATTGTATCGTACATAATATGAGCAGACCACAAGAAACATCACCCCGCCAAGTCAAACTTCGCCGATGTAGTATTTGGTCGCCAGCACTGCATCATCGCGGTATTGATAGTTCGTCCCAGACACGTCTTGAAACGTCTGGACAAGATATCTCTGCGAGTGTTGTGTCGATGGATATCTACGAAAGCATCTTTCAGAACACGCTTTCTGGATCGGTGCGACTCAGGGAAACGGACGGGTACCCCGAATATTTTCCGCTGGTGGGTACGGAATATTTGATTGTTGAGTTTGTCATTGATTATTTAGGCGAAGAACAAATCTTTAATCGGGTGTTTCGTATTCGCAAGGTCGGTGATCAATCGTTTCCAAAAGATCAAGAACGGCTCTATACGATAGAGTTAGTCTCACCGGAATTCATCAGAAGCATGTCCTCACGCATAACCAGGCGGTATACGGAGACATGCGCGGCTGCCGTCCAAGAGATCATGGAGACGCAGCTAGGAATCGATGCCACACGTATTAAAACTGTAGAGAATACGTCAGGAACGATTGATACGCTTATTCCCAATTATACGCCACTACAAGCCATCAATTACTTTGCGGCATCTGCATTAACGGAAGAAGTGCCGTATGCGAGTAATTTTCTCTTTTATGAAACACTGGAGGGATTTTATTTTAGGAGCATTCGCGGGATTCTTCAACAGCATCCAGCGAATCAGACCCCGCCCGCCGAGGTCGCAACCTATCAGGTCAATGCGAATAAATTGACGGGTGCGCAGGTCATTGACGAAGAGCAAGCGTTTAGTAGCATTATTCGTCTCAACCAAAAGCAGACATTTGATGTGATGACCGATATTACGACTGGTGTACTTCGCAGCCGAATGTTGCATTTGGATTTCTTTGCGCGAAAATTCACGGAATCGGATTCGCGATATACTGAAACGTTCAAGACGTTCAAAGATGACCACTTGGCCGAATATCCCCTGTACCCAGACAATTTTGACCAGCAGAACATTGACCGAAACACCAAACTATTCACCACCTTATCAGACACGAGTAGTACAGAATCGGCGTATCGAAGAGAGAATGAAGGAATAGTCCCACCCAAACGTAGACACGAATCGGTCGTGTTACGCAATCGACAACTGCGCGAAATTCAGCATCTCCGTACGGTGTTAGAAGTGCCCGGAAAAGCCAATCTACGCGCCGGAACGGTGATTATTTTGAACTATCCTTCAACGAGACTTATTGAAGGTGAATCACCCAATTTGAGTGCGGCCGCGCATCAGTCGCCCACACCATTTCACAGCGGCCGCCATCTTGTAACATCTGTACGACACAATCTCGTTCAAACCTCGACGGGAAATATGGAGTATCGTATGCATATCGAAGCAACACGCGATTCCTTGGGTGGGCCGATGATGCCATATGAAGAAGTTGTGGGAGATGTTGACAGAGTAGAATAGAGTATATTATGGCACCAGATACAGTATCGCATCGACTTGGACTGGACGGCTTTGTTTGGTTTATTGGCGTCGTTGAAACAGTGGATGACCCCTTGAAAGCAGGGCGTTGTAAGGTGCGCATCTTCGGGTGGCACGATAAGAATACGGGCACGGTACCCACCGAGGATCTTCCGTGGGCGTATGCGTTAGTACCAGTTACACACGCTGGAATGCACCCTAATTATACAGAGGGAGATTGGGTGGTTGGTTTCTTTTTAGATGCGCATTCTGGGCAACAACCCATCATCTTTGGTGTACTCCCCGCTATTGCCCAACCATAACACATGATTAATCTCAACTTTGGATTTCGTGACCTACGGACTCTTGGTGAACTTGCTATAGGTGCGGAACCACCACTGAATCGCGATGCGGCGCCGTCATCCCCAAAGTTCGGTCTTCCGGGCACGCTCGGTGCTGTCTCGACGCTGACCGGCGGCGCAGCAAATATGACCAGCGGTGCCTTTACCGCGGCCAAACTTAGCCTTCAAGCGCGTGAATCTGCGGTTGCGTTTTCCTCTTCATTGACGGACGCTGCTAAAGATTTTAATGCGGCTGGGACCGCACTACAAAAAGGACACACCTCGATACAGGATGCGACGCTTCGTTCCACAGCCCCAGTAGAGGACGGCACATTTACTAGTGCTAGTGATTTAGTACAATTTTCTGGGATGACGGCGGGAAACATCTCGCCGTCGAGTGTGACCGCCATCGCAACAAAACTCAAACAGCGACAAGCCCGCATCGACGCGATGGCGGGGCAATTCGCGTCCATTGCGTCAGCCCCGACCCCGGTCGGTGTCATCATTAATGAAAATCGTAATCGAATCCCCAACCCCCAGAAGGACGAAATTGATCGTCCATCTGGTTCGCGCTTGTCGATGGGTGGTGCGGCCGCGCAGCTTGACAATGTGCTTAGGGACAAACGAAAACTATTAGCGGTGGGTGTCGCTGTCGGTTCTGGTACGTCTAGTTTCTGGAGCCGTCACCTGACCAGTAAGTTGGCTCCTCTAAAAAGTTATCTGAGATTGCCGGGGTTCCATCAAGGACTGAACATGGTCTTCGCGGATAAGCAGAGTGCTTCATCGGCTGGCTGGAGTGAACCCGAACCGCCGTACGCCGCCCAGTATCCTTTTAACAAGGCTCGTCAGACAGAATCGGGGCACATAGAAGAGTGGGACGATACGCCAGGTGCGGAACGTGTCCACATCTTTCATCGTTCGGGGTCGTTCATTGAGATGCACCCTGACGGAAAAGTGGTATATAAGAGCATGTCCCATGCCTATCAGATTAGCATGGGTGACCATAATGTCAAAGTCAAGGGTGATTGTAACATCTCTGTCGATGGGAATGCGACCGTCCACGCAAAGGGTGAAGTGCATCTTCAGGGCGATGAGGACATTAATATACACACAAAGAAGAATTTTAATGTCGAAGCGACGAATATCAATCTTCGTGCCA
>CAZUXZ010000179.1:0-3072 GCA_964624055.1 uncultured Rhizobiaceae bacterium | reverse complement strand
GGATTACTACTTCTGGATCTTTGACTGTGGTTGGGGCTGGTACTAAGGTTGTCTCCGTTGACTGACGACAACCCAATACCAAAAATAGCATCAACCCAATAGGTATATGATTAAATTTGAAATTAATCAATTTTTATTCCTTGGAACCATTTCTATATTTTAATTTTAGCCAAATCTAATTTCAGCTTATCATATAACCAAATCTTAGCTTGAGATAGGTTCTGTTTCCAACCTTAAATTGAAATTCAACAACCGGCTTTGCATTGCCGGTTACTTTGATCAGTGCTATACTGGTCCAGTTATGTAGGATCGTTCTTATTGGTCATCTAGACAATACGCTTCACTCTTCGAGTCTGTATAAAATCATATAAGTCATGGAAAGGTAAATAATGGATTACAAACTTTTAGGGCAAACAGGTGTAAAAGTTTCGTCGCTCTGTTTGGGTACGATGACTTTCGGCGATGCTGACGAATCTATGTCAGCCCAAATATTTCACCGATGTCGAGAAGCGGGTGTCAATTTTTTTGATTGTGCCAACGTCTATCACCAAGGTAGATCGGAGCAAATTTTAGGTGCCCTGATCGCTGACTGTCGGTCTGAAGTCATAATTACCACTAAATTTTACGGTAGTATGGGCTCAGATATCAATGCTGCAGGTTCCTCACGCCGCCACATTTTTTTAGAAGTTGAAAACAGTCTTCGTCGCTTGAATACGGAATTTATCGATCTTTATTTTATTCACCATTTTGATCAAGAAACACCAATTAATGAGACATTGAGAGCTCTGAACGATTTGGTTCGCCAAGGGAAGATTCTCTATCCAGCAGTTAGTAACTATGCGGCTTGGCAGATTGTCAAAGCCAATGGAATTTCGGAGCGAGAAGGACTAGCACGTTTCGAGTGTATTCAACCAATGTATAACTTGACTAAACGCCAAGCCGAAGTTGAAATACTACCTATGGCTTTATCTGAGCGAATGGGTGTGATTCCTTACAGTCCATTGGGTGGTGGATTACTAAGTGGCAAATACGGTGTTACCATGCGACCAGACAGTGGTCGTTTACTGGAAAACCCTATGTACCAAAGCCGATATTCTGGTGAACATTACTACCAAATCGCTCAAGATTTTACTCATTTGGCTCAACAGAATGGTTATCATCCAGCTGGTTTGGCAGTGGCCTGGGTGGGAACTCACCCGGCGATCACAGCACCAATTATCGGGGCAAGAAATATAGATCAGTTAGAAGGATCACTGACGGCTTTGCAAATCGACATGACCAGCGATCTGTACACCAGTATATCAGATTTATCTCCGCAGCCTCCACTGGCTACCGATCGGGAAGACGAACGAGCAAGTTAATTTCCCTGAAACATCAACTGTAAATCTATTTGATCATATATTCAAAATCAACTGATTTAGGACATTTATCAATATGAAATTTTCATTTATGACCTTCTCCTGTCCAGAACTTACACTTGACCAAGTCTTATCTATGGCCAAGGAATTTGGTTATGACGGCGTTGAACCTCGCATTAGTGCCAATCACCAACATGGAGTAGAATTTGATACTACATTCGATCAACGTCGTGGCATAAACCAGAAAGCAGAAGATTATGGTATTGCTCTGGCTTGTGTGGCCACTTCTTGTCGATACGCAGATCCAGCTAATCGAGAAGAAATGATCGCTGATACACACCGCGCCATTGACCTGACTGCTGACATCGGCTCATCCAGAATTCGGTTCTTTGGAGGCCAATTGGGAGAAGGTGTCGATCGCGAAAAGGGAGTTGAACTGGTGGCTACTGCATTAACTCAAGTGGCTAACCATGCGGCAGAACGAGAAGTCATTCTGTGTATGGAAACCCATGACGATTGGTGCAATCCATCTGACGTGGCAGATGTAATGCGAGCTGTTGATCATCCCAACATAGCAGTTAATTGGGATATCATGCACCCAGTACGTCGTCAATTTGCTACCGTGTCGGAGTCATTCGAAATTTTATGTCCTTGGATTAAGCATCTTCACATTCACGATGGTGATTCCGAGAATAAATTAGTACCAATTGGCACTGGTTATATTGATCATAAAGAAGCCATGAAGTGTCTCTCTACCATCAACTACGAAGGTTATCTTAGTGGTGAATGGATCGGTTGGTCTGATCCCTATCGTAACCATCTAAAGCGCGAGTTGGATACACTTAAAAAATACAATGCTGAATTGAGCTGAATTTAAACTCATTCCGCTTTATTTAGAAGTACAGATTACTTTAGTCTGTACTGTTACCAATCTATAATAAATTAGTCAACTGTTTGAATTGTATTCATAATGACGAGTTCAGACTATCCTTCATCACGTTGAGAATAGTCTAAAGTAATTTTCAGCTGTTTGACTCTTCAATGGTTTTATACTAGCAGTTCATTAGCAAGATCAGATTATCGTAGTTATGTTTCCCCGAGATTCCACGGACAATCATAACTACGATAATCTGATTAGGAAATCTATCCTCATGGATTTATCTTTGAAATAGTGTTATTCACTTTTTTGACCGTGATTAGTTAAAAGTTACCTTTTCGGATTAATGATTCTCTAAATGCCTCCCTAAATATACTTTTAGTCTCGCCACTGATTACTTTTTTATAACGGAAAATTCCAAAAATTAAATAGACCAAAAATTATTAATCGAGGAATCAGTTTGAAATTGCCAACAGCTTACCAGAAAGTATGACGATGGATAACAAGAGGATTTTGTGGTCGATGATAGCGGTGATGGGACTAGTGATTCTATTCGGTGGACTTTACACCGCCAGCCTTCGACAACAACTAAGTGAATTGACGCAATCAACTATCAAGACAATAATCGCTTCTGATCAAGTAGCTGACCCACAAAAGGTTAATATACAAGTCAATAATTTTCACCCACAGGGCGTTGTTTCCCAAGACACCAACTTTACAATCACCTTTTCAGATTCAGTAGTGGATGAAAATTCGATTGGGCAGGACTTAATTGATCTTCCTCTTAGTCTCAATCCTAAATTGCCAGGCAAGGCGAGGTGGATTGCTACTAATCGC
>CAZUXZ010000178.1:0-4095 GCA_964624055.1 uncultured Rhizobiaceae bacterium | reverse complement strand
TTATTTAAGTGACATGTGAATGACAGATGCAGGTTATGTAGAATTTTGCCCTCAAATTTGGTTCGATTAATTGAGAATCAAATTTTTTCTACGAGTTCGAAAACTCCTTGGTGAAACCAGTCTTTGAGGATAGTTTTTTCTCTAAGTACCCGTTTGGGTATCCAGCCTTTGGATAGGTCGAGATCGATATCTGATACTACCAACCGGTTTTCGAAGTATCCAGCTTCCAATATCACATTGCCATCAGGGGCAACGATTTTTGAATTGCCGTGCGAAGAACCAGGATCAGCCAAATTGGAAGGATTCCCCGGCGTATTCGCCATCAGTAAATAGATGCTATTTTCAGTGGCACGTGAGATTGGCATAGCACGGTATGCTGAAAGTTTATTTTCCGATAGTAAGTTAGATTCACAAGAGCAAAAAATGCAGATCTGTGCTCCCATTGCCGCAGGCAGTCTCACTAGTTCCGGGTAACGGACATCATGGCAAATGATAAAGCAACATGTAGCACCAGATAGATCAATAATCGGTATTTTATTTTGTGAATTCCGACACCATTTTTCTCCTGCTAGGAAGGTCTTTGCATAGCGATGTTTTAAACTCCCATCTGAATCGAAAATTGCCAAGTCATTGTACCAAGCTCCATTTTCAAAACTAGCAGACCCGACAACGACAGCAATTCGATGATCGTAGCATAATTTACCGATTTTAGCCTCTGCCTCCTCAAAAACTGAAGGTTCCATTTGTTCCCAATAATCCTGACGACAGCAATATCCAAACAGGCATCCTTCCGGAAAAGCTAAAATCTGTACTCCCTGTTCAGCTGCCTCCTGTATTCCGGCGATAATTCGCTCAAGGTTTTCTAGGACGTCTGTTCCTGTCAACAATTGATAGGCTGCAATCCTCATTTTCACTCATCCATCAGTAGTTAATTTTTACACATAACTGGTCTAGTCCGATCAATCTTATGTTTATTCATTGTAGGTTAGAGGTGATATGTTGTCAATTCAAATAGCAACACATCACCTCTAATCTGTTGGACGCTGTTAATCAATTATAATGATGAAAACAGATTACAATTATATTGATGGGGAAAGACATTCATCTGTAGAGGAGTCGATATAGTGAAAATACGAGATAACATAGATTTGGTTCTCGGATTTAATCAAATCTGTTAAGTAATATTAAAACCTTAGTTTTTATCCTCGATTCAGCAAACATAATCACTGATGATATCTGAATAGAAACTACTATTAACTTCCAATTGACCTGATCAGAATAAGTTAAAAGAACACCAAATGAGGTATTTATCATCCTCCAAATAAATTAATTCGAAATAAAACAGGAAAATGATCCCAGTTGATTTTCTCAGACAACCAATTCAGGTTATGTCCATTTTGGATTATTAATTAATTTCATATTTACCGACAACAAATAAAGACCAACTATAAAGAGAATTCAATTATAATTGATAATCAGATGTAATCAAAAGGTGAAAATGGAATCAGAAATATGCACTTTATGCCGTCATAATCGAATTTCCCTGCTGCTTGTTGATAAGAAGTCCGCAGGAAATTAGCAAAAACACTATACGATTCTGATGGGTGTAATTTGTGTCTCTACAGTCCTTCTAACTCAAATTAATCGTTACTGAATAAATGGCTACTGTTGACGTATTTAGAATGATATAGTCTAATATATCATGGCAATTGGTAGAATTACGATCAGTACATAGATAAGTTGCTACAGTAATAGATAAAGATAAGAAATATAAATAATTATTTATAAATTTCTAAAAACAATAGAGGCTGTTTTTCCCCTCAATATATTAAGTGATTCTATAGAGTAATGTCTTCTTGTTTCATTTCCAATCTAAACGTTTAAGATCAAAAAGTTGTTTTTATAGATATGTAATAGATGTAATTTTATGAATTTCACAATAAAAATGATCGTATCAGAAAAGAAGTGCCAATTGGGAAAGAATTCGGCTTATAAAATCTGGTCAGTAATCACTATATAAGGAAATATTGATGATCTACGACAATGGCACCCGAACATTCGATTGTACACCAACCCTAACTGACACTCAGATCCTGAACTTTTGCAAGCAAGGATACCTAATAATTCCTGGCGTTGTGCCTGATGAAATCAATCAACGCACATGCGATTATCTAGAGGGGAAAATACCGGCCAATCCCAGCTTTATTCCTGCCGGCATGAGCCAAAAAGATTTGGATCGTATACGTGCCTCGCACGAACCCAGTACTATTTTTCTAGAAGATTGGTTCATTGAACACGTACTGCTTGACGAATCACTAACTGGTATCATGCGTTCGCTACTGGGCAGAAACGTCGGATTACCCATTCTGGCCAGCCATCACAAAGTACAATGCCCAGCCGAAGCTCAACAGTGGCATCATGACGACGATCGTGTTTTTGGGCCTGAACTTAACTTCCTAGAAGTATTCTATTTCCCCCAAGATACGCCGGTCAAATTGGGGCCAACTGAATTATTGCCAGGCTCACATCTAGCGCTTACCCGTCGTGAATTAGAAGATGAAGGCGTGTTCAGTGAAGGGCCCGCTGGTTCTCTGGGTATCCATCACCAAAGTATTCTCCACCGTCGTGGAAAATCCACTGCAACTGGGCTTAGGCACATGCTCAAGTACAACTACTGGCGCACCGTGCCACCACAGAGAGATTGGATCGTCGAGACGGATTTCGATTTTCACACAGCTTATTACGGAGGTCATAATACGGCGCAATATGTCGCACATATGTTTTACTGGTTGTGTGGTAAGGGAGATGAGTACCGGATCATTGGTGGTCAAGGATGGCCTTGGTCAACCAAAAACCAAATCGGTCCATCGTACGGTTTCGGAGCGACTGAAGGGTATTTGCCAGACTGGCGAAAGGGCAATCAAGATGGCTATGCCAGATAAACTAAAACTCATTTTGTAGGTTTGTTTTTTGACCAAAGCGAAAGCCGAAAATCATGGACAAGATATTCGAAGAAAAAACATGTCTACTCTATAGTGTTTTGACTCTCGTTTAATGAAAACACCTATCGATATCCACTTAAACAAAGTATTAAAAGTGTAGGTTAAAAACAAGAATTGCAAAAAGTCATCCATTCAATACGATTCGTAATTTACGTCAACAGTTGAGAGGTTGTATATCAGATTAATTATTAAGAAAAGGTAGATTTTAAGATGAAGATATTGTTGTCTCTGTTAGTAATTTATATCTCTTTCTTATCTGCGGACAGTCAATATTGGAATCAGTTTCGAGGTTCAAATGGGAATGGGAAATCGAATACTAAAAATCTTCTTCTTCAGTTTAGTGAAAGTATAAATGTCCGCTGGAAAACACTCATTCACGATAAAGGTTGTTCTTCACCTGTAGTTTAGAGAAATCAGATATGGTTAACCTCAGCATATGTAGATGGAACTAAGTTATTCGCCGTTTGCGTCGACTTAGAAACGGGAAAAGTGATTCGCGATATCAAGGTTTTCGATGTAGCAGAACCGCAATCAGATCATCCAAATCTGAACAGCCATTCAACACCTACCCCGGTTGTCGAAGAGGGTCGTATCTATGTCCACTTTGGTACTTGTGGGACAGCTTGTTTAGACACCAAAACAGGAAAGAAATTATGGGAACGTCGGAATCTAAACTGCGACTATCGAGTTCGTCCAGCCTTTTCTCCGATTATCGATGATGATTTGTTATTCCTAGTTTTCGATGGGGTTGATGTTCAATTTATTGTTGCTTTCGAAAAAGGGAGTGGCTAAACGCGTTGGTTGGAAAACCGACAAGTGAATAACGATTCGGCTTAGGTTCTAGTGGCTAATGGTTTAGAAAAATGTGATGTTCAAGAAACCTTAAAAGAGAAACCAAATGATAACCAAAAATCCTATGCAACTCCTAGCATTATCAAATACAAAGGTCAAAAGCAATTGATAAGTCCAGTGGTTGAAGATATTTCTTCCTATGATCCGAAAACAGGTGAAGAATTGTGGCGGGTGTGTCATCAAGGTTGGGGTTGGAACGTTGATTATGGTAGCGGATTGTTTTTTTAGTACTGGAGTAGCC
>CAZUXZ010000177.1:0-17892 GCA_964624055.1 uncultured Rhizobiaceae bacterium | reverse complement strand
CTTCGGAATGTCCTCATAGACGGTCAACTGGCCGGCATTGACGATGCCCATGTCCATACCCGCCTGGATGGCGTGGTAAAGAAAGGCCGAATGCATCGCCTCGCGCACCCGGTTGTTACCGCGAAATGAAAAGGACACGTTAGAAAGACCACCCGAGACATGGGCGCCCGGCAGATTTTCGCGGATACGCCGTGTCGTGGCGAAAAAGGCACGGGCGTAATCATTATGTTCTTCGATGCCGGTCGCGACGGCAAATATGTTGGGGTCGAAGATGATGTCCTCGGGTGCGATGCCGACCTTCTTAGTGAGGAGCTTGTATGCGCGTTGGCAAATTTCAAATTTGCGGTCTTCGGTATCCGCCTGACCATCTTCGTCGAAGGCCATTACTACGATCGCTGCGCCATAGCGCCGGCACTGTTCGGCCTGTTTGAGAAAACTACCCTCGCCTTCCTTTAGACTGATGGAATTGACTACAGCCTTTCCTTGGACGCATTTAAGTCCGGCCTCGATGACCGACCATTTCGACGAATCGATCATCACTGGCACCCGGCTGATATCTGGCTCGGCGGCGATCAGATTGAGAAACCGGACCATCGCCGCCTCCGAATCCAAAAGGCCTTCGTCCATATTGATATCGATGATTTGCGCGCCGTTCTCGACCTGTTGACGTGCAACATCCAGCGCAGCATCGAAATCGCCCTCGGTAATCAACTTGCGGAACTTGGCTGAGCCCGTAACGTTGGTGCGCTCGCCAATATTTACGAAGAGACCGTTCACGCGCGGACCTCCAGGGGTTCAAGCCCGGAAAGGCGGAGATGCGCTGGGCGTTCGGGAATTTCGCGCGGTAAGATGTTGGCCACTGCTTTCGCGATGGCCAGGATATGCTCCGGCGTTGTGCCACAGCATCCGCCAATTAGATTTACCAGCCCGCTCTCGGCCCATTCGCGCAAGAAAGCGGCTGTTTGCTCAGGCATTTCGTCATATTCGCCGAACTCGTTGGGCAGTCCTGCATTGGGATAAGCTGAGACGCGTGTTTCCGCGACGCGAGCGAGCTCCGCCACGTAGGGTCGCAGATGCTCCGCCCCTAGAGAGCAATTAAGGCCGATGGCGAAGGGTCGCGCGTGACGTACCGAATTCCAGAACGCCTCGGTGGTTTGGCCGGTTAGAGTACGGCCAGAAAGGTCGGTAATCGTGCCAGAGATTATCAACGGCAGGCGGTAGCCGAAATCGTCGAACAACTCCTCTAGGGCATAGATCGCTGCCTTGGCATTGAGCGTGTCGAACACGGTTTCAAGAAGCAGCAGATCAACGCCGCCCTCGATCAGGCCGCGAGCTGCTTCTTCATAACCCTCGCGCAGTTCATCGAAGCTGACGGCACGGAAACCCGGATCAGCAACGTCGGGTGAAATGGAAGCGGTCTTACTCGTTGGACCCAGAGCGCCGGCAACGAAGCGCGGTCGCTCAGCTGTTTCAGCGGCACGCGCGGCATCGACGGCAAGACGCGCCGCAGCGATATTTATCTCGCGTACCAGATTGCCAGTATCGTAATCGGCTTGCGACATAGTTGTCGCGTTGAAGGTGTTAGTCGTCACGATATCGGCGCCGGCATTTAGAAAGGCGTCGTGAATGCCGCGTATCGCATCGGGTTTGGTGAGCGACAGGAGATCATTATTACCCTTGAGATCAATATTATGGGCGGTCAGCAGTTCCCCACGAAAATCGGCTTCTTCTAGGCCGAGGCCCTGGATCATTGTACCCATGGCCCCGTCAAGAATGACTATCCGTTGATGTGCCAGCGCCTCCAGTTTCTCTGCGCGTTCCGTCATGACGTGGTCCCCGGTAGTGACGTCGCGGCACGGATACCAAGGGCATGGCAGATCGCCCGCGTCAATTCGGCGCGGTTCAGGGTATAGAAATGGATATCCCTCACGCCGTGGGCGGCCAACCGGCGGCATTGCTCGATAGCGATCCAGCCGGCGATTAGGCGACGTGTATCCGGATCGTTGTCTAACCCATCGAACAGGCGTGTAAGCCAGTTGGGCAACGACGCGCCGCAACGCGCACTAAAATTGATCAGCCGGGCGCAATTGGTGACCGGCAGGATGCCTGGGAAGATCGGCACCTCGATACCAGCGGCGCGCGCCCGATCGCGGAAGCGGAGGAAAAGATCAACATCGAAAAAAAACTGTGTTATGGCGCGACTCGCACCTGCATCTATCTTGCGCTTGAGATTGTCGAGATCGGCATCGGCGCTCGCGGCTTCGGGGTGTACCTCGGGATAGGCGGCAACGCTGATTTCAAAATCGGCGACGCGCTTCAGCCCGGCGACGAGATCGGAAGCGTAGGCATAGCCGTCATTCACGGGTTCGTATTTTTGGGCGCTCTCCGGCGGGTCGCCACGTAGTGCTACTAAATGACGCACACCTGCATCCCAATATCGTCTGGCTACGTCGTCGACGTGGCCGCGCGAATCGCTGACGCAAGTAAGATGCGCTGCTGGAGTGAGCGTGGTGTCGTGCATGATGCGCTCTACGGTATCGAAGGTACGCTCGCGCGTCGTGCCGCCGGCGCCATATGTAACGGAGACGAAGCCCGGTTCGAGAGGGGCGAGGCGCAAGATCGCATTCCACAACTGCTCTGCGATCTTATCGGTGGATGGCGGAAAGAATTCGAAGCTGACAGAAATATCGTTCAGCGCCGGGGCACAGAGGGCCTCACCAAGGCGGGTGCTTGGAAGTGTTGTCGTATGATCGAATATGGTCTCAGAATCGGCCATATCGGTCCAGTTCATAAAAAAAACCGCTCCGGCTGTCGCCGAGCGGCACCCATCGCTTTAGCCGAATTTTTAGGGCGCCCGCAAGCTGTCGCTCAAATCGGCGCTTCCACGACGTTGACATATAGAGGATTTTCGGCCCCTGTCAATGGATAGACGGGTTCTAATTATAGTGGCTTATGGCGCGAATGAAAATCACCGACCGGCGTTTGAGCGTCGCACCAATGATGGAGTGTACGGACCGGCACGGTCGATATTTTCTGCGCCAGTTCAGCCGACGTGTGCTGCTCTATAGCGAGATGATCAACGCTGCCGCGATCTGTTACGGCAAGCGCGATTTTCTGTTGGCTTTCGATGCGGTGGAATACCCCGTCGCGCTGCAGCTCGGTGGCAGCGACCCGGCTGAGTTGGCGATGGCGGCAAGGCACGGCGAGGCCGCCGGTTACGGTGAGATCAATCTCAATATTGGCTGCCCTAGTGAGCGAGTGAAAAGGGGTCGCTTCGGCGCCGTGCTAATGGCTGAGCCCGGGCTCGTCGCGCACTGCGTCGCTGCGATGGTGGAGGTGGTCGATATACCGGTAACGGTCAAATGCCGAATTGGCATTGACGATCACAACAGTTTCGAATTTCTTCACGGCTTCGTGCAAAAGGTGGCGGATGCCGGTATGGCGAGTCTTACTGTTCATGCCCGTGTCGCGCTTCTAGAGGGCCTGACTCCAAAGGAAAATCGCGAAATTCCTCCGCTCAACTATCAGCGCGTCTACCAACTGAAGGAGGAATTGCCGAGGCTCGATATCATCCTCAATGGCGGGGTGAAGAGCATCGATGAGGCACTTCAGCATCTAACACGCGTTGACGGCGCGATGATCGGCCGCGCTGCTTTTGAGAACCCTTATATTTTGTCCGAGGCGGATGCGCGCATTTTTGCGGATCCCCATAAGGTGCCTAGCCGTCACGAGATCGCCCGCGCCATGCTGCCCTACGTCGAGTGCAACTTGAGCTCCGGCTCACGTCTCAATCACATCACTCGGCATATGTTAGGCCTGTTCCACGCCCGCCCCGGTGCTCGCGCCTGGCGACGTTATTTGAGCGAAAACGTGCCGCGCCTTGGCGCTGGGCCGGAAGTCATCGAACAGGCCCTCGAACGGGTGCCGGACATCGCCTAATCGCCTTTTCAATTTGTCCGGGCAGACATTATGATGCGTTCGCGCGCGAAGATAACAACAAAATTGAACGGGCAGGGGCAATGACCAAGATCGGCGTCGATGTCGGTGGCACGTTCACCGACCTTATTCTGGAATCCGACCAGATTTCTCGCACCGCGGGCGGTGTGGTGGTTCACAAAGTACCGAGCACGTCGGAGGACCAATCCATCGGCGTCATACGCGGAATTAAGGAAATCTGCGATATGGCCGGGGTTGCCCTCAGCGATATTGAGAAGGTGGTGCACGGCACCACGGTCGCGACCAACGCGGTGATCGAATATGACGGCGCAGAAGTTGGCATGCTGACAACGCGTGGTTTTCGCGACATTCTTCTCCTCGCGCGCGGCAAACGGCCGCATAATTTTTCCATGCAGTTTGATGTTCCGTGGCAATCCAAGCCGCTGGTCAAGCGACGCAACCGCATCCCGATCTCCGAGCGCATCATGCCTCCGGATGGCAGCGTCGAAGTGATTATGGACGAGGATGAAGTTCGCGCGGCGGCTGAGCTTTTGAAAAAGCGCGGCGTCGACGCGGTGATTATTTGCTTCATCTTCTCCTTCCTTAACAACGCCCATGAGCAGCGCGCCAAAGAAATCGTCAAGGAGATCCTTCCCGATACCTATGTAAGCTGCTCGAACGAAGTTGCCGATGTGATCCGCGAATATGAGCGCTTCTCGACCGCAGCGATGAATGCCTTTATCGGCCCGCGCACTTCTTACTATCTGGGTAATCTAAAGAACTCACTGCGTGCCGAAGGGGTGAACGCCGAGATCCGCGTAATGCAATCGAACGGCGGCGTAACCACCATTGAAGGCGGCAGTGAGCGACCGGTAACGATTCTCATGTCCGGTCCTGCGGGCGGCGTAATCGGCGGCAAATGGGCAGGCGATCTTTCGGGCGTCGAAAATTTGATTACTGTCGATATCGGTGGCACCTCGGCGGATATTAGCGTCGTGCCTGGCGGCAAAGTGCGCATCATGAATCCGCGTGATACCAATGTTGGAGGCTATCCCATCCTTACCCCGATGATCGATTTAACGACCATCGGTGCCGGCGGTGGCTCGGTCGCCTATGTGGACGAGGGCGGAGCGTTTCATGTTGGTCCGCGCTCGGCCGGGGCGAGCCCGGGACCTGCCTGTTATGGCAAAGGCGGCATTGAGCCCACTGTGACCGACGCGCAAGTGGTGCTTGGTCGGCTTGATGCCGAGCAATTTCTCGGCGGTGGCGTGGCCATTGACCCTAAGCTTTCGGCCAAAGCTATCGAGGACAATCTCTGCGGAAAGCTCAGATTAAGCATCGAGGAGGCAGCGCTTGGCATCATCCGGGTAATCAATTCCAGCATGGCGCTTGAAATACGCGCCAATTCTGTCGCTAAGGGCATCGACCCACGAGATTACTCTCTCGTCGCCTTTGGTGGCGCCGGGCCGCTACATGGTGTAGCGCTCGCCGCAACGGTGGCGGCGCGCGAAGTCATCGTACCACCGGCGCCTGGCATCAATGCGGCGACCGGCCTGCTCGCCACCGATACGCAATATGAGTTCACCCGATCAGTGCTGATTGGCATCAGCGAAGCGGACCAAGTTGCGCTCGATGAGCTAAACCGGAAACTCGACGAGCTTGTCGAGCAGGCTGGCGAGGCACTCGTTGCAGACGGTATCACTCCGGAGAAGCAAAATTTTTCCCGAATTGCCGAATGTCGCTACGCGGGTCAGGGCTTCGAGCTGCGTGCTGAAGTCGCCGATGGATTGGTCGACAACAACAACAAACAGGTGCTAATTGACAATTTCCACGAAGCTCACCGCTGTGACTATGGCCATGCATTCGAGTATCAAAATATCGAAATCATCACGTTGCGGGTGATCGTGGCGGCGACGACTGACCGGCTGAGTTGGCCTGAGCTCGAGGTCGGCGAGGGTAACAACCCGAAAAACGCAGTGATGTATGCTCGTCCAACCACCTTCGATGAAGGTGAGACAGTCGATACGCCGCGTTACGATCGTGGCAAGCTCCTGGTCGGGCAAACGGTGACCGGCCCGGCCATTGTCATCCAGCATGATTCCACCACCCTGATACCGCCTGATCATGTCGCCGAGGTAACGGCGTTCGGTAATTTGCACGTCAGCGCCAAGTTGTGACGAGGGATATAGCGGAGAACAAGAAGATGAGCGGAAGAGAAGTTGATCCGATCACATTGCAGGTTATCGGCGGCGCTTTGCATACCGTCGCCAAGGAGATGGGTCATGTGCTTTATCGCATGTCCTATTCCTCAATCATTCGCGAATCGGAAGATCTCGGTGCCGGCCTGTTCGACGCCGATTGCAATACCTTGTGCGAATCCGACTCCACGCCGATGCATATCGGCTCAATCCCTGCCTATTTGCGCGGTATCAACGAGACCCTGCATGACCCATGGCAGCCGGGCGATGTGGTGATTCATAATCACCCATATTACGGTGCTAGCCATTCGCCCGACATCGCGGCCGTCGCACCGGTCTTTTTTGACGACAAGTTGGTCGGCTTTTCCGCCAATACGGCGCATCATGTTGATATCGGCGCAGCCACCCCGGGTCTAATCATCGACGTGCCCGACGTCTTCGCCGAAGGAATGTTGTTCAAAGGCGTAAAACTCTATGAGGGTGGCGAGCGCAACCGCGCACTCTGGCAATTCATCGAGACCAACACACGGGTGCCCGACCAGGTGCTCGGTGATATCGAGGCCCAGGTCGCTTCCGTCGAGCTCGGTGTAAAGCGTTTCATCGAACTCTTGGACCTCTATGGTAAAGATACCGTCTTCGCCGCGACCCAGCAATTGATGGAATATTCCGAGGCAATGTTGCGTAGGCGCATCGCCGAAATCCCCGACGGAGAATACCGCGCCGAGGGTTATCTCGACGATGACGGGCGTAATCGGGAGCAGACCCTGCCCGTCAAGGTCTGTGTGCGCATTGAGGGTGACTCCGCCGAAGTCGATCTCACCGGATCATCACCCCAGGTGCCGACCGCCTTTAACGTGCCGTTCGAGGGCTCGACCAAGGTGGCGTGTTATTTCGCTTTTCGCGCCATGCTGCTCGATTCAGCGACGATCTCAGAGCATGTACCTCAAAACGAGGGCTCGTTCCGCCCAATCAAAGTGATCGCGCCCTTGGGTTCGATCTTCAACCCAAAATATCCCGCCGCAGCGGAAGCGCGTTTTAACCAGATTCAGCGCGTTGTCGATTGCATTGCAAAAGCCCTGGGGCCGGCTATTCCAGACAAAGTTACGGCAGGTTGTTCGGCCGACGTCTCGGCAATTGCCTATTCCGGCGTGCGCCCGGAGGGCAATTACTGGGTCTTCATAGAGGTCAACGAGGGTTCCTATGGTGGGCGACCTAAATCCGATGGGCCGGACGGTATTGAGGAGTTGATGCGCAACACGCGCAACAATCCGATCGAAGATCTCGGCATGCATTTGCCCCTTATTTGCGACCGCTACGAATTGCGCGACGATGTCATGCCCGGTGCCGGCGAGCATCGTGGCGGCATCGGCATGGTCAAGGTGCAACGCTATCTCACTGACGGTTTTCTCACCCACGAATCTGATCGCCATGAGGACGCGCCGTGGGGTTTTCTCGGCGGCGGTGAGGGCGCGGTGGCGCGGGTACAAAAATTCAATGTTGCGAACCCAGACAAGATTGAGGAGCTGCCGGCCAAGGTGCATAACCTGCGCAACCTGAAGGGTGATTGCATCGCCGTACTCAATGCCTGCGGTGGTGGCTATGGCGATCCGTTGAAGCGCAGTCCGGAGCAAGTCCGTGAGGACGTGCTCGACGACTATTGTACCATCGATTATGCCCGCGAAGCATATGGTGTAGTATTGACTGATGAATTGAAAGTCGATGCTGCGGCGACGAAAGCTCGGCGTGGCGAAATGCGTGGATGAGGAGCTGCCGCTTTGACCGAAGCCTATATATGCGATGGTGTGAGAACGCCAATAGGGCGCTATGGCGGCGCCCTTTCCCCGGTGCGTCCTGACGATTTGGGTGCGATCCCGATCCGCACTTTGATAGAGCGTCACCGCGAAGCCGATTGGCAATCGGTCGATGATGTCGTATTCGGCTGTGCCAACCAGGCCGGCGAGGACAATCGCAATGTTGCGCGCATGGCGCTGCTGCTTGCTGGTATGCCGGAGTGCGTGCCCGCGGTGACGATCAACCGCCTATGCGGCTCGGGGATGGATGCGGTCGGCGGCGCGGCACGGGCGATCAAGGCAGGTGAGGCAGATTTCATAGTTGCAGGTGGTGTTGAGAGCATGTCTCGCGCACCTTTCGTCATGGCCAAGGCTGAGGCTGCCTTTTCACGAACCGCCAAGATTGAGGACACAACGCTCGGCTGGCGCTTCGTCAACAAATTGATGAAGGCGCGCTACGGTATTGATTCCATGCCTGAGACGGCGGAGAACGTCGCCGAGGAATATCAGATCGCGCGCGATGACCAGGATGCCTTTGCACTGCGCAGCCAGAAGCGCGCCCAAGCGGCCATCGATTCAGGCTTTTTCGATGGCGAAACAGTTCCGGTCACCGTTGCTCGCCGCAATGGGAATCCCGTCGTGGTAGCCAAGGACGAGCATCCGCGCGGCGAAACCACGGCGGAAGGACTTGCCAAGTTGCCGACACCGTTTCGGGAGGGCGGCACGGTGACGGCGGGCAACGCCTCTGGAGTGAATGACGGCGCTTGCGCTCTCCTAGTGGCGTCGGAAGTAGCGGCCAAGACTAATGGTCTCACACCACGTGCCCGTGTGCTCGGCGTAGCGACGGCTGGCATCGCGCCACGCATCATGGGCATGGGGCCGGCGCCGGCTTCGCGCAAGTTATTGAAGCGGCTCGGATTCAAGATCGGTGATATGGACGTCATCGAGCTCAATGAGGCCTTCGCCGTGCAGGCACTCGGGGTCACGCGCGACCTTGGCCTACCGGACGATGCCGAGCATGTGAACCCCAATGGTGGTGCCATCGCTCTTGGCCACCCACTCGGCATGAGTGGCGCACGTCTTATACTTACAGCGCTGCGTCAACTTGAAAGAAGCGGCGGGCGTTATGCCCTTTGCACTATGTGCATAGGCGTTGGCCAGGGCATCGCCCTGGTCTTAGAGAAAGTCTAGCGCCTGTCCGGTTAGTGTCTCCGAAACCTTAAGTCGCTGCTCCTAAAGACCGAATTTTTGCACAAACCCAAAGACTGGTGGAGAAAATCGGTGAGTCAAACACGTTTGACAGAAGCGTATAATTATACAAAACCGACGCCGAATATCAGCAGGGCGAACTGGGTGGTGCTGAAAAGGTTTACTACAACATGTTCTGTCATGTGCTGAATGTTGTCGTGACTCTGATTAATATTTACCTCTAGTTGAGGGACCAGTACGAACTAAAGAAAGTCTTTGAATTCGTCAACCAGGCCGTCCGGCCCTGGTGCCGCGCTACCACATTGCCCTTATGATGCCCCATGAGCTTCAACCGCCTGGCGCGTTCGGCGTAAACGCGCGCTTGCCATTGATCGTGAAGGCGCCAATCGCGTTCTGTCCGATCGGCGATATCAGCCACTCGATAAAGCGTTGTCCATGTTCGGATTTCACATGCGGATGTCTTTCTTTGTCCACAAGAATCACGCCATAACGGTTGAACAGACCCGGATCTCCGCGCAGGAGGGTCGCGAGCCCTTGGCGGTTGTTGAAGTTCAGCCAAGTGCCCGAATCGACTAGGGTATATGCCGCCATCGCCGCGGCTGTATTCAGAGTGGCGCCCATGCCGCTGCCCGCCTCTCGGTACCAACTCGGATCGTTTTCCGTCGCGTCCAGCCCTGCCAAGCGCCAGAGGGCTAGTTCGCGCTTGTGAGTGCCGCTGTCGTCGCCGCGCGAGACAAAGGGGGCTCCGACCTTGGCGATGCGCATCATCGCCGCGACGGCGTTCGTCAAATCAGCGATTCCCGCTGGGTCCTTCTCCGGACCCACCAGAAGGAACTCGTTATACATCACGTTATGGCGCTGCACGCCGAAGCCGTCGGCGACGAATTGCTCCTCGGACGGCTCGTGGTGAACGAAGAGCACGTCTGCATCTCCATTGCGCGCCAGACGCAGCGCCTGTCCGGTGCCGACCGCAAGCACACGCACATGGATTCCGCTGGTTTCTTCAAATATGGGCAAAATATAATCAAACAGTCCGGAATTCTGCGTCGAGCTGGTAGAGGCGAGGATGATGAAGGGCAAATCTGCACGTGCGTGCGGCACTGCCGACAAGGTGACGGCGATGAACAGTCCGCAAAGAAATTTTGTTATCAGCTTCAAGGTCAGTATTCGGATTCAGGGCGGGGTCAGTTCGCGACGCTGCCACCACAGCAACTCGCCGCGCAAGAATGCATGGGCAAGATCATTCTTGGGCTCGGCGAAGAACGCATCCGCATCGGATTTTTCCATCAGCCGCCCGCGATGTACGAACAGCACCTCGTCCGCCAGTCGACGTGCCTGGCCGAGATCGTGAGTCGACATTATGATTTTGGTGCCCTGGTCGCGCATCGCTAGGATGACTTCCTCAATCACATGGGTGGCCGCCGGGTCGATGCTGGCGGTGGGCTCGGCGAGAAAGAGATCCTGCGGGCGCAGTGCCCAGGAGCGGGCTAGCGCCAGGCGCTGCTGCGCGCCAAAGCTGAGCACTCGGGCTGGGGTCTTGGCGAAGCGGTTGAGTCCGGCGCGGCGCAGGGCTTCATCGATTAGGTTGCGGCGGCGGTGCTTTGGAACCTTCCTAAGCGATAATGCAAAATCGATATTGGCAGTAACCGAACGGCGCAGTAGCACGGGGCGCTGAAATACCATAGCCTGATAATCTGCTGGGTTGCGGCCGTTCGCGCCGAGCCAGAAAATGTCGCCCGCGCTTGGTGCGAGCAGGCCATGGCAGAGACGGAGCAGCAGGCTTTTGCCGGCGCCGTTGGGCCCGATGATGATGGAAATCGCTGGCGTCTCGAAACGGCAGGAGAGATCCTTGATCAGGCGATGACCGCTAATCTCGAAGCTGACATCCTTCAACTCCAAGGGGAGGATTGAGGGCGCATCAGCATTCATCATGACGTCACGCCGTGCCGTTGATTGCCCCGCAGCACATACACCAGACCGTTCACCAGTACCGAGATAATTACCAGGATAATGCCGCGCCCAAGGGCAAGCGCAAGGTTTCCCTTGCTGACTTCGAGCGCAATGGAGGTTGTCATCACGCGGGTAACATGATCGATATTGCCACCGACAATCATCACCGCGCCGACCTCGGCGATGGCGCGGCCGAAGCCGGCGAGTACCGCGGTGATCAGACTGTAGCGGCCGTCCCAGAGGAGCGCGCCGAGAGAGCGGAGCGGGGTAGATCCGAGGGAACGGAACTGCTCCTCATATTCGAGCCAGAGATTTTCCATCACTTGGCGCGCGAGCGCGGCGATGAGCGGTGTGATTAGCAGAACCTGGGCGATGATCATAGCGGTCGGCGTGAACAAGAGACCGAACACACCGAACGGTCCGGCGCGCGACAAGAGCAGATAAACGATCAGTCCGATCACCACGGGTGGCAAGCCCATAAAGGCGTTCACCATGACGACGAGAAAGCTGCGTCCTGGAAAGCGGTAGAGAGCTAACGCCGCGCCGACCGGCAGGCCGATTATGCTGGCGATCAGCACTGCGCTGAGGCTTACTTTTAGTGATAGAGCGACGACCTCGGACAGGTCCCCGTCCAGATTTGCGACCAGCGCAAAAGCGGTCGAAAAGGCATCGCCAAAATCGATCATGCGGCTTTACTAGCACGGGAGAAGGAGAAGGGGCAGACCCTGGCCAATTAGCCGTTAGCCGCCGCCGCGTTGAAATTGCAGATCGATGCGCTTCATCTCGGCCTGGGCGTCGTCATAGCCAGTGAAGGCGAAACGAACAAAGGTGACCGGTAGCGTCACCAAAGCTATGCGACGCTCGGATTCTTCCGACAGGGTAATATCCATCCTGCGCACGCCTTCAGCGATTGAAATCTTGCCATCGACCAACTGGAAATTCCTATTGCCGACGGCACGTGCCAGGAGCCGAACGAAATCGCGGTGCGTAATCGCCATTTCCTTGTCGAAAGCGACGGTGTCGCTCATGATTGATACCCGCCCGCGATGGGTGGCCATGCGGCAAGCGCGTCGTGCTCCTTCAGCGCATGGCTTACGCGCTGTCCGGGGGGGACAAAGGCGCCGTTCACTAGAACCAAGTGGCAGTTCTCGGGCGGCACACTGAATTTTGTGAAGACGGCGGCTACGGTGGCGCCGTCTTCGACTTCCACGTCCAGCTGGTTATCCCTGGTACCGGGGGGCAGGTAGGTGCCGAGCTGCGCATAGAGCTTGACCGTGATCTTCATGGTGTGGACTCGGCAGTCGTGTCAGAGTTGGCTGTGGGCGACGTAGGCCTCCATGACACGGTTGGGGCTGGCAAGGAGCTTATCTTTCCACTCGCCGAGCGGTGTGCGGTTGGTTATAAGGCCGCGCATCACGCCGATATGTTCTGTCATGCCGATACCGAGCGCGCCGATCAAGCAGTCGTTCTCGAACTGAAGACAGAGGTATTTGTAATTCTCATCATCTGTTGCTGCGCTGCTATCGCCGCCGGAAACTCCGTCCCACTTGCCAAAGGAGCTCGACACCAGGCCTGCAGTAGCAAGTACGTTCATGATCAAGCTGCCTTTATAGACCGGGCCCTTACCTAACATATTCAGCGCTGCGATTCGGCCATGCTCGACCGCGGTTGGCTGAATAGCATGCACCATATGATCGCCGGTCGAAAAGTCGGGCCCCTGGGCAACGTCGCCCGCAGCATAGATGTTCTCAACATTGGTCACTAGATGCTCGTCCACCAATATACCGTCATCGGTAGCAACGCCGCTATCTTCAAGAAAATCCATATTGGGTGCGACACCGACCGCGAGGACAACAAGATGGGCGTGCAGCTTGCGCCCGTCCTCGAGCACTACGGCTTTGTCGCCTTCGCTGCCCGCCACCGCCTCGATAGCACTGACCCGGCTCGAGGTAAGCACCTCAACCTTCTTGCTTTCGCACCAACGTTTCAGCATGCCGCTGGCGGTATCGTCCATCATGCGAGAGACCATACGGTCTTCCATCTCGACGACACTGAGCTTGCCGGCCAGCTTCAACAGAGATTCGAGAATAATGCAGCCGATGAAGCCGGCACCGATTAGTACGACGTTTGAGCCCTCAGTGGCGAGTTTTGCGATCTCGCGCGCGTCCGCTAGGGTCCAGCAATTGTGCACACCCTCCATGTTTATGCCCGGCACTGGTAACTGCAGCGGCCGTGCGCCCGAGGCTACCAGCAGGCGATCATAAGAAACTTTGTCGCCGCCTTTTAGTTTAAGCGAATTGTCGCCGGGTGAGACCGATTCGACCAGCCCATGGGAATAGCCGATCTTAAGTTTTTCGTAATGATCCGTGGCCTTGCGCAAATAGGTGCCGTCCTCGCCAATATTACCTTCCATAAGATAGGGTATGGCCATCCGCGAGTAGGGCGGCTCGGGCTCACCGCCGATGATTTGAATTTCCGCATTGGCGTCGCCGCGGCGCAAGGTTTCCGCTGCGATAACGCCGGCCGGACCGGCGCCGACGATGACGTGTTTCATTGCTTTCCCCTCGGCTGAGTGACGCTTCGCTTAAACGAGCCTTCCTCCGGCAGCCTATCCCAGCCACCGGGGGATATCGTGATTAACTATTAGAGAGCGATGCGCTCTAGCGTTTCATTCGACGGCACTCCGTCGGAAGTCCAGCCGCGCACCTCGTAATATTCGGGCAACATCTTTCCGAGGTCGTTGACTTTGCCTTCCGCCGGCCCGGTCTTGGCGGCGTCCTTCAACAGCCGTTGGGGTAGCGTGTCGTCGGCTCCGGTGAAGCCAGCCTGGAGATTATACATGCGCTCCAGATTCCACACCCGCTCGCCAACTTCGACGAGGCGCTCTGGTGTCCAATCACCTTCGCATGCCGCATCGATCTGCGGCGCGATATCGTCGAGCGACCAGGCAAATGTAGTGAATAGGCAGAGGCCAGAGGAATCGACCGCGCCGGTTGCATCCTGAAAAGCTTTCACCAGCCCGGCTTTGCCATCCGACTCGGTCGGTTCGGTTTTCTCTGGAATACCGAAGATCTCCGACGACACCGTATAGCCCCGTAAATGGCAGGCGCCTCGGTTGGAGGTGGCGTAAGTCAGGCCCATGCCCTGAATACCGCGAGCGTCATAGGCCGGGAATTCTTGGCCTTTGACCGCCATTGATAATTCGGGCTTGCCGTATTTTTCGCAGAGACGCTTGGAACCGAGACCGATTTCTGCACCAAAGCCTTCGCCTCGGCCGGTAAGTTCGGCAAGTTCCGTCAGCGCCTTTGCAGAACCAAACTTGACGTCGAGCCCACCAGTCTCTTTGTCGCCGATTACGCCGGTTTCATACAGCTCCATGGCGGCGCCTACGGTAGCGCCGAACGAAATCGGATCGATGCCTTGCTCGTTGCAAACAAAGTTCGCAAAAGTCAGCGCATCGAGATCGTCGACCCCGGTCGCCGCACCCAGCGCCCATGCTGCTTCATATTCTAACCCGCCAGAAGCGATCTGATATTGGGGCCGTTCAGCCACCGTGTAGTGACTGCGCTCAATCGTCGAGATCCGCCCGCAAGCAATGGTGCAGCCAAAGCAGGCAGCAGTGGTCAGCAGGTTGGTTTTGCCGTCGCCCTCACGCGGTTCAGCCATGGCCTCGGCCGAGATATTGCTCGCTCCGGAGAACTGGCTGTCGAGATGATTGCGCGTTGGCAGGGCACCAGATTCGTTGATCACATTCATCAGCACTTGAGTGCCAAAGGTTGGCAGTCCCTGGCCAGTGACCGGGTTTTCAGCCAACACTGACTTGCCGTCAGCAACGGCGGAAAGGAACTTGTCGGCATTCTCCTCTTTCACTCCAACCGAGCCACGAATTGCATCAGCCTTCAAATTCTTCGAGCCCTTCACCGTGCCTACGCCAGAACGCCCGGCGGCACGGTGCATATCGTTAACGATACAGGCGAACTTCACACCGGTTTCCCCAGACACGCCAATCGAGGCAACGCGGATCAGCGGATCTTGGTGTTTGGCCTTGATGCCTTCTTCAGCGTCCCAGCAGGACTTGCCCCAGAATTCATGAGCATCAATTAACTGTGCATTATCGTTTTCGACCAACAGATAGACCGGCTTTTTGGCCTTGCCCTCGAAAATGATCATGTCGTAACCGGCATTCTTCATTTCATTGCCGAAGAAGCCGCCAGAATTGGAGCAAGCTATAGCGCCTGTGAGCGCGCCTTTGGTGACGACCGAATAACGGCCGGCCGTTGAGGCACAGGTCCCGGTGAGGGGGCCGGTTGTCATTATCAGCTTGTTGTCAGGTGAGAGAGGATCGACCTTGGGGTCAGTCTCTTCGACAAGATATTTAGTCGCCAGCCCGCGCTGGCCTAGGTATTTCTGCGCCCAGTCCATATTGAGCGGTTCATTCTTGCAGGTGCCCTTACTGAGGTTTACCCGCAAAATGTTTCTTGCCCATGCCATGATTCGGTTACTCCCTAAGCTTCGGCCTGTGCGCCGGAATCTGTTTTCGCTGCCCAAGCGCGCATTTTGTCGAGACCCGTCCAGTTTGCATCGACATAGGTGATGGCGTCGGTCGGGCAAGTGCTGGCGCATTTTGGATCGCCGCCGCACAGGTCACATTTGATGACTTTGCCAGTATCGGCGTTGTAATTCACCGTGCCGAAGGGGCAAGCGATAGTGCACACCTTACAACCGACACAGGCTGCGTCGGAGACTACTTTGGCGCCAGTTTCCGCATCCACCGAGATGGCGTCGACAGGGCAAGCCGTCATGCACCAGGCGTCGTCACACTGAGTGCAGGTGTATGGCACCTGGCGACCCTGGTCGTGGAAGTTGAAAACCTTGATACGCGATTTCGCAGGGTTGAAGGTGCCTTCGTTCTCGTACGAGCAAGCAAGCTCGCACTGCAGGCAACCGGTGCATTTTTCAGGGTCAATTTGAAGGGATTTCAACACGCTGAGTAACTCCTCGCCATATTACCAATATTTCCTTACCGCACTTTCGACGTTTTATTTAATTCGTGCAACAACTTAATGGGCAAATAAGTGCAAATGCGAAGCATTCGCAATAAGTTCTTTGTTGGCAAGTTTCTGACAATACTATCAACCATGGCCAGTGCGTCACGTTGGGGCTGGGCAGCGTATTTTTGAGTGGCTGCGTTGTGTCAAACCATTCCTAATTGTATGCAATATTCGACAAACTCAAATATCTACCGTATCAGGGAGAGACATAGGCCCCTAAAAACGATCTATTAAGAGGCGCGGCACCACTTGTTTGTGGCTCTCCGCGCTATTTTTTTTATTATGAAGCCTTGGTGTTTCTAACTTTTGGATAGCCACTGTCCGGCAGTATGCTTCGGAGCTACTTATGAACATTGCGGCATTGTTAGCCAAAGCGGCGCTTACTTTCCCACATAAACCAGCAATCAGTTGGGGTAAGGAGCAGTGGTCCGATTATGCCGACTTACACCGTAGCGCGGGCTTGATCGGTCAAGCGCTCCGAGAGGATTACGGACTGGAACCCGGCGACAGGGTAGCAATTGCCATGCCCAACCGACCGGAATTTCTCCAAGCCCAATTCGGCATTTGGTATGCTGGTCTTGTGGCAGTCCTCGTAAATTCCAAGCTTCATCCTTCCGAGTTTGACTACATCTTCGAGAATTCTGGCGCCCGGGTTTGTTTTACAGCGCCGGAACTGGCGCTGGACCTTGAAAAACTGGCGGAAAGCTCATCCACCCTGGAAACAGTTATCTCGGCAGGCAGCGAACGCTACGAGGCGCTTCTGGCCCATAAAGAGTTGGCTTGTGAAAGTCGAGCGCCAAAGGATCCGGCCTGGCTTTTTTACACCAGTGGCACCACCGGGCGCCCTAAGGGCGCGATGCTGAGCCACCGCAATCTAATGGTCATGACGCTCAGCTATTTCGCTGACATCGATCCGATTAGCTATCAGGACGGCGTGCTCCACGCAGCACCGCTGTCCCATGCATCGGGATTTTACGGTCTGCCTCATATCGCCAAGGCCGCCAACAACATTATTCCTAAGAGCGGCGGCTTTGACCCGGAGGAGATTTTTGATCTTCTCACGCGCTATTCCGGCGTGACTCTCTTCGGCGCGCCGACCATGCTTGTCCGCCTCATGAATCACCCGGGAATCGCATCGGCCGATCTAAGCAATCTGAAGATGATTTATTACGGCGGTGCGCCCATGCTCGTGGCCGATGTGGAAAAGGCGCTCGACATCTTCGGCTCAAAGCTTGTGCAGATTTATGGCCAGGGCGAGGCGCCGATGACAATCAGCTATCTACCGCGGCATTTCTATGCCGACCGAGACCACCCACGTTTTGCCCAACGCATCTCCTCAGCCGGTATCGCGCGCACAGATGTTGAAATTCGTATCGTCGACGAAAATCACAATCCCTTGCCGACTGGCGAGGCGGGTGAAATTCTGGTGCGCGGCGATGTCGTCATGCTGGGGTATTGGAACAATCCGGATGCGACAGAAGCGGCGCTCAAGGGTGGCTGGCTTCATACTGGCGATATAGGCAGCATCGACGTAGAGGGCTTCCTCACCCTGATGGATCGCTCCAAGGACATGATCATCTCTGGCGGTACCAATATCTATCCGCGTGAGATTGAAGAAGTCCTGCTGCGTCACGAAGGCGTGCACGAAGTCTCCGTCGTTGGCCGACCGCACGCGGATTGGGGCGAGGAGGTGGTGGCCTTCGTTGTGCGTACGGATAGCTCGGATGTCGGCGCCGAAGCGTTGGATAAGTTCTGCCT
>CAZUXZ010000176.1:0-17846 GCA_964624055.1 uncultured Rhizobiaceae bacterium | reverse complement strand
TTGCCAAAAAACTTGCGATTGTTCGAAATGCCGCCGACCGAGATTCCACCGAAGCCAACCCCGTGATAGCCCTTCTCGCGACCGATCAGACGGGTGCGTGACGCGTTGCCGGAGACATTGTGATAGGCGAGTGCGATCTTGAGCGCGGTATCAGCGGATTCGGAGCCGGAATTCGTGAAAAACACATGGTCGAGGTCGCCGGGCGCCAGCGCGGCGAGCCGGGCTGCAAACTCAAAAGAGGCCGGGTGACCCATCTGAAAGCCCGGGGCATATTCGAGACGGCCGACCTGCGCACTCACCGCTTCCGTGATTTCCTTGCGCGCATGGCCGCAATTGACGCACCAGAGACCCGAAGTGGCGTCGAGTACCTGACGGTTGTCGGTGGTGGTGTAATGCATGCCCTCGGCGGAAACGAACATGCGCGGCGCGCTCTTGAATTGCCGGTTTGCCGTAAACGGCATCCATAACGGCTCGAGATCGTTGGGCATTGTTTCGTATCGGGCATTTTGGCCGGTCGCGGACATCTTTCGTTTCCCCGTTTGGTATGGATTACCGAAACTCGCCAACAACGTATCATTATATAAAAAATTAGACAACGAGCGCAGCTACACCATTTATCTTGTTGATATTCAAAATTATGGTCTTAAAATCGTTTAATATATTAACCATTTAAGAAAAACGGAGCTGGTAACAATGTCATTGGACGCGGACTTCGACGTGGGGGCACGGCTGCACGCCGTGCGTAAGATGCATCATCTCTCACAACGCGAGCTGGCCAAACGTGCCGGCGTTACCAACGGCACCATCTCGCTAATCGAGCAAAACCGCGTCAGTCCTTCTGTAAGCAGTCTACGCAAAGTGCTGAACGGAATCCCTATATCCATTTCCGATTTCTTCAGCCTCGAAGAGGCGCCGCGCCAGCGAGTCTTCTTCGCTGCAAACGAATTATTGGAAATAGGAGACGGACGCATCTCCTACCGACAAGTGCGGCGCGATCTCATTGGACGCGCGCTGCAAATCCTCCATGAGCGATATTCGCCAGGTAGCGATACCGGACGCTCCATGTTGCGTCACGAATCCGAGGAAGGTGGCATTATCATCCGCGGCAACCTCGAGGTAACCATCGGAGATCAACGACGGGTGCTCGGCCCAGGCGATGCTTATTATTTCAATTCCCGTCTACCACATCGCTTCCGCAATATTAGCAAGGAGGAATGCGAACTAGTCTCTGCCTGTACGCCGCCAAGCTTTTAACCCACCGTTGACAGCGCAATTTGGCTATCTAACATTTGTTCTGCAAACGCGAACAACAGAGTCACCGATTGGGGGAGCAGATGGGATTGGAACGTGAAGCGCTAATTGATGTCGCGATGGGCTATGAGCCCGCCGACAAAGTCATCAAGAACTGTCGGATCGTCAACAGCCACACCGGGACCATCCACAAGTCGAGCGACCATGTCGCCATCAAGGGCGAGCGCATCGCGGCCGTGGGCGATATGGATTACACCATTGGCGAGGGCACCGAGGTGATCGACGCTGGCGGACGCTTCCTCGTTCCCGGCCTGATCGACCCGCATTGCCACCAATGGCACACCTACGCCAATTCCACCGTGTTCGCCGCCTGCCGCCTGCTTCATGGCTCAACCACCATCGTCGATGGCTTCTATGGCCATGCCATCGTCAACGGACTACGCGCCTCGCGGTTTTTTCTTGATGAGCTGCTGCGCACGCCGGTGAAGCCAATCTTCGTCGTGCCAACCATGTGCTACACTCAGAACCGCGGCATCGGCTTTCCCGCATCGCCGAATGCGCCGAGTATACAGGAACTGCTAGATTCCCTCGAATGGCCCGAGACCAAGGGCATCGAGGAGATCAGCCCGGAGCTCATGCTCTACCGCAACCAGCGCGATGCCGATCTCCTCAACCTAATGGAGGAATGCCTCAAGCAGGGCAAGGTGATCCAGGGTCACTCGGCGGGCATGACTGACGACAAGATCACCAATGCCTGGGTCTCCTCCGGCATCATGCACAATCATGAAATCGTCAACGCCTCGGAGACGCGGCGCCAGGCCGAGCTCGGCATCTGGGTTGTCATCCGCGAAGGCAGCGCGTGCAAGGATATCGAGGCCTGCATCCCGGTGATCACTGAGGAAAATTATGACGCACGCGCTTTCCAGCTTTGCACCGACGTCATCACACCGGATTGGATGCTCGAACGCGGCCAGATGGACAATGCCATTCGCGTCGGTATTCAGAATGGCCTTGATCCGATGACCGCCATCCAGATGTCGACCATCCAGCCTGCAGAATTCTACCGGGTCAATCACGATATGGGCATGATTGCACCCGGCCGTTACGCCGATATCGTATTCGTCGAGACCCTCGAGGAATTTGAGATTTCAAAAGTCATGGCCAATGGCAAGGTCTGGGTTGAGGACGGCAAGCTGTTGGAGCCACTCGAAAACCCGGAATATCCTGACTGGCTCTACGGCACCATGAATATCGACCGCACCCTCACGCCGGAGGATTTCCAAATTCGAGCGCCAGAAGGTGCCGGTGATACGGTCAAGGTTCAGGTGATCAACACTCGGGACGGCTCTCTGGAGACGCCCGGTTCGGTCGAGAGCCTGAATGTAGTTGACGGTCTTGTGCAGGCCGATCCAGAAAACGGCATCAACAAAATTTGCATGATCGACCGCATCATGGGAACAGGCGAGATCGGCCTTGCCTTTGTTAAAGGCTTTGGCATCCAGGACGGCTGTATTGGCACCACGGCAAACGTGTTCAATCAGAACATCGTCCTGGTTGGTACATCAGACGGAGACATGGCCGCTGCCGCCAACGAAACCATCGCAATGGATGGCGGTTTTATCGCGCTGCGCAAGGGAGAGGTTGTTGCCTCGCTACCAACTCCGCTTAACGGCCTCGCTTCGGACCTGCCGTTTAATGAGCTATTCGAGAAACAGTTCAAGCTAATTAAAGCATGGCGCGATATGGGCTGCGATTTAGAGACGCCGCAGATGAATCTCGAATTCGTCTCCCTGGTAACGATCCCATACTACCGCATCAGCACTAAGGGACTAGCCTATATGACCCAGGACCGCTTCGAACTGGCCGAATTATTTGTGCAGTAGGCCCTAAGCCAGGAGCAGCGCTAGCGAGATGACTTTGCGGGCACGGCTCTGCTTTACATATTGGAGCAGTTTGGAGAGGACAACACGGCCGGGATTTCGGGCGCGCTCCGAAGGCGCTCGATATCCTCGTGCAGACTCGCCTCGTGATCAGCACTCGCTACCTATGACACATCCACGCCGACTTGCGCCTTGAGAGCGTGTTCAAACTCAGCGTCGGCGAAGCGTTTAGCCCCGAACTTAGGGCGCTGCACAATGGTCAATTAAAACGACCTGAGACGGTCGCCGTCAATCTTCAAGACCGCGTAGGCGAACGCGTCGAATTCCTTGATCACCTCACGCGTTTCGCGCCCGCCGGTATTGTGGATGACGGTCTCCCTCGCCAAGCTTGAGACCGAGGATGTGCGCCAGATCGACGCGCCAACCGCTGCCAGCGAAGATGCGATCGCGACAGTCGAACTTAGCAGAACACAAACTAGGCACCCGCCGCGACTCTCGCACCACTACAAACGCCTTCCCCGCACACCTAGCCTGGGCATTCATCCGCGCGGACTGGGTCGTCCTATTTCAGTTACGGGCTTCCGGGATGATCTTGAGCTTGCGCATTTTACTAAAATAACGGGTGAACATTTCCTCGGTATAGATGATCTCACCGTAACCATGGCGAATGCGCTTGCGATCTTCGAGGATGATATCCCAATCGCGCGCAAACACCCAATCGGCAAAGATCCAGTTAGCGAGTTCGTCCATCTTATAGGCTTGGAGCTGATGCTTCTGGACGATCTCTTCCCAAACCGGGCCCTTGTCCTCCATCAGCACGGTGAGCGAGCAAGGCCTCACCTGGCCTCGGCGGCAGCCAAAGGCCTCGCCAATCTCGTGCCAGATATGCTCCCAGCGGAAGCAGTCACCATTGGTGATGTTGAACTCTTCATTCGCGCAATTTTCTTGCGTCGAGGACCACACCTCAAAACGTCCGAGAATTTCCGCATCGGTATATTTGTTGAGCGCCTGCCAGGCGGCGGGTCGGCCCGGGAAATCGAATGGGATGTCGAGTTCGGCGGCGATCGCCGCATAGACCGAGACGAAGTTAAGCGTATTCAAGGGTACCCCGGCGGACAGACCGATAACGATTTCGGGCCTAACCATAGTGAGGCCCCAGCTTTTTCCCTGCTGAAGCTCCTTCAGATAATCCTGCTGATTGTAGTAGAAGTTAGGTGGCATGTGGCGCGGGGCGGTCTCGACCGAGGGCGGCTTATAGGGACCGAGATGACAACCATAATATTTACCTCCCTGGGTCAGCGTGACGCGCTCAAGTTCCGGTGAGACGCGGTCAAGAATGCCCACGGAATTGCGCACCAGGGACACATTGCCCTCGATATTCTCCGCCTCAAAGCCACCGGCGAGACCACAATAAAAAACATGCGTCACGTCGGTGAGCGGAGCGAGTTTGGCTTCTGAGTCCGCTTCGTCCTCGAGATCTACAGCGATGAAAGTGGCACTGGTTTCAAAACCGGGTGCGCTTCGGCTAAGCCCTATAACCTCCCAACCGCCCTCGGCTTCCAGCGTCCGCACCACATTCCGTCCCGTCGTGCCGCGCGCACCGACCACGACCGCTTTTCTTTTTGCCATTTTTAGCTCCCGTTTTATTAATTTAACGGATCGTTTCGTTACCGCATTATCCGCGAACCGCGCTGCCACGCAAGCCACCCCATAGTGGGCTTGACAATTTGCCCCAACCCCTGCTTCCTGTGTCGCCCCGGCAAATACGCGGCTGTGGCGGAACTGGTAGACGCGCAGCGTTGAGGGCGCTGTGGGGGAAACCCCGTGGAGGTTCAAGTCCTCTCAGCCGCACCATTTCCCGGAAGGCGCAACCAAGTTGCGCCGCTGGTGCGCGCTGCGGTCGTGGCGGAACTGGTAGACGCGCTAGATTCAGGTTCTAGTGGGGGCAACCCCGTGGAGGTTCGAGTCCTCTCGACCGCACCAGCGCGGCCCCAAATATTTCCTTAACTCATTGGCGGGGAGGCATTTCTTAAATTTTCAGCTGATGGGGTAGACAAAAATTGCGAGTGTTATCTGTACCGCATAAGTTGTGCTTTCTATTTCAGTAGATAGATCCCTATTGACACAAGTTCTAAGAATAGTCGTTCATGAATTTCGTTTAATCTTAAAAAATCTAGTTATATAGTGTTGCTATTTGAATCATGGGTGCAACGGAATTTGGTTCTGCAGCCACGCAAGCTGCAAGCCTAGCGGGTCACAGACAGCTAACTACTAGAGGTCTAAATCTATGCATAACGTTGACCAACTTGAACCAGTAAACAAAAAATTAATTGAATTTTCAAAAAATCTATTCCCAACTTTAAGAGAACGTGCTTTAGAGTGCGAAGAAAAGAGAGACGTTCCTGATAGGACGATTGAGGATTTAGTTAGTGGTGAATTAATTCGAAGTACAGTTCCGAAACGCCTTGGAGGTTATGAAGTAGACTATAATACAGCCATGCTGATTTGCGCGGCAATTTCTCAGGGCTGTGGCTCAACAGGTATAGTAGTGGCAAATATGCTTGGCTGCACCCTCACAACAGCGTTATGGCCTGAGCAAGCACAAAGTGATGTTTGGGGAAAATCAATTGATACAATTGTAACCGGCACATTAATTTTTCCAAAAGGTGTGGCTCAAAAGGTCAAAGATGGATTTATACTATCTGGAAGATGGCCTTTTGGTACCGGAATAAATGCATCCTCATGGAACATGTTTGGGGCGTCCGTAAAAAATGAAATCACAAATGACGAAGAAGAATTAAGAATGTTTCTAGTTCCAAAAAAGGACTGGAAGGTAATTGATACCTGGCGATCTGGAAGCCTGAAGGGCTCTGGAAGTCATGATGTAGAGGTTCAAAATAAATTTGTCCCCAGCTACCGCACTATATCTGTCAAGGAACAACTTGGGGACTGTGCTCCGGGTTGTAAAATTAACACCGGTCCCGTGTATAAATTACCGATATTCGCTATGTTTTTTTCGTGGATTGGTTCTGTAGTTCTTGGAATTTCAGAGGGTGCAGTAAATGATTTTGAAAAACATACTAAATCAAGAATAACAAATTATACCGCCCATCGATTACGTGATCTAACTCCTATACAGATAAAAAGTGCTGACGCACGTATGTCAGTTGATATTGCGCGACGGATATATCTAAAAAATTGTGATGAAGCCATGCGCATTGTACAAAATGGTAATTTGCCAACCAACGAGGAGCGAATAAGGTGGCGGGCCGAGGGCGCTTTTGCTGCGAGACTCTGTGTGAACGCTGTCGACTTACTATATACTTTGAGTGGTGGTGGTGGCCTTTACGATCATAATCCAATATCGCGCGCATTTCGCGATGTACATGGGGCACAAGCTCAAATTACTCAGTCTTTTGATATAAACGCCACTACTTATGGTCGCATACTCCTGGGATTGGAAAGCGACAATAAATTACTCTAGAACAACATAAAACAATTGAAGTGCAGCCCTGTCGCCAGTGATCAGAACTTCTTCACCAACCCGACAAAGCAATTACAACAATTCTTCTAGAATCTTCATCCGCCTGGGCAGCATTATTACGCCTTTTTCGGCTGCAGGCTTTCCACCAATGTTGCCCAGTAGCTTGCGCCCCAGCCGAGGGCCTCGTCGTTGAAATCATAATTCGGGTTATGTAGGAAACAGCCGAGATCGGCGCCGGCATTTCCCATCCATATGTAAGAACCGGGGCGCGCCTCCAGCATGTAGGAGAAATCCTCCGAGCCCATGCTGGGCGGCATGTTGCGTCGCACATTGGCCTCGCCGGCAACGCGTGCCGCCGCCTGAGCGGCAAACTCGGTTTCCGCCTCATGGTTCACCGTAGCAGGGAACTGGCGCATATAATTGTATTCAATGTGGCAGCGATGAGCTTGGGCGATACCCTCGCCAATACGCGAAATACCGCTTTCAATATCCTGGCGTACAGATTCCTTGAAACAACGCGCGGTACCGCCAAGCTCCACCCGGCCCGGGATGACGTTAAAGGCATGGCCGGCATGAATCATAGTGACGCTGACCACTGCCGAATCGAGCGGATCAGTCACGCGGCTAGCGATGGTCTGCAACCCGCCAACAATCTCCGCCGCACAGACCATCGGATCGATTCCGAGATGAGGCATTGCGCCATGGGCACCCTCACCGATGACTGTGATCTCAAAACAGTCGCAGGCCGCCATCATCGGTCCCGGCCTGACGGCGAATTCGCCAATCTCCAAGCCCGGCCAATTATGTAGACCGTAAATGCCGTTAACTGGAAACTTTTCGAACAGGCCGTCGGCGACCATCTCGCGTGCGCCGCCCATACCCTCCTCGGCAGGCTGGAAGATGAAATAGACCGTACCGGAAAAATTTATGGTTTCTGCGAGATATTTTGCCGCGCCGAGTAACATTGCGGTATGGCCATCATGGCCGCAAGCATGCATCACACCGTCGTTGGTAGAGCGATGATCAAATTCGTTCTTCTCTAGGATCGGCAGCGCATCCATATCGGCCCTAAGACCTATGGCACCGTCGCCAGGCGCACCTTTTAGCACGCCAACCACGCCGGTCCGCGCTAGTCCGCGATGCACTTCGAGGCCGAAGGATTCAAGCTCCCCGGCGACGACATCGGCGGTGCGTTTCTCGTCAAATCCGAGCTCGGGATGAGCGTGGATATCGCGGCGCCAGCGCGCCATATCGTCCTGGAAATCCGCAATGCGGTTGATCATCGGCATAACATCTCCCCCCTGCACGTCCTGATCAGCGATCCCAGCATAGCAAGCGGTCTAGCAAGTAGATAGAATCGCGACATGGAAAAAATGACAAAATTCGCCGCCATCCTAGAAAACGCCGAGGCACGCGCTGGCGGCAATGCGGAATTAAAGAAATTGCTGCCTGAGTCGAAATCCGGTAAATCGCTGAGAGCCCTGTCAGACGACCGCTATCTCTCGCTTATGATGCTTCGGGTGTTCTCCTCCGGTCTAAAGCACAGCATGGTTTCCGAAAAATGGCCGGACTTTGAGGAAATTTTCTTTGGCTTCGACCCTAAGCGCGTGGCTACGATACCTGACGAAGACCTGGAAGCACTTCTGAAGGAGCCGCGCATCATCCGCCATTGGGGCAAGATCAAGGCCATGCGCCACAATGCAACGGCAATGGTGGGAATCTCCGCCCAGCATGGCAGCTTCGGCGCATGGATCGCGGACTGGCCAGAAGAGGATATCATTGGCCTGTGGGACGCGCTACAAAGCCAATTCAACCAATTAGGCGGTGCCTCCGGGTCTTATTTTCTGCGCATGGCAGGTAAGGATACCTTCATGTTGACCGGTGACGTGGTAAAGGCACTCAACAAGTGGGGCGCCTTTAGGGGCGAGCCCAAGGGCAAGAAGGCGCGCCGCGAGGTGCAAGAAGCATTCAATGTCTGGGCCGGCGAGAGCGGGCTTAATCGAGCGCAAATGAGCCGAATTCTGGCGCTCTCGATCAATTGACGACCTCTGCAGGGAGTAAGGTAGGATTAACGATACGGTAATGCCTTGGCAAGGGTTCGCTATGTATGATCTCAGCGCAAGTGACAATCAAAGCAGCGCCACGCGCGCCCTTGGCGACTGGCCGATGGTGATCCGCGACGTCCAAAAAGCGCTCGACGACTTTAACCCGACCAGATCCTCCTGTCCCACCGCTTGCTCCGGTTATGAACGGCGCAAATTAGGAAACTATTATGAAACCCGACCAGATTGCCGAAGCCGTCGAAATTTATCGCGTCATGCGGCTCGACTTGGACAAACTCGACCGCCTGCCCGAGAGCTGTACGCCAGTCACTGCAGCGGAAGCCTATGAAGTTCAGCAGGCGCTCAATTCGCGTCTGAGCGAGCTCGGACTCGGGCACGTCGGCGGCCACAAGATTGGCTGCACCAGCAAGGTGATGCAGGATTATCTCAAGATTGATGAGCCGTGCAGCGGTGGCATTTATGCAAATACGGTTTTCCGCGAAAGGGGTGAAAGTAGACATGACGCCTATAGCAGACCTGGCGTCGAATGCGAAATCGCGGTCAGCCTGGGTGAATCCCTTGGTGCCGACGGCGCGCCCTATGACCGAGAGAGCGTCGCCGGCGCAGTGGAGAGCGTCATGGCAGCGATCGAGATCGTCGACGATCGCTTCGTGGATTACACCAGACTCGAATTGCCGACCTTGCTGGCGGATGATTTCTTCAATTGCGGCTGCGTGCTCGGCGCGCCAGTGAGGGATTGGCGCAAGCGCGATATCGCCAAGCTTCGTTGCGAGTTGTTCATCAACGGTGCGAGCATCAGCTTCGGCTTCGGCGGCGATGTAATGGGCCACCCCTTAAACGTTCTTGCATGGCTCGCCAATAGCCTGGTTGCGCGTGGCCGCGAACTTCACGCCGGTGAATTCGTCCTCACCGGCAGCTCAGTTCAGACCTATTGGTGCCAACCGGGCGACGAAGTGCGTGTCGAGATCGAGGCCCTCGGCACAGCGGAAATGCGATTTACCCAGAGCTAATCCCGCGGCAAAGCGGCGGCCATCAGTCGACCAACAGCGATCATCTCTGGGATGGTGGCGGCGAAGGCAGCAAGGGTAACCAGCAGCTGTTCGCGCGCCGTGCCCGTAGGCCGGCCTTCAGGCGAATCATGTACGATCAGCTCTTTGTTAAGCCGCACGGCGGCAGTGTCGGCACCGGCGGCAATGCGCGTGGCAGCATCTTCGATCTCACCACCCTTAAATAGGGGCACCAGCGCCTCCGCCTGATCCATCATATAATCAGGCCAATTAGCGAGATGGCGGTAGAGGGAGGGCACAATGCCGCGAGTGCCGTTGTCCGAGCCAATGTGCAGACTTAGGATTAGTTTGGCCAGAGCCGGCGTCATCTCCTCTAACTGCACCAGCGACGGCATAGCAGGAAAGGCGACAGGCGTTACCGACGCGCTCCTATTGCCGCTGCTTTGGCCGCCAGCTTCATCCGATGCAAGCAGCGACATCAACCCGCGCACGGCTATGATGTTGTGCGGATTGGCGGTGTTGTAGGCGGCGATGATGTAGTCGATCGCGGCGTAGTCTATCGGTTTGAGGGCAAGCGCCACGGCCTTCTCGCGGGTGAGCAACGGCAATTTGGCAGTGAGCCGCACCGCGGCCAATTCCTCCGCCGCATCGCTCAAGGCACCCGATCGCATGCCCGGCGCCAGCGCTCGCCAGCTCCATTCCAGTAGACCGTCCTGAGTAGCAAGATGACGGTAGATCAGCGCCACCATCGGCACCCGGCAGTACGCCTTTATCTCGTCATAGATAGTCTTGATTTGCGTCGGCGCGTCCCTTTCTGAAAGTTCCGGCAATCTTTTCGAATTCGCCACTTTCACCTCCCGCGAAGGCTCGTACTGCCTATAATAGAGCTATGAAAATCATAACCGCACGCAGCATCAACGCCGTTTCCTTCGCGCAATACGGCCAACTGCTAGACGTACCCGAAGCGCCCGGACGATACGACTTTCAGGCGGAGCTGTTCAACGGGCGCACTGACGCCAAGCCGAACCTAATGCTGGTCCGGGCGGACGCGCAATCACTGCCGCTTAACATGAAGGTGATGGAACGCCATCCGCAATCGAGCCAGGCTTTCTTTCCACTCGACGCCAAGCGTTATCTCGTTCTGGTCTGTCCGGATGCCGCGGATGGCGGGCCAGACACGGCACGACTTGATGCCTTCATCGTCGGCGCGACGCAGGGCATTAATTACAACCCCGGCACCTGGCATCACCCGCTGACCGTGCTCGACAGTTCCGGACGCTTCGCCGCCCTGGTATGGGAAGACCGCAGCGAGGCTGATACCGAATGGTACAAGCTGGCGGCCAAGCAGCAGATACGTATCGAAGCTTAGCCCGTTTTTGTGTCGTGGCGCAGACCGATGCTATAGCGCTCGGTCGCGATATCGCACAGATAGTGAAAGGGTCGGTCCTTTCGTCCAGCAAAGCCTGGTGCACGCATCAGCAAGAGATAGCCGGGTCGCCAGAGAATCTCGCGCGCGCCGGCGCTGGAGCGCGTATCAGAAACAAAAAATCGACCATCGCCGGAGAGCTGAATCAGGGCGACAAGGCCGGTATAGCGCACGTGATCGCGGTGCATGGTGATGCCGAAGGAGCCAGAATTATAGCGCTGCACCACGAGATCGTTGAAGCCAAACCGACCCGCCAGTAGCGGTGGGTGCAGACCCTCAAAGGCCCGAGCGAGATATTCTTCGAGTTCCGACGCCAGGTCCCAGATCGGGTTCGTTTTAGGCGGCGCCATGCAGATATCAAAATCCTGGCGCACAACTTTTTCGCCGGAGCCGATCTCTCGCCTCCCAACGCGATAGGAAAGTATCTGTGTGGCTGTAAGAAGTGCTGGCAGCGCCTCCAACTCGAGCAAGGGCAGACTTGCTGCGCCTTCTGCCACCAAACTCAGCAGCGCCTCTCTCACTTGATATGTGTCGCTTACGAAAGCCACTCGTTCAATCCCCTGTTATCCCACGTGTCTGATAGCCCGCAGAAAATTCCCCGCAAAAGACAAAAGCTCAACAGTGAGAGACATAATGCCACAATCAAGAAGGGTGCCCTGTTTTTGCCATCGCCAAGTCTAGCGACACGGCCGACAACAAGCAGCACGGTATTGAGATAACCGCCAAAATGATGATTGGCTAGGGCGTTGATATCAAGGGTCCAAATGGCGCTTGCTTTTATCTGCCCGGTGATCCCAAGCAGAGCCTGCTGATTTTTGTCACCGACGCCAAACTTGCACCACTTTTTTTGTGATTGCGCGAGATACGCTGAGTGATGGTCATAACAGCACAATTCGGCTCTATAACCGATCGCGCGGGGCAAACGGTCGCAATTTTTAGGACGAGCTCCACAATTTAGACGGTTTGCATGAAAATTTCAGCAACACCGCTTGCCTGTCCAAAAATAAGGGGCCGGACAGTTCCCCAAGGGATCGCGCCGATGACATCGACATCGACGACAATCCAAACCTTGTCGACTGGCGGGTATATCTCTACAGCAATCCGCCGATGGACCACGGTGCCACGAATAGAGCCCTCCTTGCCGGCGATGATTTGATGGTTATTCGCGCCGATATCTTTGATGTTAGAGAGCGACGCAAGACATCGCGCACCCGCGACATCCAAACGCGTAAGAATCGTAATAGCTTGACTTGTTGCACCAGAACCATCATATGCCGGTCTAGCGGTACTCCTTTCGAGATCGATTTTCGATCGAACGCCGGCGCGAATATCATAGCCGGCCTAATTTCTTCCAACAGATTTAGGTGTTTCGTTAGGTCGGCATCAGCCATCAGTGCAATGCCAGACCAATTAATTAAATTATGAAAGAAAATCCTTACATGACCGATTTCACTGGCCTCGACTTGGCCCAACCAATCCTTCGCGCTATCTCCGATGAATGCTACACCCGCCCAACACCCATCCAACTAAAATCTATCCCACCCCTCCTCGAGGGACGTGACCTTTTGGGAATCGCCCAAACGGGTACCGGGAAAACCGCCGCCTTTGCGCTGCCGCTGCTGCACCGCCTGGCGCAAAATCCCGGCACTCCCAAGCGCGGTAAGCCGCGCGCGCTCATTCTCGCGCCGACGCGTGAACTCGCATGCCAGATCGGTGATAGCTTCAGTAGCTATGGCCGCCATCTGCATTTGCGCACAACCGTTGTTTTCGGCGGCACCAATATCCGACCGCAAATTCGTGTGATGGGCCGCGGCGTTCATGTGCTGGTGGCAACGCCGGGTCGCTTACTCGATTTGATGAACCAGGGCCATGTGCGGCTCGACGGTATCGAGACTTTCATCCTTGATGAGGCTGACCGTATGCTGGATATGGGTTTTTTACCTGATGTCAAACGGATTACCTCCAAGCTTCCGACGGAGCGGCAGACCCTGTTGTTCTCTGCAACCATGCCGAAATCGATCGGGCAACTTGCCGAGAACCTATTGAACGATCCTGAGCGGGTCGAGATTGCGCCGGCGGCAAGCACTGTAGAGAAAGTGCAGCAGCGCGTTCTTTTCGTCGCTAAGGACAAGAAGCGCTTGCTTTTGACCAAGTTGCTGAACGACGAGGACATCAGTCGAGTGCTCATATTCACGCGCACCAAGCACGGCGCGGACCGCGTTGCCAAGTTTTTGCACCAAAGCGGTATCCGAGCCGACGCGATTCATGGCAACAAGTCACAGAATGCCCGCCAGCGCGCGCTCAAAAGTTTTTGCACCGGCAAGATCCGCGCTCTGGTGGCAACAGATATCGCGGCGCGCGGCATCGATGTCAAAGATGTCACCCATGTCATAAATTTTGACCTACCCAACGAGCCGGAAAACTATGTCCACCGGATTGGTCGCACGGCGCGCGCCGGTTCCGAAGGCATCGCCATCTCGTTTTGTGATCACGATGAACGCGCCCATTTACGCAATATTGAGAAGACCATTCGCCTAAGCGTCCCAGTTTACGCGGATCATCCTTTCCACAACTCCGAAATCGAGAATTCGGAAACGCCGAGCAAGCGCCGTTCACAAAGGAAGCGGATGGGCCCGAAGCGGCATAATGCGCAACGCGCAAGGCGAAAGACTAAAAAGGCGGCGTAAGCGCCATCGACCTTGATCGTATTGAGCGCCATAATGAGCGTGCAATTCGATCAACGGGAGCGTAACGATGCCAAAAGTCGAAGCAAACGGGATCAATATATTTTACGAATTCCTCGGCGACGGCGACCCGCTGGCGCTGATAGGCGGTTCGCTGTTCGGCCGGCAGAATTTTGGTATGGTGTGGGACGGTCTAGCCGAAAATTTCAAGCTGATCAGCTATGATCAGCGCGGCTATGGGCAAACAGACCGGCCCTTGCAGCAATACGACCTTGATATTTGGGCGGATGACCTTGCCGCCCTGATGGAAAAACTCGATATTCCGCGCTCTCATGTCATGGGAACTTCCGCCGGAGGCATGATCGCACTCAAATTTGCCGCCAAATATCCCGACAAATGTATTGGCGTGGTCAGTGACTGCGCATTTGCAAAATGCGACGAAATGCGAAGGATCATGTTCCGCACTTGGCGCCACATGGCACAGACGTGGGGCTGCTCGCCTCAATTTGCCGATCATGTGCTGACCCAGGCAGTTGGCGCAGAGTATCTTGACGGCCCGAACGGCCCGGCGATCGTAGATATGGTGCGCACAGTCGTCGGTCTCAATTCGCCCGAAACCGTGGTGCAAGCTTGCCTTGCCATGGAAAATATGGATCTGCGCGAGGATTGCAAAAAAATCCGCAACCCGACCCTCGTCATTACGGCGAAAAAGGATATGTTGACGCCCATGGAAACCGGCGCGAGCGGCGCCGGTGCGCAATGGGTAGCGGACAATGTCCCAGGCTGCGAAATTATTGTATATGAGGATATCGGGCATGCCGATCTGGTGGAATGTCCGGAGAAGACCATTGCATCTACCATTGAGTTCCTGCACCGAGCTAAGAAGAAAGTGCTTAATTAAATTGGGTAGCCGGCGATGAAATGCGTTCCCCACATGCCGCGTCACGCCAGTGTCGGCGTCCGTGTCGGGCCCTACCGCATTGGCGGCGGCGCACCGGTACTGGTACAGAGCATGACCAATACCGATACGGCAGACGCGCAATCAACGGCGGATCAGGTAAGAGCACTCGCTGAGGCTGGCTCGGAGTTGGTACGGATTACCGTCAATACACCGGAAGCGGCAGCGGCGGTACCGCATATTCGCGAGCGCCTTGATGCGATGAATTGCAGCGTGCCGCTAGTCGGCGACTTTCACTATAACGGTCATAAATTGCTGCGTGAGTATCCAGCCTGCGCCAAAGCGCTAGCAAAATACCGCATCAATCCGGGCAATGTCGGCTTTCGCGAAAAGCGCGACCGCCAGTTCCAGACAATGATCGAGGTCGCGTTAGAATATGACCGCCCGGTGCGCATTGGAGTTAATTGGGGCAGCCTGGATCAGGAATTATTAGCCGAGTTGATGGACAGCAACGCCACCCTAGAGACGCCTCGTGAGGCACAAGAGGTGATGCGCGAAGCGCTCGTCGAATCCGCGCTACGCAGCGCTGCAATGGCGGAAGAAATCGGCCTTGGGCGGGATCGTATCGTGATCTCCTGCAAGGTCAGTCAGGTGCAGGATTTGGTGGCGGTTTATGGCGATTTGGCGGCGCGTTCGGATTACGCGCTTCATCTCGGCCTTACCGAGGCAGGCATGGGCTCAAAGGGTATTGTTGCTTCAACCGCAGCGCTCGGCATCCTGCTGCAGCAGGGCATCGGTGATACCATCCGCGTCTCACTGACACCCTCTCCAGGTGGCGACCGAACCCAGGAAGTAATTGTGGCGCAGGAGATCCTACAGACCATGGGCCTGCGCGCTTTTACACCATTGGTGACCGCCTGCCCTGGCTGTGGACGGACAACTAGCACCGTCTTTCAGGAACTGGCGGAAAAGATCCAAAGCCATGTCCGCGCGCGCATGCCGGAATGGCAAAAGGACTATGTCGGCGTGGAGGATATGCAACTCGCAGTGATGGGATGTATCGTCAACGGCCCCGGTGAAAGCAAACATGCCGATATCGGCATCAGCCTGCCAGGCACCGGAGAGACGCCTGCGGCACCAGTATTTATCGACGGAGAAAAATCGGTAACGCTACGTGGCGAGGGCATCGCCGAAGCGTTTCAGGAAATCGTCGAGAATTATGTTGAGAGCCGGTACGCGAAGCGCGGCTAGTTCAAAAGCTTTTCAATTCACATTGGTCGTGATTATAGGGGTTGGCCAGTCAATCGCCCTATATTTTTTCATCGAGCGCTCAGTTGAGAGCATCGAGAACCTGTTGCGACGTAAAGGCCTTGGCTAAACATCCGTCACCCCTTACCGGAGCGGAATCATTGCGCCAATCCGAACGAAACGGCAATATGAACTTGATCACAAGAGCGCCTTAAATAAATATTTTAAAATGTTCACCAACTTTTAGACGGCCCTCCAACGTCATGAAGATTTGGCTACATTAGTAACGGAATCGGCTATGAGTGAAGCGACACAGCCATATATTTGGGAAAAATCCTACCCTGAAGATATCGATTGGCACGCGCCATTAACGCCTCGAACCATGCCGGATCTGATGGATGAAGCTGCACGCAAATATGCCGCCCTTCCCGCAATCGATTTTCTTGGCCGAATATATAACTTCACAGAACTAGCGGATTTGGTGAACCGCGCGGCCAAGGGACTGCAGAGCCAAGGAATCGGAAAGGGTGATCGGGTCGGCCTTATGCTGCCCAACTGCCCGGCTATGGTGATTTCATATTATGCGGTGCTTCGCGCAGGCGGCACCGTTGTGAATTTCAACCCGCTCTACGCCGAAGCAGAAATTCGCGAACAAATTGAGGATTCAGCTTGTGAAATCCTGATTACATTGGATATGCCGCTAATATACGATAAGGCGGCCAAGATGCTGGGGTCGACGCAATTAAAAACGATTGTGCTCGCTTCCCTGGCTGAGCAACTGTCCTTCCCGAAGAGCCTTCTTTACCGACTGCTTAAAAGGAAGGACATCGCACCGATGCCCTCGGACGGGCGCCATCTGCCTTTCAGGGAACTTTGTGCTACGGACGGCAAACCAGCCAATGTCGATATCAATCCCGAGGCTGACATTGCGGTGCTTCAATATACCGGTGGCACCACCGGCCTGCCCAAGGGCGCAATGCTGACCCACGCAAATCTCACCACAAATGTGCAACAAGCAACCTATCTCTTTCCTAAGACTGAGTTTGGCAAGGAGGTGCTGATCGGCGTGCTACCGCTGTTTCACGTTTTTGCTATGACGGTGGTGATGAATTTCAGCATCTTCGCAGGAGCAAAAATGATCCTCCTGCCGCGTTTCGAACTTGATACCACGCTCAAGGTCATCCACAAAAAGCGGCCGACATTCTTCCCCGCTGTGCCAACGATCTATATCGCCATCAACAACCATCCTGGCGTCGCTGCGGGCAAGTTCGATCTCACTTCGATGAAATATTGCCTCTCTGGTGGCGATACGTTGCCACGCGAAGTGCAGGAAAAATTCGAATCTTTATCGGGCTGCCGCCTGTTGGAAGGCTACGGCCTTAGCGAGACATCACCGATAGCATTGTGTAACCCTTCAACAGGCGAATCGCGCGCCGGCTCCCTCGGCCTGCCGGCGCCGGCAACGTTGGTTGAGATCACCGATATCGAAAACCCGTCCAAAGTGCTGCCCCAAGGCGAGACCGGCGAAATCTGCATCACTGGCCCTCAGGTCATGAAGGGCTATTGGAATCGCGAGGATGAGACAGCGAGGGCGCTACTCGACGGACGATTCCATACAGGGGACGTCGGGTATATCGATGCGGACGGATACACTTTCCTTATAGATCGGCTGAAGGAGATCATCCTTTCAGGTGGCTACAATATCTACCCTCGCCATGTAGAAGAGGCTATATATCGCCACTCGGCGGTGGAGGTGGTAACCGGCGTCGGCATTGAGGATTCCTATCGCCAGCAGACCGTTAAGGCTTTCGTCAAGCTGCGCGCTGGCCAGTCTCTTGACGCAGAGGCGCTTACCGCATTCCTCAAGGACAAACTCTCGCCTATCGAAATGCCCAAGGAAATCGA
>CAZUXZ010000175.1:0-9441 GCA_964624055.1 uncultured Rhizobiaceae bacterium | reverse complement strand
TACTATGCAACCAATTAGGAAATTATTAATTTCTCACATGCCGATATTATGGTCGGAATTATAATGATGCCGAACTGCCGAAAAATTTGTCATACTTTAGTGAATTAGACTTTAGTGAATTAGAATATTTTAATCAAAATTAATTTTCTTTCTATCGCAGGATAGAAAATTTCCTTGCATGATATTTGTATCCCTAAACATATCTAAGTTATTAGACATACTAGAAAATGACATATATCCTGAGTAAAATCTCCTGAAAATGAACAAATTAACAATTGAATTATACTTTATCGACCCTTATTGATATGTTATCATCCCTCTTGATAAATCTACTAACCCGTTCATTTATCATAATAATTTAAGTGGAATGGGGCACCCCTTAATCCCTCAACCTTCGGGATATGAGCCTATATCTGAGGTAAATTAGTATCATCAAAATTATGATTTACCTCTAACCATTTGATCAGTTTACCCTATACTTACTTTAGCAATTATTTAAGATTAACTTCACGTCTTGGTCCTGTACTGGGTTGGGGTTTCATCCTCTAACATGAATGAGTTGTTATAGTTTTGGTAATATTTCGCGCGAGATTATATCAAGTTGTTCCGGCAGTTCTTCGGACGGAACGACGCAGAGGACAACTGAGCTAGAGCCGGCGGTGAATAAGTTTTGGATTCCCGCCAGACATTCTTCCGGTTCTCCGGCGACTGCTAGCCAATCAAGCCATTCATCTGGCATTTCTTGCTCAAGCGCAGTGCTACCTCCTTGGTCTATAAGCGCCATCAATGCGTCGTTTACGCCATAGGCTCCCGTAAGTAGGGTCGGCCCCATTGCGTTAAGATACAAAGCGGCTAATGGCCGCACCTTGGAGCGGGCCTCATCGCGCTTCGGAGAGACTGAAATCAGCGCATATGTTACAAAACGGAACTCTTCTTCACCTCCTGCACGCTGGCCCTTGACGCGTTCAGAAACCGTATGCACGTACTCAGGTCCGGCAAGGGCGGAGATCAACATGCCGTCGGCGATCTCCGCAGTAAGGTCGACCGATTTTGGATTAACGACGCCAGTCAGCACTTGTAATGTCGGGGCCGGGTGGGTGAGTTTTACCTCGTCAAAACCAAAATATTCTCCTTGTTCGTTTATGGTTTCGCCTGCGAGCAGGCGCTTTACCGAGGTTACGCTCTCTCGCATTGCCGTAAGAACGGATTTTGGATAAAGCTTCATCTGCCGTGTCCAGGCTGGTACGCCGTGGCCAATGCCGAGCGTGAATCGTCCCGGATAAGCGCCAGCCAACGTAGCAGCTTCCATTGCGGTTACCGCCGGATGGCGAACGACCGCCGAGACGACGCCGATGCCAACATTAATGGATTCAGTCGCTTGCAGGGCTATTGCAGCACTCGCAAAGCCCGATAGCATAAAATAATCCTCAGCGAACCAGATTTCCGAAAAACCGCTAGCTTCAATCTGACGGCTTAATTGCACAATATCTTTAGGGGGCACATCGCCGAGGATGAATACTCCCATTGGGTGAGAATTTCTGCTCATTTTGGCGCACCCCAAAGCAATTTAATGAAACCAGTCATGTAGTCTGGATTCTCGATAGAATCCAGAAAAAAAACGAAGGTTTCTGTAATAAAAAAAACACGCCCGATTACTAGTCAATCAAACTGATACTACGCGGTCCCTCAGTATAGCTCCTGTGGTTACTCCGTCTTGTCGTGATCGAAAATTGGCCTCATCAAAAAATTTTTATCTTTTTAAAAGACCTTTATTTTAGGGCGCACAGTATAGTCCAACTGACTAACAAATATATCGGACGTGGTGAAATTTTGTATTAGTCCAAGTTTCTGAGTTTAATTGGAGCCATTATGAAGCATGTCTTGCATACCCCAATTTGGGGGTATTTTTGTGGCGCGTGCTTACGCGTAGCATACTGATCAGTGACGGTCGTTTCCGTCGTATCGTCTTGGTCTACAGAATAATTAAAAGTTAAGAATTCGGTACCACCAAACCTTATATGCGTGGGCGAATTGCCCCCGTAAAGGGCTACGCAAGTCACTGATACTAAATCAAAAATGGAGGAGTTTTGAAAAATGGCAAAACCAGATTTCTATAAAGAAGAAACCAAAGGCCAATACAATGCTTGGTATTTCGATGAGGCCCTCGAGGGAGAAAAAGAGTGCTATGAAGGAGCCGTCAATGCTTATTATGACGCTAATAGGCCGTTATGGGAATTGAACCCTGACAAGTCCGTGCTCCTGATTATTGATCTCCAGGTAGATGTTGTTGATCCCAAGGGCAAGCTATGGATGCCCGCATCTACTAAGATGCTCCCAAAATTGAAAGAGGTGATGGCTTTTTGTCGGAAACATGGGGTTCCGATTATCTACACAAAGCACCAAGCGCATCCTAGCGGACGAGACAAAGGTCTGATGCACACCTATCTTACCCTTCTCCAGGAATCCCTGATCGAAGGGCAAGCGGGTGCAGAAATTTATGGTGAGATTGCACCGGAACCGGGCGAGTGGGTCATCGAGAACAAGCGTCGTTACGATTCATTTTGGGGTACGGAGTTGGAAGAAGTTCTTAGGACAATGGGTAGGGATCAAATTATCCTAACCGGCGCCTGCACTAACTTTTGTTGCTCCACGACTACACGGTCCGGTATGCAACGTGGGTTTAAGATTGCATTCCCATATGATCTAAACGCGACAGACGATCCAGCTATTCACGAAGAAGTATGCAAAACCATGAACCGCGGTTTTGGCCGGGTAATGGGCACTGACGAACTTCTTGAAGAACTGAATGGTGTCGTAGATCAGGGCAAATAAGGCGCTGAAGAACAACGGACCCAATACAGTTCCCAGGATAGCTAATAAAATCTTTGCCGAGGGTGTTTAATTTATGAAAGGAACAAGTACCTTTTCGCAAACAAACACCCTCGGCTATTTACCCAGATTCTTCATGGGCGACAACGATCTGTTCGAAAGCAAGAGAGGAACAACAAATGTCCAACAGTTCAATTAGAATTCCAAAATGGGGGAAGGCTCTTCTCTTCGGAGTTATGGGCTTGGCTTTTGCCGTAACGACCTCCATTCTCGCTACCCCCGCCAAGGCGGGAAAGGCTGACGATGAGATAATTATCTGCGCAATCGACAGTACATCTGGCGATTTCTCTATTATGTCATCCCCGAAACATTTCGCCTATCAAATGGCTGCTGAAGAGATAAATGCGGCGGGCGGTATTTTCGTCGACGGCATGAATAAAAAAATCAAGGTTGTCGGCTACGACGGACAGTCAACCGTAAAGCGTTACCAGGAACTTGCACAAAGGTGCGTATATGATGACGAGGCGGATGTCGTTTTTGCAGCCTATACCGGTGCCGAGCGGGAGGCTGCACGCCGGGAGGTTATTAGGGCCAAGACTATCTATTGGCATAATAATCAAGGAGAGGGTGGTATCGCTGATCATTACTCGTTTTTCTCCGGCGCGACTGGCCAACAACAGGTCCTGCCTAGCGTTAAGTGGATGATTGAGAACGTCGGTCCAAAAATCTACTTCATCGGTGCCGACTATGTGTATTGCCGAGCGATGGGAGACTGGACGCGCACAGCTGCCCATCTGTATGGCGGAGAGATGATTGAGGAAGAGTACTTCCCATTTGGCGTAGCGCAGTGGCAGGCGACGATCGATAAAATACGGCGGGCCAAGCCAGACTTTCAGGCCCACTGCTTAGTTGGCGCAGCTCAAGTTGAGTTCTACCCTCAGGCTCAGGCAGCCGGTATGACTATGCCGATGTGGTCGATGGTCACCATCTCCGATGGCTACGAACACAAACGTTTTTCGCCGCCTGCATTGAATAACATGTACGCGACTATCGGCTATTCAGAAGACGTACCACATCCCAACAATGCACCGTTCTTAAAGAGATTCCGTGAGCGTTTTCCGGATGAAACAAAGTTCCCATACATCAACCAAGGGGCTGGCTTTGGTTGGACAGCAACTTATGCGATGGCTGAAGCGTGGAGACGCGCAGGAACAACTGAGACCGAGGCGGTAATCAAGGCGCTCGAAGAAGATATCGAGATTGCTGATTCCCCTGGTGGACGCTGGCATTTACGCGGTGCAGTGCATCACGCTGGTCAACATACCTATTTGTACAAAATAGACGAAAACCATACTTTGACATTGGCGGCTGACCTGGGCTACTTGGAGCCCACTTTTCTTCAGGACATTGGTGTCGATATGAGGAAGAAAGCTCCGGGACGTGCCTTCTTGCCGAGGGACAACCCAGATTGGGCAGGCTTCTTCAAGTAGGTTAAAGAAGCGGCGGCCGGGGATTATGCCGGCCGCCGTATTACGCTACAGTGCTCCCCAAATAGTAATTTCTAAAAAAGGCTGAAGGGTAAGATAAAGGCCGAAGTAAACGCTTTTGCCGTAAAGATTAGCTCGTCTATTAAGGTGCATTATGACGACCGTAGTATTCCACTATATTATTATCCCAGATAGTATCTTTCAAAGAAGGCCGAAGTGGACACTTTTGCCGTAATATTTAGTTTCTTCTACCAATATGCTGACAATGTCGCCTTCCTGTTATTGGCTGCAGTAGGGCTAGTAATCATTTTCGGCATGATGGGCGTCATTAACATGGCGCACGGCGAACTAATGATGATCGGCGCCTATATCACGGCATTCTCATATCATGCCGGCATTCCAGCGCCGATCGCAATTATTTTTGCGGGGATTGGAGCGGGCCTTGCCGGTATAGTTCTTGAACGGCTCATAATCCGCTTTTTCTATAGAAAGCTGTTGTCCTCGCTGGTTGTGACATGGGGGATAAGCCTCGTGTTGACCGAAGGTTGGCTAATCATTTTTGGCCCTTCAATTCTCAATGTCCCCACGCCATTCGGTAGCTTCTCCATAGGTGAGAGTGGTTTTGGAATCTATCGTGCAGTGCTTTTCTTCGTTTCATTGGCACTTATTGGAGGGATATGGGTCCTATTTTCCTACACCGGCATTGGCGTTCGAGCACGAGCAACGATGGAGAACCCTGAAATGGCTGAAGCATTCGGGATAAACACCTCCCGAATGTATGCACTAACTTTTGGTTTGGGCTCAGCATTTGCAGGCATTGCCGGTGGTATGTTTGCATTGACCGCCTCGATCTCACCTTTCTTCGGGGTTAATTACACACTGCTAGCGTTCATTACGGTCGTAGTTGGCGGTGGTGCCAACGTAATTTCAGGGATTGTAACAAGCGCCGCAGCATTGGCAGGCACACAAACTGTGCTGAACAACACTTGGAGCGTATACGTGGGATACGTATCCATGATGTTAGCCGCCTTCCTATTTCTTTTAATTCTTCCGCGAGGTATCTCGGATTACTTGGAACGACGTAAACTTCGAATAACTAGAAAAAATGAGCCTAAATAGCCAAAATTACATTTTAGACAAATACCTTGGCCGTTTGAATGGACCTCAGACGATTGGCCGCGGTATCCCGTTTTGGTGCAGTTTTCTAGCTATCGTTGCCGCCCTCGCCCTGTCTCCAGACTTTTTATCCCGATACGAGTTAATCACCTTTAGTAATATTCTAATTTCTGGATTTTTAGCACTCAGCCTGTGTCTTTTGTGGGGCTATGGCGGGGTTCTTAGTCTAGGCCAGGCAGCATTTTTTGGAATAGGTGGTTACACCTACGGTATTATCGGACTCAACTTAATGGATTCCCACGGGAATACTTATATTGCAGTTTTATCAGGCGTTATAGTACCGACACTATTTGCCGCACTTCTCGGCCTTATAATGTTTTTTGCGCGCTTGGGTGGCGTTTATATTGCAATTCTAATGTTAGTCGTTTCTTTGATGTTTGAGTTGTTTCTTTTGCAAACTGCTGATCCCAGCTACACGATTGGCGCAGCTTATATCGGAGGCTTTAATGGGCTGAGACCAGCGGCTCCGGATGACCCGTTACTACCAAGTTTAATTTTTAACATTGGCTCATCACTGTTGGAGTTCGATGGCCGCAGTGTAGAGTTTTATTATTTCACGCTGGGGTTGCTAGTGACCGTCTATCTCGGCCTCCGCTGGCTGGTGAACTCTAGTTTTGGATACGTCATAGTCGCAGTTCGCGAGGACTCCCACAGAACAGAGACATATGGGTACGACATTCGCCTAATTCAGCTATCAGTATTCTGCATCGCTGCCGCGCTCGCGGGACTTGCGGGTGTATTGTACACCTCTTGGGGAACCTTTATTCATCCTAATCAATTTGGGTTAAAGGCCAATATTCTCGTCGTAATTTGGGTTGCAGTCGGGGGACGCAAGGACCTTACGGCTGCTCTGATTGGCGCACTTGTACTTGAGTGGATTGGTTTGCAACTTGCAGCTGTAGGGGATTTTTCTCTCCTCATAATGGGAGGCATCCTGATCGCGGCTATGTTGCTCACCCCCGAAGGAGTGATAACGACCCTATCAGCTCAGTATCAGCGCCTTGGTGCAGTGTTGAAGGAACAGAAAAGGTGATTGGCCATCCCAATTTCCGAGTTGAGTAAGTCATAGGAAGGTCTTTGTACAACGAAAAGAAGTAGCCATGGCAACTGCGGAACCAATAGTCAAAACGAGCGGCCTCGCAATTAATTACGGCGGGGTTAAAGCTCTTAGCGGAGTAGATTTTTCCGTTGAACGAGGCGAGTTACGCTGCATAATCGGCCCCAACGGCGCCGGTAAAAGCACGTTTTTCAAACTCCTGATGGGTATTGAGAAGCCGACAGAAGGAGTGATCAGGCATAACGGGCGAGATATCACACGCTTAGGCTCATTCGCAAGGGCTAGACTGGGCTTTTCTATCAAGTTTCAGAATATTCGCGCTTATCAAGATCTGTCCGTCTATCACAATCTTTTCATTCCCCTTCTTCGTCACCATCGAATGAGAGAAATTCCTGCGCAGGTTAGCGAATTGATCGAGCAACTTGGTTTGGCCGGAACAGAGGGCAAGCCAGTGGCGGGCCTTTCGCATGGGCAGATCCAATGGCTGGCTATTGGAATGTCAATAGCCTCGCGTCCAGATGTATTATTATTAGATGAACCTGCGGCTGGCATGTCTGTTGAGGAAACCGAGGAAACAAAAAACCTAATTAAACGATTGAATTCTAACGGTATGACAATCATTGTTATTGAACATGATATGACATTCATTCGAAATTTAAATACCAAAACAACAGTGTTGCACTACGGACGCGTTTTCGCGGAAGGATCTTTTTCTGACATCGAATCTAACGATGAGGTCAGAAAGATTTACCTAGGAAATATTTGAATGTTGTTCTGGGTGAGATAGACGATGATCCAAAATTCAGAAGCACTTAAAAGCTTAACACCCTTACTAACTGTAACCGATGCATCTTCCGGCTACGGGAGCGCTCGGATTCTTCAGAACCTTTCCTTCACGGTTAACGACCAGGAAATACTCGCAATTATTGGGCGTAATGGGGTGGGCAAAACCACACTCATGAAAACACTTATCGGCATGCTCCGACTTTTGGAAGGAAAGATCGAATACAAAGGTGAAGATATTGGTCGCTTCCGCCCATCTCTAAGAGCTAAACGTGGCATTGCTTACGTGCCTCAGGGCCGAGGAATATTTGCGCGAATGTCGGTAGCAGAAAACTTGGTGCTTGGAAAAGGATTGGGCGGGGATCGCCAAAACCCCGACTTTGCTCGTGCGTACGATTTTTTCCCATTTCTGAAAGAGCGTGGGGCACAAAAAGCAGGCTCTTTGAGCGGAGGCGAACAGCAACAACTTGCGATCGGGCGTGTATTAATTGGACGCCCTGATCTTATTTTATTGGACGAGCCTTCAGAAGGAGTTCAACCTAACATCGTGCAAGAGATCGGAGAAAATATTAAGCTTTTGGCTAAACAAGAGGGCTTAACGGTTATTATTGTCGAGCAGAACCTTGAATTAATTCAGACAGTTGCTGACCGGTGTATCGTAATGGATAAGGGAAATATTGTTGCACATTTGACAGCGAAAGAAATTACCGACCCAGAAGCCGCGAAGCGTTACCTGGCGATTTAGGCGACTTAATAATTTATCAATTTGAGAAGGACGGTTTAACTATGCCGAGTTGAGTAGCATTTGCGACGGCTTGTGCAGTCGTATGAGCTCCAAGCCTACACCTTGCTTTCTTTAAGTACATACGAATGGTCTCTGGGGATAGGCCTAATATTATTGCTATTTCAGGCGCATTTTTTCCTGCTCCAGCCCACTGTAGACATTCTTTTTCACGGCGGCTTAACTTAAATGGGTCAACTACTGGTATCTGTTGTTCAAAATCTAATTTAAGCAAAGTGTCGCTGTAAAGATGAGTTAAATCAAGCATCAAATCCTGTGTTTTATGTTTTATACCAAACCAATTTACGTTTGACTTGTCCACAATAGCACTTAAGACAGCGAATTTTCCATCAGGCAAGTGTACTGGCGTCGTTACTCCACGACCCAATCCGATGTCCGCTAAATATTGCCAAGCCTTCTGTTCAAGTGGTCGGAGCTTGTCGCTATTTTGGAGATCATTCCAGTCAAATGGTAAGGTCCCTTGGAAGCATTCGTGATAATAAGGATCATGCACTGAGTAACGTTCCCAACCACACTCCCAACCCGACGGGAAGTTGCGAACATTTAACTTTAATGGCACCCAGCGCCCATCTAACAGCCTGGGAGAAAATTTTTGATAGGCGTAAGATATTTGCGTATACCCAAGATGCCCGCAAATCTCCATCAAGATATCAAGCGAGTGAGAAAAGCTTTCCGCCTTCTCTAACTCAGCGATATAGTTCCTGGCCACGTAGCGCATGTTTTTTCTCCCTTTATTGGGAGTTATCTCCCGTTAAAGGAAGAAAAAAAGTGCTATAGAGTACGGTGGGTATACGTTGCAAAACTCCAGTGCTATTATGGCTTAGTTCGTTATTGGAGGAGCCATAGGACCTTTTCCACTGATAATAGACTAAGCACACCCACTAGAAAACGTCAAGTTTGCTTATATTCTTTCCAGAAAACGAAGATACTGGCTCAGGAGCATTTGAATGCACTAGTCTAATGTTGGAATCTAAAACACGACCCCACAGCCCGCAGTTTGGATCATCTCATGACCTACGCATATACAACGTTTTACTCTGTTAACTAGCTCTTCAGCGCTTGAATTGATGACTATATTTAGTGCCCATGAGCGGTAAGGACATAATGGAAAAGGCAGAAGTTGGACAAAAGGTGCGAGTGCACTATTCCGGAATGCTTGAAGACGGCACTAGATTTGACTCATCCGCAGGTGATGAGCCAATGGAACTTATCATCGGCGAAGGAAGCAGTCTTCCAGCGTTTGAGAAGGCATTGATCGGAATGACAACGGGCGATACTAAGACTATTAGTATCCCCGCGAAGGAAGC
>CAZUXZ010000174.1:0-4451 GCA_964624055.1 uncultured Rhizobiaceae bacterium | reverse complement strand
CCTCTCGTGGATTGTAGGGATCAGCAAAATCGATCAGTCTGAGACCCTGAGCGAACCATGCGAAGGGCACCACCGTGCCTGCAAAACGCTCAGATGGCTGATGGCAACCGGTCATCGCCGGCTGCGGCTTACCGTCTTGGTCGACGCCCTCAACTTGAAAAGTTGAGATCGGTACCGGCATTCGCTCGTTTGAAATATCGTAGACCCAAGTGAAAGCCGGTGCCGACGGCCAGAGCTTCGCGACATCCTCGTCAGCGACAATCATCACTTGGCGGCCCTTCAGGCGTTCGGGAAAGGGCAGGCAGGTGTGGGTCGGATGTTGAAAACTCGGCGAAGTGTTGAGGCCGGAGATCGCCACCGGCTTGGACATGTCGCTGATGTCAAGAATGAAAAAACCGTGATGCCAGTAACTAACATAGAGCCTTTCCCCGACACGGATGGGATGGTGGCAGCGCGGCGGGGTCCACTCCTCCCAGGGATACTCCTCGCCACCCGCCTGCCACTGACCAGGAATCCACCAACGCCCTACCTCTTCCGGATTTGCCGGTTCCTTCAAGTCGAGGATCATGACGAAATTGCCGATATAACCTTCTGCGGTTGGCGAAATATACGCGTAGCGCCCGTCGAAATCGTAGCGATGCACGCCACGTCCCTGGGTACGCCATTTGGTGATTTCTCTTGGCTTACCCGGGTCTGTTACATCGTAGATACCAAGCCCACCACCGAACGTTTCGTCGCCGCCCTGGCTTTCGTGATTGACGATCATGACGCCGTTGGCGACCCGCACCTTGTGCGAATGCCATCCCGGAGGCATCTCGATGCGGCTCAGAATCTTCGGATTCTTCGGATCAGCGACATCGACGATTGTCGTGCCGCTTGGGTCGCGCATATGGCCTATATACAATGTGCATCCATCAACCCAAACCTGCCCACCGCCAGGGCAGTCGATGTGAGAAATACGCTCAGTGTTGACCGCTTTCACCACCTCAGTCGATCCTAACGATATCGCCGTCCGGGGTCCTGCCATGCTTCTGATAGAGCGCGAGCGATTTTAGGGTCGGCTCGTCGCTAGCGCTGAAGAGAATCGCTGACACGGTTTCTGAACCATTGACATGTTCACACCAACAGCCTCCCGGCACCGCCATAGTGTCGAACTGCTCCCATTCGATCTTTTGGCCGTCTACGACGCTGTACCCGCTGCCTTCAAACGGTGCCACGAGAAGGCTCGCATTCTGCTTTAGGGGACGGGTACGCTCACCAGGTCTGAGCATCTGAGCGAAGAAGGTCATGGTCTTGAACACTGGCTCCCCATTGGTGGGATCAATATATTCCACCATAAGTGCCTCGTATGGATCACCCTCCCAATCTCGGAAACTCTCCAGCATCTCGCGCATCGCCTCCCAGCGATAGACATACATTGGGGAAGCATTTCCAGTGCCTCGGTGGTGAGAAACGAAACGTGGCGCAAAACCTCCATGGCCGTATATCTCGCGCGAATATTCGGTGGATACACGTGCCGACTGAACGTTGCGACGTACCTGTTCGCCATCCAACTCTTCCGTGTAGTCGTGCTCGAAATAGGTCGCATTCAAGGTCTCGACAAGCGGAAGGTCCAAAACGCTTAGATTGACCGCCGGCTTTTCACCCTGATTGCCATGATTGTGCCAGGTATCGTGTGGCGTCAGCACCATGTCGCCAGGGCCAAAAGTGATGTCTTCGCCTTCTACACCGGTGAAATTCTGGGTGCCAGTCAGACCGAAACGGATCGCGTTGGGCGAATGACGGTGTGGCGGCATTATTTCGTGCGGGTCGTTCAATCGATAAGCGGTGTACATGGTCGAAACGCTCGCGCGCTTCGGTGCAAGGCCGGGATTGACTAATATCAGAGAGCGTCGCTCCGAGGATTTCATGGTAACGAGTTCTGCCGAGCGGTGCAGCAACGGCTCTATATCCTGGCGATAGCGCCACACGAAAGGCACCGCCTTCTTCAGGTCCCTTACCTGATTATCCTCGTCATGATCAGCACTGCTATCAACCGCCCAGAACGGCGCCATATTCTTGCTCGCCACATCTTCGTGCAGAGCATCCAAAGCCGCGCTCATCTCGCCCTCGCATCTTATGAGGAATTGGCCACCCTCGGGAACCTTAGCAGCCCGGAAAATATGTTAAAAATGTAACCATGAGGATGACCAAAGGTCAAACTTGCCTATCAGCTGATGTGCTACCACCTGCGCGATTTGCAAAGAAACATCCCTTGATCGGCGTTCTCCAATACCGCTCTTGGTAGGCGCCGCCAGCGTAACAAGCCATGGTCCGTGTGAACCGGCGGTCGACCCTAAACCACCCAACGCGGCGGACCGAGGGGGTTGATATCGTCTCCGTCGAGCGGCGGCACATAGGCGTTGCCTCCGCGTGTCGATGTGTTGTTGTCGTATTGGCGCAACTCAAGACGTGCGATCTGGTTTCGGTGAACCTCGTCCGGGCCGTCGGCGAGGCGCAAGAGACGCGCCATGGAATAAGCTTGCGCCAAGCCGTAATCCGAAGTCACCCCGGCACCGCCAAAAGCCTGAATTGCCCAGTCGATCACTTCGCAGGCCATCACAGGTGCTGCCACTTTGATCATGGCAATTTCCTTGCGCGCTACCTTGTTCCCCACAGTATCCATCATCCACGCCGCCTTAAGAGTGAGAAGACGCGCTTGTTCGATTTTGATACGAGCCTCGGCAATGCGCTCCTGTGTCACTGTTTGATCGGCAATCGTTCTTCCAAACGCAGTACGCATTTTAGTGCGCCGACACATGCGCTCTAGCGCTCGCTCAGCCAGGCCGATAAGGCGCATGCAATGATGAATGCGACCCGGCCCGAGGCGTCCTTGTGCAATTTCAAAGCCACGGCCTTCACCGAGCAACATATTCTCGAGCGGAACCCGCACATCATTAAAATAGACTTCACCATGGCCATGCGGCGCGTCATCATAGCCGAATACCGGAAGCATGCGCTTGATGAAAACCCCGGGATGGGGCATCGGTACCAGGATCATCGACTGTTGCTTGTGACGGTTTTCATTATCGGGATCCGTCTTACCCATCAGTATCAAGATACGGCAGCGCGGATCGAGCGCGCCAGAGGTCCACCATTTGCGCCCCTGAATGACATATTCGTCGCCCTCACGGCGAATCAGAGTCTCGATATTGGTCGCGTCGGACGAGGCTACCTCGATCTCCGTCATAGCGAAGGCAGAGCGGATTTCACCGGCCAAAAGGGGCTCAAGCCATCGCTTCTTCTGCGCTTCGGTACCGTAACGCACCAACACTTCCATATTGCCCGTATCAGGTGCCGAGCAATTGAACGCCTCGGGTGCGAAGGCCGAGCGCCCCATCTCCTCACAGGCCGGGGCATATTCGAGATTGGTGAGGCCGGAACCGAGATCACTCTCGGGCAAAAAGAGATTCCAGAGGTCCACCGCTTTAGCCTTTTGTTTGAGTTCTTCAAGATAAGGGATGGGTTGCCAACGGTCGCCGGTGGCAATCTCGGCCATCATTTTCTCTTCGCTGGGATAAATATGCTCTTCCATAAACACCGCCACCCGGTCTCGAATATCAATCGCCTTATCGCTATAGCCGAAATCCACCGTATTTCTCCCTTTTTCACTTACCGCCAGCGCACCAAGCCACCACCGCTCAATGCGTCATTCTAGCGCGTGAAAGCGTCGCAGGTTGAAACAATCTGGTCGATAAATTGCCTGCGAAGGCGACAGCGAAGCACGATCGCCACTTTTTAACCCCATGGGAAATCGATAAAACTTCCCGAATGCCATAGCTAGATCGCGCCAAACCTCTTTACTTGGAATTAGCCATGCGTGACGGACGCGATTAGGGTAAACAGCCTAAATCTCCACATCTGAAGGCAGATCATGGGCAATGACATCCTTCTTGAGCGACGCATTCGCCTCATGGGCGCGAACGCACCGCTATTTTATAGCCGGCCCCTACACGTGGTACGCGGTGAAGGTGTGTGGCTTTACGACAATGATGGTCGGCGCTATCTCGACGCTTACAACAATGTAGCCAATGTTGGCCATTGCCACCCGTATGTCGTTGAAGCGCTTGAAAAACAAGCCAAAACCCTAAACACGCATACGCGATATCTGCATGAGACGATCCTCAACTATGGCGAGATACTGGCCGCAACCTTCGAAGATCACTTAAGACGGGTTTATCTCTGCTGCTCGGGCACAGAAGCTAACGAGCTAGCGCTAAGGATCGCCAAAGCTTGCAGCGGTGCGGAAGGGGTCATAGTCACTGATTTCTGCTATCATGGAAATTCCAAGACCATCGCCGAACTGTCGACCGCCTTTCCGGGCCCAGAAGGCACAGGTAGCAATGTCCGCACTGTTACCGTTCCCGATATTTACCGCCTACATCAAAGGCTTAGCGAAAAGGAGTGTGCCG
>CAZUXZ010000173.1:0-17147 GCA_964624055.1 uncultured Rhizobiaceae bacterium | reverse complement strand
GGATTTTCAGTCCGCTGCTCTACCAACTGAGCTACCTGGGCAGGATCTTGGAAGGCCGCGTTATAGGTGATAACCGGGAGCCTGTCCAGCGCCCGACTGTGGCCATCAGGGCTTTAGAAAACCGACAAATTGTATCGCGATGAATCCGGCATATAAAAGAACAAATGCTGTGCCGAGTAGACGCGATATGCGCCACCCTGCGAATACCGGCGTCAAGACAAGTGCGGTTACGCCCAAATTAATCCAGATGTGTAGGAAGGCGAATTCCTTCGGCGCGGATAGGGGGTGTATAATTGAAACCAGGCCGAGAATGCCGAGAATGTTGAAAACGCTGGAGCCGATAACATTGCCGAGTGCCACTTCTGCATGCTTGCGATAGGCGGCTACGATCGATGTGGCAAGTTCGGGTAGTGAAGTACCTACCGCCACGACGGTTAGCCCAATCACTGCTTCCGATATGCCGATACTACGTGCCACTATCACCGCAGCTTCGACCAGCAAATGAGCGCCAAAGGCAACACTGGCGAGCCCCGCAATGACGAAGAGAAGCGCAACAGCGATGCTGTGCGGCACGTCCTGAACTTCCGCCTCTTCGCGCAAACGGAGGTTGCCGGATGGAGTGATCTTCCGGCGCTCCGACCAGTAGGAGTAAATAATTACCGCTGCCAACAGAACAAACATAACTGCACCTTGCCAGCGGGTGATTTCTCCTAGGACAACAAATAGTGTCAGCAGGAGCGAAGCTCCGGCGAGCACTAGACCGTCCCGCAGTACGGCGCTGCGATTGACCGCCACTGGCGCAATCAGCGCTGACATGCCGAGGATAAGAAATAGATTGGCGATATTGCTGCCGACGATATTTCCAAGAGCGATGCCCATGGAGTGGTCGAACGCGGCCTTTAAGCTCACAACCATTTCCGGCGCAGACGTACCAAATGCAATTACAGTCGCGCCAATCAAAAACGGCGATACGCCAAGCCGCCGCGCGAGTGAAACGGAGCCGCGCACCAAAAATTCGCCGCCGAAAAACAACAGCACGAATCCGGCGACTAGCTTAATAATTGTCAGCGCATCGAGCACTTTTGCTCTCCACCGCCTTGTGTCGCGATGATTTTTTTCATTCTGCCTTCATTCTACTTCGATCGCCCAATCTTCTCGTCGTCGCTCCGGTTCCTCCTGGACCGCGAAGCCAATTCCGAGCCAGGTGCTGAGCGCATCATAATCCGCTCCGCCTGCTTCACCGTTAACTTGGTTAAGGTAACTTGCTAACGCTGGCGCGGCGAATAGGGTAATATTTTGCGCCCCGGTTTGTGCTCGCAAACGGGCTTCGAAGGCTACATCAAAGGCAAGTGCATCGAGGCGTGGTCGGCGGCCGGCATAAGCACCGGGGCGCAATTCCGTTAGCGCTTCGAGAAGCGGAGTCTCGCTGCGTCGGCGAGTGATCTCCATCAAGCCGGACTCGGTGATACCAATTAACTTGTGCGCCACCGTGTCGTCTTTCATTCGTTTTCGCATTTCGTTCATCAGTGCTTGACGGTCATCCGCGCTGTCTAGGCTAGGAAAATCGATGACAATCAAACCAACAATATTGCGTCGGCGGATCTCCCGTGCTGCACAGCGAGCACCCTCGAGGGAAGCTGCAAGGAGGGCGTTTCGTTTCGCGCCAGAACGTACACCACAATCGATATCTATTGCTGTGAGCGCCGCGGTTGGCTCAATTGTGAGCCGGCCACCACCGTCAAGAGGAACTTTTGGCAGGAGGGCCCTGGTCATAACACCTGCTGCGTCATAACGTTCAAACAAAGCGTCGTTGCTCAATTCCAGACGTTTGTTGAGTTCCGGTGTCCATCTTTGGGCAAATGCTGAAAGCCGAGCCAGCATGTCCTCGTCGTCTGTGACGATGCGCGCGCGCCCTGGCAGAACATCCCGTATGAGCCGCTGGACAAGATCCGGCCCCTTGGCGAGCAGAGTAGGTGCTTCTGCTTCATCGGCTGCGGCAAGTATTTTTTGCCAATGCCGGAAAAGATGTTGTGCTTCGGCGCAGATTACTTTCTCGTCTACATCTTCAGCTGCACTTCGAATGGTTACGCCGCCACCATGAATTTGGCTCAGACCGTTGGCGAGTGCCTGCAGGTGTTTGCGCCTGTCCACGTTCTTAATTCGACGTGCAACGTTGTTGTCGGAACCGCGCGGGAGGTAAACCACATAACGACCTGGAAGGGTTGGCTGAACGTTAACACGGGGGGCTTTGCCGTCCCAACCGTCGCGCGTCACCTGGAAGATCGCACCGTCAGCAACGTGGTTGGTGACGGCATTTTGAATTAGTGCGTTTTGCGTCTTGCTGATCGCAACAAAGTGGGCCGTCCCGCCACGCCGCTGAGACGCTGCCAAGTAAATATTCCCAAGCAGGTTCGGTGTGCGGTTTGACTCTACATTGAAAGCGACGACTTCTCCGCAGTCAATTAACGCAGTGCGCAAGCCATAAGGCGTCACCGAAACCAATAACTCGTCAATCACGGGATGGTCGTAAGCCGGTCAGCCCGGCGCTGAGGAGCAAAGAGTGAGTTTCAAAAAGCGGCAATCCCACCACATTCGAATAGGAGCCGCCGACCCAAGCGACAAAAATCGCGGCGCGACCCTGGATAGCATAGCCGCCCGCCTTACCGTGCCATTCTCCAGATTCGAGATAGGTGTCCATCTCCCAGCTACTCAAGCGTTTGAATCGGACTGCTGTTTCGACCACACGGGCACGCATCGCGCTTCGGGGAGCAATCAAGCTGACTGCGCTCACGACCCGGTGGCGCCGGCCGGATAAAAGGTTGAGGCATTGTCGCGCTTGATCCGGCGTTTCGGCCTTCGGCAAAATACGATGGCCACAAGCGACCACGGTATCTGCTCCGAGCACAATTGCATCGCCATAGCGCGCCGCCACGGTCGCGGTTTTTTCGCCAGCCAACCGCTCTGCGTGAGTGCTCGGCGATTCTCCTTTTCTCACCGCTTCGTCGATATAAGCCGGATCGATGAGGTCGGGCACTACACCGATTTGCGCCAATAAAACTCTTCGGCGTTCCGATTCGGAAGCAAGGACAAGACGCGGCGGCAGGGGGGAGCGTGACAAATCCGTCACTCAGCATTCTTTCTCATTTGACTCCGTTAATGTCATGGCACGAATCCGTGACGAATACGATGGGTTAAAACATTTTCATACCACAGGTGGATGCCTGGCGGCGAAGCGAGCGCTCAATTTTTCACGCAATTGGTCGCGAATCGCTCTATAGGCGACGAGACGCTGGTCACGGCTGCCGTCAACGATACTGGGATCCATGGTATGCCAGAATTCGACTACGCAGTCGGAAGTTCGTGTCATCTCTACCGCCTTGTGCTGCGCTTCTGGGGAGAGGGAGATCACTAAGTCGAAAGATTCATCCTGCAATTCCGCGAAGGTTTTCGGGCAGTGGCCGCTGACATCAATGCCGATTTCTTCTAACACGGCCGCTGTAAACGGGTCTGATTGACCTTTGCGAATTCCCACTGAATCAACGAAGAGGTTAGATCCGACCAGACTCTTTGTGATGCCTTCCGCTATTGGTGAGCGGACCGCGTTCCACGTGCAAGCGAAGAGAACGCTTGTGATCATGCCGCCTAACCCCGCATGTGCAGTACGTGGACCAGGGTAAAAAGCCGTCTTGCGGTATCGAAATCGATCTTTACGTCGCCATTTAGACGCTCCATGAGCACTTTAGAGCCTTCGTCATGGAGGCCGCGCCGGCCCATATCGAGGGCTTCGATACGCGTCCGAGGTGCGGATTTGATTGCTTCAAAATAACTTTCACAAACCGTTGCGTAATCCTTCATCAGCGAACGGAACGGGGGCATGGAAAGGGGAATTTCCTGGACCGGGGCGCCGGCGGCTGTTCCGATTAAGAATATCAATCGATTATCTGAGATCTTTAGGTGAAGCGTATACGGCCCGCGGTTTGCACCTTCGCGCGGTGAGAAAAAATTGTTCTCCAACAGGTCGTAAACTGCGATACGGCGCTCTTGTTCGACATCAGGGCTCGGATGAGGACTGGTGCCCTCGTCGAACTCGATCTGTATCAAGCGCTCTGCGGTCGATTCGTCCGCCATGATTCGCCACCTCGTCTTGCGCCAACGTGCGCTTGTTGGAAACCTACCCGATTGCACCCGCCTTAGCCTAGCTGCCTTGCAGCCGCTCCAAGCCACCCGTTGATCGCGGCGGATAATGATTAGAAAATCTAATGACAGGTCTTGCGCAATTTTCGAAATAGTATTCTCGGTTATAGCCGAAGGACGGTAGACGTGAGAGAGTTGGTCGCCACAGGTATGCCGCCGACCAAATCGCCTTTGGCATGGGTGGTCGAAACCTTATATGGCGTTGGTTTCTAACGTGCCTGACGGTACCCAGAACGTCGGCGATCTTGCCGAGTTGACGATGCAGACGCTCGACAATTTGAAGCAAATCATGACCGAGACTGGCGGTTCGACGGCCGATGTTATTCAGGTCCTAATACATCTCACCGATGATGTCGACGCACCGGCGATAAACGCGATTTACCAGACATTTTTTTGATCAGCCATTCCTCATCCCACCACGGTGGTGGTTGCTGGTCTTCTGATACCGGGTGCCAATAGTGAAATTGCCGAGCACGCTCAAACCAGCTCGGCCGTCGCATCAAATTGTTTTGAGTGGCCTCACGGCCAGGTATTTCATAGCCTAATCGCCAATCGGAGGATTCGATAAAGGAAAGGCGAGATGGATCATTCCAATATCAAGGCACTTACATTCGATACCGGTGGTACGGTCCTCGATTGGCATACTGGTTTCCGCAAATCGCTCGCCGCACTCGGCGGCAAATACGGCGTTGAGGCGGATTGGGGCAGACTTGCCAACGATCTGCGACGGGCTTCTCTTGGCCGTATGCTTAATCTCGGTATGGACCGGCCGCCGGCCTATAATTTCGACGGTGCCCATGAGGCGGGGCTCAACGAGGTGCTTTGCGATAACGGCCTCGATATGGCGACATCGGAAGAACGCCGCGCGATCTGGTGGGACAGGGTACACAACCTGCAATGTTGGCCTGATTTCCCGGCCGTTTTACCAAAACTCAGAGAGAAGTATATTTGCGCTTCGTTCACGATCCTCTCCTTTCGCATTGTCATGGATACGGCGCGGTGGAATGGACTGCATTGGGACTCGGTTATTTCCTGCGAGGCCTTTGGCAAATACAAGGTGTTGCCCGAGGCATATCAAACAGCCGCCAAACTGCTTCAGCTTGATCCTTCCGAGATCGTTATGGTCGCTTGCCATAATTTCGACCTTGATGCTGCCAAAGGCCAAGGTTTCAACACCGCTTTCGTTCGCCGACCAGATGAGTGGGGCGCCGAGGGGCCGCCCGACCCCAACGCTAACCCGATTCATGACGTTATCGTTGATAACTTCCCCGAATTGGCGCGGGAACTCGGCGTTGACATTTGAACCAATGTCCGCTCGGCGGTGAATAAGGCATTTACAAAGGAGACCGAAGCGGAAGAGGCGCTGCCCGAATTCGTTGATGCCTTGCCGTCTGGTATGAAAAACTACATAACCCCGGAAGGCGCGGCGCGTCTCGATGACGAGCTAGCGACATTGCGCGATTTCGAGCGGCCTAAACTGATCAGGAACAAGGAAGATGCTCCGAACCAGAAGCGTCTGCGTGAGCTTGATCAGCGAATTAAATTCCTACTTCAACGCAAGAAAATTACGGAAATTGTCGATCCTCGACGGCAGAAAGACCAGGACTTAGTTTATTTTGGGGCAAGCGTAACCTATACAGATGGCGCGGGTGCTCAGCATAGGGTTCGTATCGTTGGCGTCGACGAGGCACGTACCGAGCTTGGCGAGGTGAGCTGGGTTGCGCCGATCGCCCGCGCAATGAATGGCGCAGGTGAGGGTGATCGAGTGGCACTGAATAGCCCGACTGGCGTCGAAGAGTTAGAAATCCTCAAGATCGAGTATCTTTGAGGCGGAAAGCAGATATAGGAAGCATTGACATGCGTATCGGTGCGGTATTTCCACAAATTGAGGTCGGCGACGACCCTGGTGCGGCCAAGGCCTTTGCCGTGGCAGTTGAGGAACTGGGCTATAACCATATTTTAGCCTTTGACCATGTTGTTGGTGGAAATCCGGAAAGCCATGAAGGAAAGGACCTTTTTTACGATTACACTCATGCCTTTCTTGAGCCTCTTGTAGGTTTTGCTTATATGGCGGCGGTAACTGAGCGTATAGAGTTTTTCACCGGTATCCTCATTGCACCGCAGCGTCAGACAGTACTTATTGCCAAGCAGGCGGCAACGTTGGATTTTCTTTCGGGTGGGCGGCTACGACTCGGCATTGGTATCGGCTGGAACGATATCGAATATGAAGCACTTGGCGTTGATTTCACTATCCGCGGCAAGCGATCTGAGGAGCAGATAGATTTAATGCGCCGCCTGTGGACTGAGCCGTTGGTCACTTACGAGGGAAAATGGGACCGTATCACCGATGCTGGCCTTAATCCGATGCCGAAGCAGCGCCCTATACCGCTGTGGATCGGTGGCCATAAGTCCGTCGCGGTGCGCCGCGCCGCGCGGCTTGCCGATGGCTGGCTGCCGCTCTTTCCGCCCAACGAGCGCGGCGCTGCTAAGGTTGCCCAGTTCAGGCAAAATGTAAGGGAGGCCGGGCGCGATATAGCCGAGATCGGTATAGAGAGCTGGATCAATGTTGGTGACTATAATGACGGCTTTGGCGAACAGTGCGAGACCGAGGAGAGCTGGCACCGGTGGGTCGCCGGCTGGAAGGAACTGGGTGCGACCCATATCAGCGTCAATACCATGAAATCCGGCTTCACGGGCATCGATCAGCACATTGCTAAACTGGCAAAATTTAAGCAAACGATACCCGGATGAGGGATCCCCCTCAGCTGCCGTTGTCGGAATGAAAGCCGCCGCCGGTCATGCTATGCTCAGGGGCAACGCCAAACATAGCCTCAATAATGGATCGGAGTCCCGTCAACTCAACTGCCGGAAAGGAAAATTCGTAATGACTTTCGTCAATTCTTGGCTTAAGGGGAGGGCGAAGTTAGCGACACCTAACACGCCATCTGATCTGGACGATTTAGCCGCATAGTAACAGCCCAATTAGAATTTGCCGTGGTGGCATTAGGCTAACCGTTTGTCCGATTACTCCTATTTTAGAACAAATTTGCGAGTCTCCATGCCTAGTTTCGATATCGTTTCACGCACCAATATGGTAGAGGTCGACCATGCACTGCAGGGCGCCGCGCGTGAAATTTCCACCCGCTACGATTTCAAGGGAAGCAACTGCGCCATGGAGCGCAACGAAAATGTGCTTACCATCTGCGCTGACGATGAGTTCAAGCTGAAGCAGGTGCAGGAGTTATTGAAAGGCCATATGGGTAAGCGCAAGGTGAATATCGCTGCATTCGATTTCGCTAAGGTGGAAGATGCATCGGGCGGGACCCTACGCCAAGCAGTAACTATCCAGCAGGGCATTGACCGTGATCTGGCGCAAACCATCGTCAAGGCGGTTAAAAGCGCCAAACTCAAGGTTCAAACAGCAATCCAGGGTGATGAGCTAAGAGTATCTGGTAAGAAACGTGACGAACTGCAAACCGTAATACAGCTTGTCAAGGAGCTCAAAATTAAACAGCCGCTACAATATGTGAACATGCGCGACTGAGCTTTCTTTAACGGGCAGTTGCGCTCTTGCGGGGGGCTCGGCTTTAGAATTGTGGACCTAACTGTCCGATCTAAGGCGATGCACCGGCCTCCCGCGCGGTCTCTGAGCTTGTGGGCCGCAGGACAAACCCTTCATACCCCTCCGCCGCGACTTTGTCACAGATGCTGCGGTAGGCGCCGACACCGCCGACATAGGGGTAAATGACGCGCGACTTGCCCGGGATGTTAGCGCCAACATACCAAGTGTTGGATTCAAAGAAGAGGGTCCCGTCCGCTGCATCGGTAACGTGCTGCATCCAAGCATCTTCGGCCTCAAGGCTGGCCTCAATGGTGGCAAGGCCGCGCGCTTCCATGTGCTCTATGCAATCGGTGATCCATTCAATGTGTTGCTCGATCGAAGTCATCATATTGCTTAGTACGGAAGGGCTGGCGGGGCCGGTTACGGTGAAGAGGTTGGGGAAGTCGGCCACGGCGAGTCCGAGATAGGTTCTCGGCCCGTTGGCCCATTTCTCCTGGAACGACACGCCGCCGCGGCCCCGGATATCGATGTTGAGGAGCGCGCCGGTCATCGCATCGAAGCCGGTGGCGAAGACGATAGCGTCGAACTCGTAATCCTTGTCGCCGGATTTGAGACCCTTGGGCGTGAGCTTCTCGATCGGCGTCGTACGAACGTCGACCAGGCTAACGTTGTCGCGATTGAAGGTTTCGTAATAGCCAGTATCGACGCAGAGCCGTTTGGTGCCGAACGGATGATCTTTTGGGCACAGCAGCTCCGCGACTGCCGGGTCGTTGACCCGCTCGCGGATCTTCTTGTGAACGAATTGCACGGCAAAATCGTTTGATTCGCGGCTAGTTACAAGATCGGCGAAGCTCGCCAGCATATTGAACGAGCCCTGCCGCCAGCGCTTCTCAAACACGGTCTCTCGCTCTTCAGGTGACACATCGAGTGCCGAGGTCTCCGAAATCTCGAAAATATCGCCGACGCGGGACTCGCGCGCGCGCGCACGAAGCTCTGGATATTTAGCCTTCCAGGCGTTGATGGCTCCTGCATCAAGGGAAACGTTCCAAGCAGGAACGCTGAAATTCGCCGTGCGTTGGAAGACCGTAAGGTGATTCGCCTCGGCGGCAATCATGGGAATGGACTGGATAGCGGAGGAGCCGGTGCCGACGATGCCGACTTGCTTTCCGTAAAAATTCACTTCTTCGTGCGGCCAACGTCCGGTGTGGTAGGTATCGCCCTCGAAGCTTTCCAGACCCTCGAAATCGGGTAGGTTTGGTGTCGACAGGCAGCCAATCGCCATGACGCAATATTTGGCGGAAATATTATCTCCGCTCTCCGTCTCGATCTGCCATCGATTGGTTGCATCGTCGAAAACGGCGTCGGTTACGCGCGTCTCAAAGCGCATGTCCCGCCGCAGATCAAATCGCTCTACCACATGGCCAATATAGTCGAGAATCTCCGTTTGCTGCGCGTAGCGTTCCTTCCAGGTCCAGTAGTTTTGCAATTCGTCGGAAAACGAATAGGAGTAGGTCATGCTCTCGACGTCGCAACGCGCGCCGGGATAACGGTTCCAATACCAGGTTCCGCCGACATCCCCACCGGCCTCGACGACCAGCGCAGACAGCCCAAGCTTGCGACACTGCTTGAGCATGTAGATGCCGGAGAATCCGGCGCCGACGATCAGCGTATCGACGGCAATGCTTGTCATTGCCCGGCCCCTAAGCCGTGTCGAAAGCTTGGCGCAGCGCCTTGCACGCCGTCACTTGGGCCTCGGTGGCGACATCCATGCGCCCCGTCGCCGTCCAGAAGCCATGGATGTGGCCCTGATAATTTCGATAATCGGTAGGCACTCCGGCGGCCTTAAGTTTTTCGGCATAGGCCACGCCATCGTCATAAAGCGGATCGTGGCTTGCCGTCATCACCATCGCTGGGGGCAGGCCGCTCAGATCGTCCGCTCGCAGTGGTGCCGCCGCAAGGTTGGACTTCTCATCATCGTCGTTGAAATAACAGTCAAAAAACCAGGCCATGGCTTCGGCGGTCAGCACATAGCCTTCGCCGAAGCTCTTATAGGACGGTCGGTCCTCTCGCGTATCAGTAACCGGATAGATTAGAAGCTGAAAGACAAGCGGCGGGCCGCCCTCGCGTTTCGCTCGTTGAGCGGTAACCGCGGCGAGGCAGCCGCCCGCGGAGTCACCGCCCACCGCGATGCGTGCCGGGTCGGCGCCGATCTCAGTAGCGTTGGCTGCGACCCATTCGAGCGATGCCCAGGCTTCGTCGGTCGGCTTGGGAAATTTTTTCTCAGGTGCTTTGCAATAGTTGACGCCGATGACTATGCAGCCCGCACCTTCACACAACGCTCGACATACATTGTCATGGGTATCGATGCTAAGCACGACAAAGCCCGAGCCGTGGAAATTGATATAGACCGGCAACGGTTTATTGGGATTGCTTCCCGCCGGCCAATAGATACGGATTTGAATTGGTCCGTGTGGCCCTGGAATGTCGTGATCTTCAACGCGGCCGACTTGCGGCCCGGGTGCTTGCAGACCGAGCACCAGGTTGTCGAAATCCACGCGCACATCGGCAACTGGTCGGTCCCACAAAGATCCTGCATCCGCTTCCGTCATTGCTGCGTTGATTTCATCGACGACTGTTTGAACTTGAGGGTCGAGTTTCATGGTCATCTCCCTTCCGTTCCGTCCGGCTGTTAGCGGACAACAATTTTCGTAATTCTTTCACCGCCAAGAGGAGACGCTAGCACTCGAACTTGTCGAAGGCGAGCGTGAACTTCACGTCCGGTGCGGAGTTACGTCACGTCCATTCCTTCCATATGACTACCCGTGGCAATCATGCTCTTCAGACGGGCGACCGTATCGTCGGTCGCCACATCCAAGTTGCTGCCGCAGAGTTGGAATCCTTAGTACGATTGTTTGATGATTTGAGACGCTCAAACCCAGTTAGCTGCGTGTGTAGCGCGCAGTATCAGTCCGATCGCAGCAATCAGAAGCAAGCTTCCAATAATACGGTTTGCAAAAACCTCTCTTCTTCGCAACCAATCGACCAAACCACTGCCTGCGACTGCCAGGGCAACGATTACATACCAAGCTCCATCAATTATACCAGCAGTTAGCACCATAATAGCTCTGTCAAACCAGGTTAGATCGGGCTGAACAAATTGACTAAATACAGCCAAGAAGAAAGCAGCAATTTTTGGGTTAAGAAAAGCTACAGTGAAACCCTCGATAAAACCTCGACTGTTTTGGGTTTCACGACTTTCTCCCTTACCTTCACCTTTTTGCGGGACAAATCGGATAAGCTGGAAGCCAATCCATGCTAGGAAACCAGCTCCTGCCCAGTTAACAATATTGATTAATGCAGGCTCAGCTTTCAGCAGCAAAACAAGTCCAGTGACCGCAGCCAAGGCATAAACCCCAACTCCAATACCGTGCCCAACGGCGGTCATCACGCCCTGTTGTCGCCCCCCCGCAGTAGTATTTCGAATAATTATCGCAAGGCTGGGGCCAGGTGACATCGCTCCTAAAATGCAAATCAGCGCAATTTTTGTCCAAGTTGCAAAATCCACCGTTTCTCCAACAAAAATTTTGGGAGCTAAACCCTCCAACCAAAGTATATTACAAAGGCATTTATTCTATTGCCCCTTGTTTCAAATCGGATGCAAGTTCTCGTTTGCAAAATAGGTTAGGCGGTGGAGCATCCCATTTTTTCAAACTCTTCCTCAAGCACGGTTTGATATGAAATTTGTGCGGAAGATTTTCAAAACCCAAATTTCAGTGTTACAGGATTTGCGCTATTCGGTTTAGCAATTGGTTAAAACATTGAGTCGATAATTTATGGATCGGTTGTGCGTCTATGCCAATACCGGCGCTGTGATAATTCTACCCACCGATGTGGATAAAAGGGAGTTTTATGCTTTGCAGATGGCGCGACCCAACTATGTTGTGTGCAAAGTCATTCTTGACGACATGGACGCGAAGCAGGCAAAAAATGCATGTTAAGATATAGCTTAGTGCGAAATCTCGTTGGGGGGAACGGGCATGATGTGGGACCAACAAGCTTCTGTGATTGCCAAGGCGCAGGAGGAGGGGGCGGCGCTCCGAGCGCGAATCCGCAGCGGTATTTTCGCCGATCAAACCGCCGGGGCGGCGCCTAATTGCGTGCAGGGCAATCTGGTCATTCTACCGGAATATCTGGCCGGCGATTTTTACCGCTATTGCGATGCCAATCCCAAACCGTGTCCGGTGCTTGCAGTTTCGCAAGTGGGCGATCCGACACTGCCGCCGCTCGCTGAGGATTTCGATCTACGTACGGATGTGCCGCTCTATCGGGTCTATCGCTATGGAGAGCTGGAGCGCGAGACCATCGATATTCGCGATCTTTGGCAGGATGATTTTGTCGGCTTCGTCCTAGGCTGCTCCTACAGTTTTGAAGCAGCCCTGCTGGAGGCCAATATACCGGTTCGCCACATTGAATTGGATCGGGGCGCGCCGATGTTCATTTCCAATATCGAAACCGAGCCTTCCGGCCCTTTCGAAGGTCCGATGGTGGTCTCCATGCGCCCAATGACGCCGGAGTGCGCTGAACGCGCCGTGGCAATAACCAAGAATTTCGACCGCGCTCACGGCATTCCGGTGCAGATCGGCGATCCGGAAAAGATCGGAATTGCTGACATTTTGGCGCCAGATTTCGGCGAATCTGTACCCTTGGAGAAAGGCGAAGTGCCGGTCTTCTGGGCTTGCGGCGTGACGCCGCAAATGGCGATCAAACAGGCGCGACCCGATATCTGCATCACCCATGCGCCCGGATTTATGGTTATCAGCGACATCGCCGCTTCGGAGCTTGCGGCGGGCCGGGGTCCGGAGATATCTTCCACCCCATAAATTGAGTCAGACATCGGAGAGATAGCATGAAACTGATGCGTGTGGGCGCGCTCGGCCAGGAGCGGCCAGCAGTGCGCAAAGCGGATGAAAGCGTGATTGATGTTTCCTCCGTGGTCGAGGACTATAACGGTGCATGGCTCGCGGCAGGCGGCATGGCGGCACTTGAAGCGCGCCTTGCTGAGGGTACAGACAATTTTCCTATCATCGACATGGATGCGGAGCGCATCGGTGCACCGATTGCGCGACCGGGGCATATCCTTGCCATCGGGCTCAATTATGCTGACCACGCGGCGGAGGCCAATATGGACGTGCCGGCGGAGCCCGTGCTCTTCACCAAGGCACCGAGCTCCTATTGTGGGCCTAATGACACGGTACTCATTCCGCGTACCAGCAAAAAAACGGACTGGGAAGTAGAACTCGGTGTTGTGATCGGCAAGGAAGCGAGTTATGTCGCAGACGAAACGGTTGCGATGGAGCATGTCGCTGGATATTGCATAGTCAACGATGTCTCCGAGCGCGATTTTCAGATCAACCGCGGGCCGACCTGGGTTAAGGGTAAATCAGCCAAGACGTTCTGTCCCACAGGCCCGTGGCTGGTTAGCCGAAACGAAATTTCTGATCCGCAGACGCTGCCGATGAAGCTGTCCGTCAATGGGGAGCTTCGCCAAAACGGAAATACCAGCACGATGATCTTCGGCGTTGCTCATCTTGTCTGGTATCTAAGCCAGTTTTTGGTGCTTGAAGCTGGCGATCTGATCGCCACCGGCACCCCGCCGGGCGTTGGAATGGGCATGAAGCCACCGACTTACCTTGTGCCGGGTGATGTAATGGAGCTTGAAATCGACGGTTTGGGCAGCCAGCGCCAGGAGCTGGTCCAAGGTTGACCGGCGTTCAGGGATGTCTTGCAAAGGTATCCGGAAGGCATTGAACTCTAATAAAATTTAAGTTTTGGTGCGGAATGTTGGGCGGTTTAAGTGCCGGTCGGTAACCGGATCAATGTGCTGGAGCGTGGTTATGTCGGAGTCTTCTGCGTTTATGGCCTAAATTTGATCCATCGCTGAAATAGGTCTCTTCTCGTGGCGTTGACAGCGGCCGTGGCCGCGCCTATTTTCCGAGCAACCTTTAAACTTTCGGCAGAGAGCACAAACTATGAAAGTTCTCAACTCGTTGCGCGCGGCTAAGCGGCGCCACAAGGATTGCCGTATAGTCCGGCGCAAGGGCAGGGTTTACGTTATCAACAAGCGCAACCCGCGCTTCAAGTCGCGCCAAGGTTAATAGTAGCTGCCTGACGCCACGCCGCGCCGGGAATTGCCACGACATCTCGGAAACACCCAACTTGAAGGCGCGAAAATGGCCCTGCGGGTATTCCTATTGCCTGATGAGTGGCGGACTTCGTACACTGAGGGAATACGAGCGCCCCTTTAGAGCGAACCCACGCCATGAAAATGCCGCCGCCCGACAATACCATTTTGAGCCGTCGCGAAACGATCGCGGAAAGTCTACGGGAGATTGTCGGCGAGGCCCATGTCATGGACGACGAGGCCTCTCTTAAGGCCTACGAAACAGACGCCCTCAGTGCCTATCGGCAAACGCCTATGCTGGTTGTCCTCCCGGGTGATACGGCAGAAGTGTCGCGCGTTCTCGCATTTTGCAAGCGGGAGGGCGTGAAAATCGTGCCGCGCGGTGCGGGGACCGGGCTTTCCGGTGGTGCGCTGCCTCTCGAAGACGGTATTACCCTCGGCTTCGGCCGTTTCAATCGTATTCTTGAGATCGATTACGCCAACCGCGTGGCTGTGGTACAGCCGGGTGTGGCCAATCTGACCATCAGTCAGCAAATGGATGCTGCCGGCTTCTATTACGCGCCTGATCCGTCGAGTCAGATCGCCTGTTCGATCGGCGGCAATGTGGCAGAGAATTCGGGTGGCGTGCATTGCCTCAAATATGGCCTTACCACCAATAATCTCTTGGGCGTAGAGATGGTTATGATGGATGGCGAAATCCTACGTATAGGTGGCAAGCAGTTCGATAGTGACGGCTACGACCTTCTGGGCCTGATTACCGGCTCCGAAGGCATGCTTGGCGTGATTACGGAAGTGAGCGTTCGCATATTACGCAAACCGCCGGTGGCGCAAGCGCTTCTGATCGGCTTTCCCAGTAATGACAACGCTGGGCGCTGCGTCGCCGATATCATCGCCGCGGGTATCATCCCCGCTGGGCTCGAATTGATGGATAAGCCGGCGATACATGCCACCGAAGAATTCTGCCATGCGGGTTATCCGCTTGACGCGGAAGCCATCCTTATATGCGAGCTCGACGGACCGGAGGTCGAGGTTGTGGAGTTGGTGCGTCGTGTAGGCGATATTGCCGAGTCCTGCAAGGCGTCGTCACTCCGGGTGAGTGAGAACGAGGCGGAGAGGCAGAAATTCTGGCTTGGACGGAAATCTGCATTTCCTGCGGCAGGACGGCTGGCACCAGATTATTACGTCATGGACGGCACCATTCCGCGACATCGGCTCGCTGAAGTGCTCGCTCGTATATCGGAACTGTCAAAGGAATATGATCTACAGGTGGCCAATGTTTTTCATGCTGGCGACGGTAATCTCCATCCATTGATTCTCTTCGATTCCAACGTGCCCGGTGAATTGGAGCGCACCGAAGAAATGGGTGGGAAAATTCTCAAGTTGTGCGTCGAGGTTGGGGGTGTACTCACCGGTGAGCACGGTGTCGGCGTCGAAAAGCGCGACCTGATGGGTGAGATGTTCAACGAAATCGACCTCAAGCAGCAGCAGCGCGTCAAATGCGCCTTCGATGAGCATCATTTGCTAAACCCTGGCAAGGTCTTTCCCACCCTTCACCGTTGCGCCGAACTTGGCCGCATGCATGTCCATGGTGGCGAGCTGCCATTTCCCGACCTGCCGCGTTTTTAATGGACCAGACCCTCAAACCAGGTACCGTCGACGAGCTGGTACAAACGGTCGAATGGGCGGTAGCGGGTGTCCATCCGTTGGAGATCGTAGGCGGCGGAAGCAAGCGCGCGCTTGGTCGGTCGATGCAAACAGAGCGCACACTCGATCTCTCGGCCTTTGCGGGTATCAAGGAATATCAGCCGGAAGAGCTGGTGCTGACCGCGGGTGCCGCCACGCCGCTGGCGGAGATTGAAGCGGTGCTTGCCGAGAAGGGGCAAATGCTCGCCTTCGAACCAGCCGATTACGGGGCCATTATCGGTAGCACGGTGGGGGCGACGCTCGGCGGCGTCATTGCCTGCAATCTCTCCGGCCCGCGCCGGATCAAGGCCGGCGCGGCACGAGATCATCTACTTGGCTTTCATGCCGTGAGCGGCCGGGCGGAGGCTTTCAAATCCGGCGGTAAGGTGGTCAAAAATGTCACCGGTTACGATCTTTGCAAACTTCTTGCCGGCTCGTGGGGTACTCTCGCCGCGCTGCATGAGATCTCAGTCAAGGTTATGCCGGCGGCAGAGAAAATTCGGACCGTCCTCATCTTTGGACTCGACGCGGCGGATGGTGTCGTAGCGATGAACGAGGCCATTGCGAGTCCCCATGACGTATCAGGTGCGGCCTATTTGCCGACGGCGCTGGCTGCGCGCTCAGCGGTTTCCTACATTGCCGACGCCGGCGCGTCCGTCGCCGCTCTCCGCATCGAGGGGATCGGTCTCTCTGCCGAGGCGCGCTGCCGGGCGCTCCGCGACATGTTCTCATCATTCGGCAATATCGAGGAGCTACACGGCATGAATTCGCGCCAATTCTGGTGTGAGATACGCGACGCGAAGCCCTTTGCCGGGGATTCCCGAGCACTCTGGCGCATCTCGTTACCGCCGACCGCAGGCGCTCGCCTGATCGCGCGCCTACAGGAGACCATCGTTGCGGAGGCCTTTATCGACTGGGCAGGCGGTTTGGTATGGCTTGCGGTAGCGGCGGAAGAAGATGCCAGTGCGCCGGTGGTCCGCGAATCGGCGAAGGCCGAAGGCGGACATGCGACACTGGTAAGAGCGCCGGGCGATATCCGCGCCGCCGTTCCTGTTTTTCAGCCGCTGGCACCGGCCATCGCAGAGCTCTCGGCACGCCTCAAGGAAAGTTTCGATCCTACCTGCGTGCTCAATCCGGGCCGTATGTATGCTGGGGTGTGACGACGGGGCGCAGCATGCAGACTAAGTTCGACATCACGCAACTGGTCAAGCCGGAGATCGCCGAGGCGGAACGGGTGCTGCGATCCTGCGTACATTGCGGCTTTTGCCTCGCCACCTGTCCAACCTATGTGCTGCTCGGCGACGAGCGCGATAGTCCGCGCGGGCGTATCTATATGATCAAGGCCATGCTGGAAAGTGATCGCCCCGCTGATGAGACCACGGTGCGGCATATAGATCGCTGCCTTTCCTGCCTGTCTTGCATGACTACTTGCCCCTCAGGTGTGGATTATATGCATCTCGTTGATCATGCCCGTCACCATATCGCGCAAACCTACCGCCGGCCGTTGTTTGAACGTTTGCTGCGCCG
>CAZUXZ010000172.1:0-19423 GCA_964624055.1 uncultured Rhizobiaceae bacterium | reverse complement strand
CCAATACATAATAGTTAGTATTCCGGCACTGCTAGAGAATTCCCTGGCCATGCTATATGTTACTCCTCAATCCCTGTAGGATAGCCCAGTCTTTATTCCCGTCGAAAGGATCATATGATGACAATAACACGTATCAAGCCTGGCCCGCGCATGAGCCAAAGTGTCGTACATGGAAATACTGTACATACTGCCGGCCAGATAGCGGATAATTCGAGTGCTGACATGGTCGGTCAGACACAACAAGTGCTCGCTAAGATTGACGAACTGCTCGCACAAGCGGGCACCGACAAATCCAAAATTTTAAAGGCGACTATCTGGCTTGCTGATATCTCCCAATTTAACGAGATGAATTCGGTGTGGGATACCTGGGTTGATGCGGACAATCCTCCAGTGCGGGCCTGCGTGGAGAGCAGGCTGGCGTTCCCCGAGTTGCTTGTCGAAATCCAGGTCGAAGCGGCGAAATAGCTTTTTAAGCCACTCGAAAATCGCCATGCCAGGCGGCTAGCTGTCGTAGCGGGTGCTAGAGCGCAGCGTCTTCTGATTATATCTGGATCCGCTATCCCAATTGATGAGAATCTAATCATCAAACACCTTGTGCTACCTGCCGATCGCAATTTTCTGGTCAGGATTGCGCGGTGTCAGGGGAAAAGTCGCAGGCGCCAATGCCACATGCCGCATGACGATGTTGCGCGTCATGCGGAAATTGTCGTTCATCACCGCGCAATTTAGCTAGCGCAGTATGCCGAACGCGTCCGGAAGGAGAAATTTGGTACCGACTTCCTCAAACACACGCATGGCACCATCGTAAATGGTGGCGACGCTTTCCTTGTCGAGAGGCTCAATCGGCCTGTTTGAGCTAACTGGCAGCTTCCACGGCAACTGTTTAATAGCGGCTCCCTTTCAGCTCAGTTTCGCCCTGCGCCCACCGGCTCGGCGCTTCCTCGGCTTTTCCGCGGTAGCCTCATTCATCCAAGTTCTCCTCCGAGAGGGTGAGGATAGGGACTAGGGAGGACAAACGTAATTTATTAGATAGGTGACCGAAAGTTAGGCGCCGTCTCGTTCAATTTCGGCTAGGAATGTCTCTGCCAGGTCGCGCAGTTTCGTCGCGCCAACACCATGGATATCGGCGAATTCATCTGCCGTTCGTGGTTGGCGGTGTGCCATTTCCTGCAGGGAGCGGTCGGAAAAGATGACATAAGCCGGTACGCCACGTTCCTGGGCCAGTTCACGGCGCAGCTCTTTGAGGCGGTCGAGCAGCAGAAACTCTCTTTCGCTGAGGGCCGGTAACGCTTCGCTCGCGGCTTTGGGGTTGCGCTCGGCTTTGGTTTTCACGATATCTGGGCGGTAGTGAAATTCTGCGGTTCCTTTTTCCAGAGCCTCGCTCTCAGGTGTAAATTTGAGACTACCATAGCCCCCGATATCGAGTCGCAGGTATCCGGCGGCTACGATTTGGCGGAGAATAGATTGCCATTCGCGCTTGCCGAGCGTGGCACCCTGGCCGTGTACTTCCAGCCGGTCATGGCCGAGCCGGATGACTTTCTCGGTCTTACCACCGCGCAGTACGTCGATGATGTGGGCGGCGCCGAAGTTTTGGCCGGTAGCCGCTACCGTAGCAAGCGCAAGTTGCGCCTCACGCGTGCCGTCGGCGAGTTCCACAGGATCAACGCACATGTCGCAATTACCACACGCCTCGGGTGCTTCGCCAAAATGAGAGAGAAGCACGCGACGCCGACAGCCCGGCGATTCACAATAGGCGATGAGCGCGTCGAGGCGTTTATGTTCGCGCCGCTTTCGCTCGGAGTCGCTGTCCTCGTTCTCGATGAACATGCGTCGCATGCGAATATCGCCGAGGCCGAACAGCATTCGCGCTTCGGCCAAGCGGCCGTCGCGCCCAGCGCGGCCAATCTCCTGATAATAGGCCTCAATACTGGCCGGGATATCAGTGTGAAAGACGAAGCGCACATCCGCTTTGTCGATACCCATGCCGAAGGCGATGGTAGCGACGATGATGTCGCTGCGCTCGGCAAGAAAACGGTTCTGGTTGGCGGCGCGCGTCTCTCCCTCCATGCCGGCGTGGTAGGGTAGTGCGGTGAAACCATTCTTGGCGAGATGGGCCGCCGTTTCCTCGCATTTCTTGCGTGATAGGCAATAGACAATGCCGCTTTCGTCCTCGCGCCCCTTAAGGAACTCGAGCAATTGTCGCTTCCACTGATCTTTGAACTCGACGCCTAGATGGATGTTGGGGCGGTCGAAGCCGCCGATGAAAATGCGCCCTCCGCCGGCAAACAGTTTGTCGGAGATGTCGCCTCGAGTGATTTCGTCCGCGGTGGCGGTGAAGGCGGCGATTGGCACGCCGGGAAAACGCGTCTTCAACTTACCAAGCGCTTCGTATTCGGGGCGAAAGGCCGGACCCCATTGCGAGATGCAATGAGCTTCATCGACGGCGATTAGGGTGAGCGGTAGGCGGGTTAGGGCCTCCAGCATGCGCTCAGTCATCAGACGCTCTGGCGCCATATATAGGAGGCGTGTCTCACCCGAGGCGGCGCGTTGCCATGCGGCGACATTGTCTGCACGGTTGGCGGCGGAATTGATGCAGTCAGCGGCGATGCCGGTCAGCTTGAGCGCCATCACCTGATCTTGCATCAGCGCCACCAGCGGCGAGACGACGATGGTCATCCCGCCTCGTGCCAGACTCGGCACCTGGAAGCAGAGCGATTTGCCTGCGCCTGTCGGCATTACTGCAAGCACGTCCTCGCCACCAATTACGGCGTCGACCACCGCTTCCTGCCCGTGGCGGAAGCTGTCAAAACCGAACATTTCCTTCAGGATACGGTGCTTGTCCATTCTCGAATCGGCGCTCGCCATGGTTCCCATTTTCGTCCAAATGCGTCATCATCACAATCGTCATCAACATGCTCGAAGACGTGGACGGCTACCCTGGGGCCACCTATACCTTCCTCATTCGCGCTGCGCTCATACTACCGCGCCGGGGTGGGGGGATCCGCGGGCCTGTCTGCTCGCTTGTGAGCGCGCCGGCTTGATAAACCAGATTCTCTCCGATTCAAACGGTTTGTCGTTCAATGTGGAAACCACTGTTACCGGCGGCTCGTTAGCGTTAAAGCAACCTAGCCCTAACCTCTCGCCCCACAGGATATGGCTGAGACTATTCTTCTGTTAACGGTCCCAGGCCAGTAGGGTGCGGAGATAATCGACCGAAATCATGTCGATTTCTCATTGCCGCTTAAATAGCTTGGGCGACCTTGGGAATGACTTCCTCGGCGAATAGATGCATGGCGTCAGTCACCTGGTTGTGGGGCATGCCGACCCATTGCATACCAAGGATGAAGCTGTTGACGCCGAGACGTTTGTTGTATCCAATGATCTGCTCGGCGACCTCGTCCGGCGACCCGAAAAGGAAGCGGTCCTCCAGCAATTCGTCGAAGGCGAGCGAGAGGTCGTCATCGCCTTTTGGCATCGCCTTATCCTGGCCCCATTCGTGATAGGCCTTGTATTTAGCTTCGAGATAGGGGCGAGCAAGATGCATGGCTTCGTCTCGTGAGGCAGCAACGAATATCTCGCGCATCAACGGCAGTTCTTCCGGGAACGGCTTGCCGAGGGCGTCCAACTCGCGGCGGTAGATATCGAGCTGGCGTTCGATGGTTTCCATGCGCTGATGAGGGTTAATGAACCAGGTATCGCCAAGGCGTGCGGCACGTCTCACCGCGCCGTCCGCGTTCGCGCCCAACCAGACCGGCGGGTTAGGCTTTTGCACCGGGCGAACCGAGATCGTCGCGTCGTTAAGCTCGAAATGACTGCCCTTCATGGTGACGTGATCCTCCGTCCAGAGTCGCAAGACAGCTTCCAAGTTTTCTTCGAGACGGGGGCCTCGTTCCGACTGGGTGGTGCCGAAAGCGTTGAACTCAACTTCCCGGTAGCCGAGTCCGGCGCCAAACACCAATTTCCCATTTGTCATCACATCCAGCGTCGCCAATTGCTCGGCGATATCAAGCGGCTTGTGCAGCGATAGAAGCACTATGCCCGGAATCATACGGCAATGGGGCGCTTCGGCCGCGAGTCGGCATAGGAAGGGAATCTGCTGCAGCATCTGCAGAGGGTGGGTGGCGTAATGCATGCCGGCACAAATGCCAGTGAAGCCGAGCTGATCAGCTAAGCGCGCCTCAGCTGCAAGGTCATGGAAGCGTGCCGCCATGTCCTCGCCCTTAGGATATTGCCCACGAATAAAGAAAGAATATTGCATGTGTCTTAATTGCTCCATTAACGCCATGTTCAGCTTGACCCAACATGACAGGTTTGAAAGGTCGGCAGTTTCTATTGTGCTGGCGTCGTCGTTTTCGCGGTCTCATGACCCTTTGCGCCGCGGGTGAATATGGCGAGACCGACAAATGTCATGGCGGTAGCAATCCAGACCCATAAACTGTGACGTTCGTCGTCGAGCAGATAACCCCAGCCGAAACCGCCGAGCACAATGAAATAGTTAAATTGCGAGAAGAACACAGGCCCCACGATGCGCACCAGGAAAAACCAGGCTACGGTGGTGGCGGCGGTGATCGCAGCAGCGTATAGAATTATCAAATTTCCGGCAATGTCGGTGGTGGGGACAGTCATGCCGTGACCGCTCGCCACCATAACCGGCGCGAGCATTAGGGTGGCGCCGGCCGACATGCCAGCTGCCATCGTCATCGACGGTGCACCCGGTGGGCGCAGGACAATAACTAGGGCGTTGCACATGGCGAAACAGAGCGGCCCGATCAACGCCAGCAACACCCAGATCCACATATCTGGCTCGGGTAGACTGGCCTTGGGTATGAGCACCAGCAGCATGCCACCAAGTCCAAATAGAAGGCCGACCGCGCCGGTCAGGCGGAATTTTTCGATGCGCAGTAAATATGAAATCGCATAGGTCAGGAGCGGCACCAGCACGAGTAGAAGGGTTATGATGCCGACTGGAATTTTAGGGGCCAGATAGGTTAGGAGTGGCACCGGTATGGCGACGGCGATGGCGCCTAACACCATATAGGCACGTATATGCGGCCAGTTGAGCTGTGGTAGTTCCTTCTTCACTGTAGCAATGGCTAGCAGCACGATTGTTGCTAAAAGCGTGAACCAAAACACATAGCCAAAATAAGGCAGGCCGTTTTCGACGCTCATCTTGTTAACTGGAAAAAGCGCGCTATAGACAACGCCGATGGCGGCGAGGGCGGGGATAAAGAGAAGCTTGTTACGATCGGTCATTTGCATGGCGCTATGTAAGTAGCATGACCCAACAGTTCGGGATAACAAATTGTCGCATCCTGGGCGGTGCCGTTGATGTATTGTCTTCTCGAAAGTCAAAGGGAGACATGGATATGAGTGCGAAGAAGACTCGGCTCGGTATCTGTTTTTCAAGTGGTGTCAACGCGTCCGAAATCGTCGAATTGGTTAAATTGGCCGAGGAACTCGATTATGAATCCGCCTGGGTGGCGGAGGGGCATGGCGGCGATCAGTTCGCTATTCTCGCAGCCTGCGCCACGGCAACCTCGAGAATTCTCCTCGGCACCAGCATCACCAGCGCTTTCGTGCGCACCGCGCCAACCATCGCCATGGCGGCGGCGACAGTTGATCAACTGTCCGGCGGGCGCTTCATTCTCGGCATTGGCTCGAGTCACAAGGTTCAAGTAGAGCCCGAGCATGGCGTGATCTACAGCAAGCCGTTGACCCGCGTGCGCGAGACGGTGGAACTGGTGAGCGAGCTGATCCGCGAGGGCAGGGCACAGTATCGCGGTGAAACTGTAAATATCGAGAATTTCGAGCTCTGGTTCTCTCCGCTTAGGCCAAATTTTCCAATCTATCTATCAGCCGTTTTCCCTAAAATGACGGAGCTCACCGGCGAGATCGGCGATGGCATTCTTCTAGTACGTAGCACACTCGCTAGCGGCGAGGCAGTACGCAGACATCTTGCCGTCGGCGCGGCCCGCGCCGGACGAGATGTGGGGGATATAACAATTACGTCCTTGTTGCCGACCGCTGTGGCTGCCAGCCGGGAAGAGGCACTCGACAGACTGCGTCCGGGCTTTGCCGCCTATACCGGCTATTTTCCTCGTTATGCTCGGATGACAGCTGACCAGGGGTTTGCTGAGGAAGCAGCGGCGATATCCGAAGCCTGGGCGCAAGGTGATTCCGTTGCGGCATTAGCGGCTGTTTCCGACGAATTGATCGACGCTTCTTCCATTTCTGGTACCCCAATGGAGTGCCGCGAGCGTATTCAGGAATATCGCGCTTGCGGCATCGATATCCCCATACTTTTTCCAGACGTTAGCGGCCCAAATGCCAAGGACGCGCTAGAAGAAATCCTTCGTGAGTGCGCGCCAGGAGCGTAGCAAAACGCCGTTATAGCGCTAAAAAATTTTGATTGATTGCAAAAAAGTTAATTCATCAAGGCCATTTCACACTACATTTTTTTAATTCGGCGGTTAGGTCGCGCGGGTTGAAATCGAACTATTTCTCCATTTTAGCGCTTGCAGCAGCGAGTAGGAGGATATCGGAGGAGACCCGTCAGCAACAATTTTTGTAATGCCACTGCAGAGCTATTTTTCGTTGCGGCCACGCCACATTTCCATGAGAAAGCGCGCATGTACGCCGAGGTCGAGGAAGGGCCGGGGAGCCAGGTGCATCGGCGTTCCTTGGCTTTCCATATCGGCAATCAGCGGATTGTCCTCGCCCGAGGCCATATCGGCGGCAAGGAGGCCGCCGATGGTACCCTTGGTGACGCCAACGGCGTTCTGGCACACTGCGCCTAACACACTAGGGCCGAGGCGGCCAAAGCCGGGCGCATGATTGCGCGAGAGACAGACGAAGCCACGCCATGTGTGTTCCATGCGCACATCTGGCAGCATTGGGAAGCGCTTTTGGAAAAGTTTCTCATGATTGTCGCGGGATTGCGTCGCCTCGTAATCCGGGCGACGGAAACTCGGCGCGTAGCGGAAGCGCTGACGCATAAGGATACGGTGATCTTGCGTGAAGCGCATGGTGACGCCGGAGATTGCGTTGACCGGGGTCAGACCCCAATCCTCCTCGCCGCCGAGGGCACTACGCTCCTCTGGAGTAAGTCGGCGGCTCAGGCTGGCGTGCGCCACGAAACTGAGAAGTGCGTTTTTATAAAAGCCGAACTGGGTCGCGAAGCCGTTTACCGCGAGGATTGCTGTTGGCGCGGAGACGCTGCCTTCGGGGGTTTCCAAGCGTGCTCCGTTTGAGAATTCCGCCTGCGTTACCGGGGTGTGTTCGTGCAGGCTGACATTTTTCGGTAGGCTATCAGCCAGGCCACGAGTGAGCGCGGCCGGGTTCATCAGATAGCCGCCCTTGGTGTAGAGCGCCGAATGGAAATAGTCGGTGCCGATCTCCTTTTTGAGTTGGTCGCGGTCGAGCCAGCGATATTTCTCGCCAAGAGCGTCGAGCTCCTTGGTGAAGGGTACCAGGGTTCCCTTGCTCCCGCTGGCATGGACGGCGGCGTGATATTTGCCGCGATCCGCCCAATTGCATTGAATATTGCCGTCGGTAACGGCGTCTTCGAGATATTTGATCGCGGCGCGGCTCAGGCGAATAAAGCGTTGTGAGCCTTCGAGTTCCTGCAGCGAGGAGCCTACATTGTGCGGTAGGTCGATAGCGAATCCTGAGTTCCGCCCCGACGCGCCTTCGCCCACTTCATGGGCCTCAAGCAGAATTACCTTGTCGTTGGGACGAAGCTCACCAAGGCGGCGCGCCGCCGCGAGTCCTGCAAAGCCAGCGCCGATGACGACCCAATCGGCGTGTTGGTCTCCTGTCAGCGCGGGATTGATCGGTCGTTCTGGCAGGATAGCACTCCAGCCATTGTTGCGGTCGTCCTGGGGCAGAATTGAGATTTTAGCCATGATCTCTCGGTCCGTTCGACGTCACTTCGAGACCATCTTACAAAGCACCACCCGCCAGTGCTACGCTTGGGCTGTAAAGAAAACGGCATAGGCAAACCGGGGAGATTCCGTCATGAACGTCGGGTTGGGCAATAAGCACACTATCCACAACGAGCATCTGCATCTCAGCTGGGACCATGCGACAGCGCCAGCGATCACGATTGCACCGGGTGATATGGTCGAATTCGACGAAATTGACGCGCTGATGGGCCAAATTACGCCGCAATCTGGCGTCGAGGATGTCGTCAATATGGATTTCGCGCGCGTCAATCCAGTCGCTGGACCTGTTTATGTCGATGGCGCGGAGCCGGGCGATGCGCTGAAGGTAACCTTGTTAGATTTTGCTCCATCGGGTTGGGCGTGGACGGCGATCGTACCAGGTTTCGGGTTGCTGGCCGACGACTTCCCCGAAGCTTCACTTAATATCTGGAGTGTCGACAAGGCATTCGAGAAGCCGGCTGCGATGGGTGAATTCGCCCGAATTCCTCTGAAACCATTCTGTGGTACCACTGGCGTTGCTCCAGCTGAAAGCGGTGCGCATAGCACCATCCCGCCCTATGCGACGGGCGGCAATATGGACATCCGTGACTTGACGCTCGGCGTCGATCTGTATTTGCCTGTGCAGGTCGAGGGCGCACTCTTTTCTATCGGTGACCCACATTGCGCCCAGGGCGACGGCGAGGTGTGTGGTACCGCGATCGAATCGCCCATGGGCGTGACGGCGAAGATTGATTTGGTGAAGGGCGAGAACCTAAAATTTCCGCGTTTTGAAACGTCGGGGCCGGTGTCGCGCCACCTGGATGGCAAGGGCTATGAAGTCACGACCGGTATCGGTCCGGATCTGATGGAGGCAAGCCAGAACGCCGTGCGTGGTATGATCGAACGCCTCGCCAAGTCGAAGGGCTTGAGTGCTGCCCACGCCTATATGCTGTGCAGCGTCTGCGCCGATATGCGGATCAGCGAGGTCGTCGACCAGCCGAACTGGGTAGTGTCCTGCTATCTGCCCAACATAGTGTTCGAGTAACGCGTCTTGGCGTTACACCGGAGCCTTTACATCGCGCCGGTTAGCTTTATGCCCAGCCCAGCGCCTGAAGCGCGGGTAGATCGTTCCACACCTTGGTCATGTGGCTAATTTTTTCGCCGTCAAATTCAAAATCATAGACGTAATCGGTGGCGGGGGCTTTGCCCGTGGGGGGGATTGGGCCGCCCTCGCCCGTGTGCGTGCCGTGAAATACGGCAGCAGCAGTGACTGTGTTGCGTTCTTCGTCCGCCGAAAAAGCTTTCAGCTCATAGCGGCCGTCGGGGAGGGGTCCGAGTATTCCTTTCATCCAATCAGCATAGTCAGCGGCGTTGGTTACATCGGCCAGCGCGCCGGCTTGGCAGGAAAAGGTTGCGCCGTCATGGCACCATTGCTTGCAAACTTCTCCGCCCTTGCCAGTCTCGCAAGCATCGAAGAATTCCCACGCTGTTTCTTTTATAGGCATCGTTTCGGCCTCCCTGGTTCATGTAAACGACATGAAGTTTTCTTCGGGTAACGTTAGCGACCCGTGTCGTCGAAGTAAATAAAGTCTGCCGACATTTACCTCTATATTGCGCGGCCAAGTTCCTCAGCCTCATACATCACCTGGACGGGTTTTCGCGGTGCTAGCGCATCGCCAAGCAGGTGGCGTTCGGCGATCCTACCGTCAAGCGTATGGTAAAGCGCATCGACTGGCTCCCGCAGCATGGCGACGATGATAGTATCTATATCTCGGACCCGGCGCTCCGGTCCGCCCCAGATGAAGCCGGTCACCACATCCCGTCCTTCGACTGCGCGCAGGTTTTGCTGGGTCGTTAGCGTTACTCCAGCGGCAACCAGGCGCGGCAGCAGATGGAAGCTGTCGAGAGTCTTCTGTGCCTCCATACCGACCATCGGGTCCGGTGTGATAATTTCGATGTTGATGCTTTCTTGCTGAGAGAGAAGATCGGCGAGGCCGAGCGGCAGGAAGGTGCCGATCTCGTCGAGGATGACCACGGATTGGCCGAGGGAGGAAGGGTCGTCGAGCGCGCGCTTGGCTGCGGTAGAAATGTCGATGACATGCTCCTGGTCGAGGCCTCCGATTCTGGAAATGCCGGGGCGGAATGGGCTGGCCCCGTCGAGCCGCCAGCACGCACCGGTGGCGATTACGGCGCAATCAGGCTCTTCGGCCAGAATGCTATCCGCATCCGCCTCGACGCCGAGCTTCGTGATAACGCCGCCCCGCTTCATCGCTCCAGCGAGATCATCAATCGCCAGCTGCCACTCGCTGCGTGCGGGCAGACGCTTCAGCAGATTGATATGGCCACCGAGTTCGGTGGATTTTTCGAACAACACCACCTCATGCCCACGCGCTGACGCGACTGCCGCGGTTTTCATGCCGCCGAGGCCTCCGCCGACGATGACAATTTTTTTCTTCTCTCCCGGCACTACTGGTACGAGGGTTCCAGGCCCCCAGCGCGTCTCCCGACCGGTTGCCGGATTGACCAGGCAGGTGGCTGGACGGTTGTCGAAGATACGCGCGACGCACTCGTTGGCACCGACGCAATGGATAATCTCGTCCGCACGCCCTTCGCGAGTTTTCTTAACCAGCTCGGGATCAGCAAATTGCGCCCGGGTCATGGCCACCATATCTGCTGAGCCGCTTTCCAATAACGCTTCCGCCTGGTGCAAGTCGGTTACGCGACCGACCAGGAAGACCTTCGCCCGATTGCCAGTAATTTTGCGCGCGCGTTGTCCGAATTCCTGATAGCCCCCATGGGGGCTGTCCATTGGCGGGATTGCCATATGCAGCGTGTGATAGCTGCCGCGCGTAATATTGAAAAAATCAAAGCAACCAGTTGCTGTTAGGATTTCGACCTGCTCGTCCGCCTGCGCCGGCGTGATGCCGGCCTCACCGAGATATTCATCATAGGAAAGGCGGATGCCGAGGGTGAAGTCGTCGCCGACGCGGGCGCGCATTTCCTCCGCCACTTCTACAATCAGGCGGCAGCGCTTGGCAGTGTTGCCACCATAGTCGTCCGTACGAGTGTTGTAGGCGGGGCTAAGCACTTGGCCGAAGAGATAGCTATGGGCCGCGTGTAGCTCGACCCCGTCGAGACCAGCATATTTTACGTTGTTTGCTGCTTCGCCGAAGCCTTTTGCGATATCGCGCATTTCGGTCTTGCCCATGACGTGAGGAATTTCGCGGTGCACCACCGAAGGGATATCGGATATCCCCCACAAAGGATGCCATTCGTCGAGGATCATGGTGCCCTTATCGTGAACGCCGCAGCCGAAGAGTTGGACGAACTGACGCGCTCCCTCGTCATGAACCGCGTCTGCTAGCTTCTCATATTGCGGAATGGCGCGCTTTTCCCACGCTGTACAGCCGGCATAGAACGAGCCTTTCGAAAGCCGGTGGCCAGCTTGCTGTTCGGTGATCATCAGGCCAACGCCGCCCTTTGCCCGGGCGCGGTAATAGGCGATGTGGCGGTCACTCAAGATATGGTCTTCGCCATAAAAGACCCCCATCGCGGTCATCATGGTGCGGTTTCGCACCCGGGTTGTGCCGATGTCGAGCGGTTGCCAGACCAGATTTAGTTTTCCCGAGTCCTTCACCGATTCTGCCGTCATTTTGACGTTCCTCCCATTCTTCGTTTTTATTTGTAGTGGCGGTTGTCTGCCGCGCATTGGAACGGTCCCAACAATACTCCCGCTATTGGAAGTCGCGCAATTGGTCGTTGAGGTCCGGCGGGGTGAATGAGAGGTTGGGCCCATGTTGCGGTATAAAATAGCGGCAATGAGAAAGCCATAGAGCGCGGAGACGGTAGCTGCTTTCGTCGGGCTGGAGATGCCGTCATAGATCGCGTCGAGGACGTTGACGATCATAATCGGCTCGCCCCCTTGCTAAATCGTCGAGGCGCTCCAAACTTTTAACTGTTGTCATGCTATAACGAAGAGTAGGTTTGCGCCGCTGCTACCCGGAGTCGGGCGGGGCAGAAGGGAAAGCGTTTATGCCGATAAGGGTTCCGGATAATCTACCGGCGCAAACTGCGCTGGAAGAGGAAGGCGTTCTAGTAATTACTGAGCGGGCCGCTTTGCGCCAAGACGTCCGGCCGCTAGAGATCGCGCTCCTTAATCTGATGCCAGAAAAGATCAAGACGGAGACGCAGATTTCTCGCCTGCTCGGGGCAACACCGTTGCAAATTTCTCTGACCTTGGTGACAACATCAAGCTATGCGCCAAAAAACACCTCGGCGGAACATATGCTCGCCTTCTATCAGCCTTGGGAGACGGTGCGCGATCGCCAGTTCGACGGGCTTATCATTACCGGCGCGCCGATCGAAACCCTGCCGTTCCATGATGTTATCTACTGGCGCGAACTTACCCAGATCTTCGACTGGTCGCAAAGTCATGTGCAGGAAACATTTGATATTTGCTGGGCGGGACAGGCGGCGCTACAGCATTTCTATGGTGTGCCGAAATATGAGTTGTCGGAGAAGATGTTCGGTATCTTCTCCCACCATGTTTGCGGCTTACGGGATGGATTGTTGCGCGGCTTCAACGATGATATCGCCGTGCCAGTAAGCCGCCATACGGAAATCCGGCGCTATGATCTGCCGCCTGATGCGGGGCTTAGTGTATTGCTGGAGTCGGAAGAGGCGGGCATTTGCCTAGTGCGAGACGAGGCCAAGCGCCAAACCTATATGTTCAATCACCTTGAATACGATACCGATACGTTGGGCGATGAATATCACCGAGATGTTGCCGTCGGCGCGAATATCGCGCTGCCTAAGGATTATTTTCCTGGCGACAATCCGGTAGCCAAACCGGTCAATCGCTGGCGGGCTCATGCAAGCCTGCTGTTCTGCAACTGGGTCAACGATTTGTACCAGTCGACGCCGTTTGATCTCGCTGATATCCCTAATATTCCAGGCGCGGGCGGCGAACGCGATAAGCTCGCCCGCCGCCCCGGCGGGCTGAGTTAAGTAGCGTTAACACAGGAGCATCGCGCCGTGCGATCCGAAAATGGCCACAGCGACGATTTTCAGCATCTTCCACTGCTTGCTGTATTGGCGCATGATTCTTAGTCAGAAAAATTATGGCAAGATCACTGGGCAGATTCCAAATTTTCTCGAATGTGGTCTTAAGGCGCACTGACTGGCGGCGGAAAGGATTTAGGGAGTAAAGAAACATGTATTTGGCCGAGCGCTCCTGGATGACCGAAGAGCATGAGATATTGCGCGATTCGGTGGAAAAATTCATCGTTGCGGAGATCGCGCCGTATTACGAGGAATGGGAGGCCGCCGGTATCGTGCCGCGCGAGGTGTGGAACAAGCTTGGCGCCCGTGGATTGCTCTCACCGGATTTGCCCGAGGAATATGGCGGCGCGGGCGGTTCCTTCACCCACCTCGCGGTCATACTTGGTGAGTTCGCGCGTCATGGTTATGCAGCTTTCGCCGGTAGCATGCTCGGCGTTCATTCCGGGATCGCCAATCACTACATCTTAAATCACGGCAGCGAGGAGCAGAAGCGGCGCTATTTGCCGGGGATGGCTTCGGGTGGAATAGTCACTGCTATCGCCATGACAGAACCCGCTGCGGGCTCGGATCTGCAAGGAATACAGACCGTGGCCGAGCGCGACGGCAATGGCTACATCCTGAACGGCGCCAAGACCTTCATATCGAACGGTCAGAATTGCGACATGGTGATCGTCGTCGCTAAGACTGACCGTTCCGTATCCGGCTCTAAGGGAATCAGCCTGTTGATGGTTGATGACAATGCTGACGGGTTTGTTCGCGGTCGCAATCTTGAAAAGATCGGCCTCCATTCGGCGGATACCTCGGAGCTGTTCTTCGACAATGTGCGGGTCGAGGGCGATTCTGTGCTCGGCACTGAGAATGAAGGCTTCTCCGTGCTGATGGATGAGTTGCCGCGCGAGCGGCTGACGCTCGCGATTGGCTCGCTCGGCGCCATTGAGGGCACTCTCAACTGGACCGTCGAATACATCCGCGAGCGGCAAGCTTTTGGCCAGTCCCTGGCAAGCTTCCAGAACACCCGTTTCAAGATCGCCGAGATGATGACAGAGGCCCGTGCACTACGCTCATTTATAGACGATTGCACGGTCTCACTTTCCGCTGGCGCGCTGGATAACGCGACGGCTAGCATGGCCAAGTTAAAATCTACCGAAGCGCAGGGCGAAATAGTCGACGGCTGCCTGCAATTATTTGGCGGCTATGGTTATATGCGCGAATTCCCAATCTCCCGCGCTTTTGTGGACGCAAGGGTGCAGCGCATTTACGGGGGCACGTCGGAGATCATGAAGGAAATTATCGCCCGGGACGTGTTGGGTTGCTAATCACCGCTGTCAAGCGGACGGCGCGTCAAGTTGCGAAGGACAGTTCTATACTGCTGATTTTTGGCGGATGACTTGAGCCAGATGGGCTGCTTAAACTGGTTTCTGGAGGGGCTTGGCGTTTTATAGGGCGGATGAAATCACCGAATTGTCGCTGTTCAAGTGGTCGGGCATGCCGCTGACAAAGCAGGCGGTCGAGTTCTATGGCGATGAGCTCGACATTATCAGGGCCGTCAGATCAATAAGTGATTTCAACAGGCCGTGATCTGTTTTAATCAAAATATTCCGGCAGGGCCTGGGCGAGTTTGGCGCGAACGCGATTGTGTACAGAGACTCCAGATTCGGCGTACTCAAAACTCTGGCCGGTGACTGCCTCATAGAGCGCGATATATTTCTGCGAGAATTCCTCAAGGGTATCCTCGGGAATATCTGGGATGGGATCCTTGTAGGGATCGCAGCGCTCACGCACCCAAAGGCGGAGAAACTCCTTGTCCAAGCCTTCCGGCTCCTGCACGGCGGCGAGGCGCTCGGGATAGCTCGCCTGCTTCCAATAGCGGCTCGAGTCCGGTGTGTGCAACTCGTCAGCGACGGTGATGCTACCTTCCAGGTCGAAGCCGAACTCATATTTGGTGTCCACCAGGATGAGTCCATTCTTGGCGGCGATCTTGCGTCCGCGGGCGAAGAGCTTGAAGCTGATCTCGGCCACCGCATCCCACTGCTCTTGGGTGAGAAGGCCATCGGCGACGATTTCTGCGGCGGTGATCGGCGCGTCGCGCTCGCCCTTCGTGGTCGGCGTGAGGATGGTTTCGGGCAATTTCTGGTTTTTCACCAGACCGTCGGCAAATGTATGTCCATAGAGGACGCGCTCGCCGCGCTGATACATTGTCCAGATTGAGGTTTCCGTCGAGCCGGTCATATAGTCACGCACGATCATTTCGATCGGCATCATCTTGAGATGCCGCGCGATCACCACATTGGGATCCGGATAACTGAGCACATGATTGGGACAGATATCCTTAGTTGCCTCGAACCAGAAGCGCGCTGTCTGATTGAGCACCTGGCCCTTATAGGGCACAGCCGCCAACAACTTGTCGAAGGCCGACTGCCGGTCCGTTGCGATCATCACCTGTCGGTCGTCAGGCAGATGATAGGTGTCACGTACTTTTCCGCGGTAGAAGCCGGGCAGTTCGGGAAAATGAGCTTCTGTCAGACAACGGTCATCAAGCGGTGCCTTTTCTTTCCTGGTCATTTGTCCTCTTCTTGTGGTGTTAGTTCACACTTTTGACTTCGACGAACGTATCATTATAGGCGGGTTGGCCCGTAGTCGACCAGATGGATGGCGTTAGAACGTTGCCCACCGCCGCTGTTTTTTCGGGATAAAACCACCATTTACCGGCAAGCGAAACCGTGCCGGGGAGGATATGCTCAATTACTCTGAGGGTGGCTCGAAGAGATCCCTGCGGATTTTGGATAACAATCCGCTGGCCATCTGACAGGCTGCGCTGTGCCGCGTCCTCGTTGCTCATTTCGAGTGTTGGCCCGCCCTCTGCTTTTTGGTGTCGCGCCATATTGGCGAAGCTTGAATTGAGGAAGTAGTGCGCTTTAGGAGTAAGCATTTGAAGTTTATAGTTGTTCGTCGGGGTCGGGATGACGGGGTATCCGGCTAGTTTGACGGTTTTGTCCGGCGATGGGGATAGCCGCGGCATCGCGACATGCTTGAGCCACCCCGCGGCTTTCAGCTCCGAAATTGTCACGTCCGGCGGTAGGGCTGATGTAGCAATTTCTTCGTCGCTTTCATGCAGCGCGGAGTGGTTGAGTCCCATACGTTGTGCGATGATGCGAACGATCTCGCCATGAGATTTTGTTTCGCCAAGCGGTGCAATCGCCGGCTCGTTTAGCATCAGGTGAAAATGCCCCCAAGTGCTGTGCACATCGAAATGCTCTAACTGGGTGGTGGCTGGCAGGATTATATCAGCGTAGCGGGCGGTGTCGGTCATGAAATGCTCGAGGACCACGGTAAATAAATTCTCACGCTCCAAACCACGCCGGACTTGCTCCGAATTGTTTAGCACCACGGCTGGGTTGGTGCCCCACACCACAATTCCGTGTACAGGCTGGCCAGAATCTTCTCCGGTAAGAATGGGTCCAAGGCGAGCGATATCGAGACTGCGTGTTTTTTCTTGTTTGATATCGGCACGCGCGGCGAGGGAGAAATTAACGTCTGGTAAGTTTAAAATGGAAAGCCCACCGCCAGGCACACCGTCATGTCCCCCTAAAATGCAGAGTGCCGAGAGCGCCCATACGAACGCTTCGCCATTGATGGATTGCTGCGGGCCAATTCCACAGCGGATCATCGCAGGTTTGGCGGCGGAGAATTCACGTGCGAGGCTGATTACGACGTCCGCACCTATTCCACATTCTGCTGCAACGCGCTCCGGTGTCCAGGGGTCGATTTGTTTACGGTAAGCTTCGATGTCTTGCACCATTAGTTTGGAAAATTCTAAGTCGACCAAGCCCTCCTTGAACATGACATGGGCCATGCCGGCGGCAAAGGCAGCGTCTGTGCCAGGGCGGAACGCGATATGTTCGTCGCATTGTGTCGCCGTTCGGGTGCGTCGCGGATCGATGTAGACGATGCGCGCGCCATTCCGCTCGCGCGCCTGTTTTAGAAAATGCCAATGGTGATGGCCAGTCGTGAGTACATTTGCGCCCCACAAGATAATGAGTTGAGAGTGAACATAATCATCCGGATCAAAGCCAACCGAATGGCCAGCGCCTAACAGGGCGATGCTCGGCATGCCGCAGATGGTGCCATGCATATCCGAGGTACCAAGCGCATTAAGGAGTCGTAGTGGGGCAAATTTTTGTACCGCGCCCATGGAACCGTAATAGGTCACCGGCATGATTGCTTCGGCGCCATGGCAGGAGATAATCTCATGCAAGCGATTAGCTATGGTATCTATCGCCTCCGTCCAGGTAATACGTTCAAACTCCGCCTTGCCCTTGGCGCCGATGCGGCGCAGTGGGTGCAACAGGCGTTCCGGTGAATAAGTGCGAGTATGGTAATCATTAACCTTGGCGCATAGAACGCCACGGGTGAAGGGGTGCGTTTTGTCACCTTTGACGCTGAGCACTTTACCGTCCTCGACGTGGGCCTGCCAGGCACACGTGTCTGGGCAATCAAGTGGACAGCATCCCCGTACAACCTTCCTTTCGGTCATTTGGTCTCCCCTCCATAAATCTTTTCGCCGTTTGACTACAGAAGCAAACTAAGGCCAGTTTTGATTGCAACTATTACGCGGGTAGCTGAAACCAGGCAATCTGCTCTCTGCATTTTGCCATAAATTTATTTAGTTTGTGGCGTTCGTGTGCGCATTGACCCGGTCAATCCTGGTGCTAGTATCCGCGCCTCTTTGTAGCCAAGATTGCAACATGAAATCGCTCGTTAAACCCAATATTCGCCCTAACAATCCGAACTTTTCGTCCGGTCCATGCTCCAAGCGACCGGGCTGGTCATTGGCCGTATTGGAGAGGGCGTTGGTTGGTCGCTCGCACCGTGCTACGGAGCCGCTGGCGCGTATCCGCGAGGTAATTTCGCGTTCGCGCAAGGTAGTGGGCGTACCAGAGAATTTTCGAGTCGCAATCGTTCCGGCCTCAGATACCGGCGCGATGGAAATGGCGATGTGGTCGCTTTTGGGTGAACGCGGAGTAGACTTTCTCACTTGGGAAAATTTCGGAGATCAATGGGTGATTGATGGCAAAACCCAACTCAAGCCACTCGACTACCGCATCATCCGCGCGCCCTATGGCGAACTACCGGATTTGAGACAGGTCGATCCCAAGCGGGATTGCGTCTTCGTATGGAATGGCACCACCTCCGGCGTCCGTGTGCCGAATGGCGATTGGATTTCATCCGAGCGCGAAGGTCTCACCATTTGCGATGCCACTTCGGGCGTTCTTGCCCATGAAATGCCCTGGGACAAGCTCGATGTGGTGACATATTCTTGGCAGAAGGCATTGGGTGGCGAGGCCGGTTGCGGCATGCTGCTTCTCGGCCCGCGCGCCGCTGAGCGGCTAGAGACTTTCACTCCGCCCTGGCCGGTGCCCAAAATTTTCCGCATCGCCAAGGGACAAAAGATCATCGAAGGCGTGTTTCGTGGTGCGACAATCAACACCGTTTCGATGCTCGCCATCGAAGACGTGCTCGATTCGCTGCGCTGGGTCGAAAGAATTGGTGGCGGTGCTGGCATGATAGCCCGCGCGACCGCGAACTTTGCGGTGCTGGACAAATGGGTGGCCAAGACACCTTGGGTCGATTATCTCGCCCGTGATCCATCGACGCGCTCTCGTTCTTCCGTATGTCTCAGCCTAACCGAGGATTGGTTCCAGGCACTCGCGGAAGATGCGCGCTGGGAGATAGTCGACGAAATCACCGAAATGCTTGACCGCGAGGGTGCTGCATATGATATCGCGATCCACCGTGCCGCCGAGCCTGGATTGAGAATTTGGACTGGTGGGACTGTGGAGGCGAGTGATCTCGTAAAGCTTGTGCCCTGGCTCGACTGGGCCTGGGCCGAAATTTGCGCCACCCACGGCCCTTGACGTTGGACCGAGAAATAGAAGGTTCAGACATGCCCAAGATACTTATTGCCGATAAGATGAGCCCGCTGGCGGCAGAGGTTTTTGCTGCGCGCGGCGTCGAGACGGATGTGAAGATCGGACTGAAGCCAGAAGAATTAAAAATCATTATTGCCGAATACGACGGCCTCGCCATCCGTTCGGCAACCAAGATGACGGCTGAAATCATAGCCGCGGCGAACAATCTTAAGGTGATCGGCCGCGCCGGTATTGGCGTCGATAATATTGATCTCGACGCGGCGACTGAGCGAGGCGTAGTGGTGATGAATACGCCCTTCGGTAATTCGATCACTACTGCCGAGCACACCATAGCAATGATGGCGGCGCTGGTGAGGAAGATCCCGCTAGCCGACCGCTCGACCCGCGCCGGCAAGTGGGAGAAGAGCCGATTCATGGGTATCGAGCTCTGCAAGAAGGAGCTTGGCATCATCGGCTGCGGTAATATCGGTGCCATCGTCGCAACCCTTGCGCTTGGCCTCAAGATGCGGG
>CAZUXZ010000171.1:0-37141 GCA_964624055.1 uncultured Rhizobiaceae bacterium | reverse complement strand
GCCATGCGTTCGAGAATTTCGCCGGCCCGCTCCGTCTCACCGGCATTAAGCGCACGCGATTTGATATTATTTTGTAAGCGCAACAAAATATCGCGGTCATTCACGGGTGCATGATGACGCGGGTTTAGCTCGGCATCAGCGCCGAGAAATTGCTTCAAGAGGTCACGCAGGTGCCCGGCTTCTAGCGTTTGGCCGCCATGAAAGGGGTCGACGATCATGCGCGTGGCGCCCTCGGTAACACGCAGTAGAAAATGCCCGGGAAACGCTAGGCCGGAAATATCACAGCCGGCAGCGCGGGCGGCATGCATATAGATAATACCGATGCTGACCGGCAGACCCGCACGACGGTCGATAACATCCAGAAGATTGGCGTTTTCGGGTTCGTCATAGGTCTCGATATCGCCGCAATAACCATGGCTCTCAAACATTAGCCGATTGATTGCCGCCACTCGACCGTCAAGAAAATCATGGGTGCCGGTCGTGGCTTTTGCTGCTGCCGCAAGATCGGCAAGGTGCGCGCGATAGGGAGTGAGCTCTCTGTCCGGTTTGTCAAGCGCGCTTAGCAGAAGGGCCGTTTCGGCGAGATCGATCTCCAACTCTGTCAATCCACCGATATGCGCGAGCTTGGCGATATTATCTTGCTTGCTGCTCATGGTTTGGGCATCCGACGCGGATCATCTTTCATGATCACGTGGCTAAAGACTTTCTTCACATTCTTGATCTGCCGCGCGTGATCAATGATCTTGTCGAGTTCCGCCTGATTCTGTGCGATGCCGACGACGTAGATGATGCCGTTGATCGTCTCAATATTATAGTTGATCGAAAAAATGTTGGTGTCGAAGAGAATTACTGTTTTGAGCTGGGTGGAGATCCAAGTATCGCGGACGAAGTCGGCGACATTGCCCCGTTCGGTCACCTGAATTTCGTTGATCACCTCGTCGACGCCTTCTGCTTGCCAGGTTAGCTCAAGAGCGCGGATTCTGTCCTCATATTTCTCAACAGCGCCCTTGAGCAGCACGCGGCCCTCTATCACGCTGAATGATACGTCGGATAGAAGACTGATATTGTCCACGAAAAAAATTCGATTGAGCTCGGCACGAATGTTGAGATCGTCCACCGCATCACCGACAGAGCGTTCCTCAACCGCTGCGGTGTCGCCGGTCATCGCAGCACCGACAATCAATGAGCTGCAGCCGCTTAAGACCAGCGCTCCAAGCAACAGCGGCAGAAGCAAATAACTGGCTGTAGTCATCATCATCCCCATTGCCTCGCACGGCCACGGATCTAGGTCAATCTGCTTCCGGCCACCAGACGTCGGTCATATGTTCTGGCAACTGCCAGGGTCTTACTGCCGTGATATCCAATCGAAAGCCCAGATTGCTTCATTTCAGATGTTGGGACAAGAAGGCCACCGCTGCGTGCTCAAAGTATCGTTGCGGGCGCGGCTTCACGGCTTCGAGTGCCTCGGCTGAAGTGCGCCAGTTCTTAGGTCGAAGCATCGATCTGCTGGGCAATTCTGTCGTCAGACCGCGCAGATAAGCCAACCTGAGATAATCGCTCATGACTTTTGGCCGGCAAGGCGCACAGCACGCTGATAGAGATCGCGGCGCGGGTGGCCAATTTCCGCGGCCAGTTTTGCCGCTGAGTCGCGTACGCTTTCCGTTTGCAGTAGTTTCTTGAGACGAGCGTCGACCTCCTCGTTGCTGAGTGCCTCCGGCTCACGCGGGGGGCCGATTACCAAGGTTACCTCGCCCTTGGGCGCGCCGGCCTCGGCGTAATGAGTCGCGAGTTCGGCAAGATCGCCATAACGCAACTCCTCATGTAGCTTCGTCAGCTCGCGCGCCACGGCACCGTCGCGTGCTCCCAATTCGGTCGCCATATCGGCCAGGCTGGTTGCCAGCCGGCGCGGCGATTCGAAGAAAATCAGCGTCGCATCAACCGTTGCTAAATTGCGCAGGCTCTTGCACCGGGCGGCGGTTTTCGTTGGCAGGAAGCCGGCGAACAAGAAGCGGTCGCTTGGCAGTCCGGAAAGGATCAGTGCAGCCAATGCTGCGTTCGCCCCAGGCAGTGTCGAAACATAGATGCCGGACCGAACGGCCTTGCGAACCAGCTTGTAACCCGGGTCGGAAATTAGTGGCGTGCCCGCGTCCGATACCAAAGCGACGGTTTCGCCATGGGCGAGGCGCGCCATGATGTTGGGCATCATCTGCTTGGCATTATGCTCGTGGTAGGGTATCAGGCGCGCTTCAATGCCGTGACGGTCCAAAAGGATGCGGGTATGACGCATGTCCTCGCAGACAATGCGGTCGACGCTACCGAGGAGATCCAGTGCGCGAAGGGTTATATCGTCAAGATTGCCAATCGGTGTAGCGACAACATAAAGCCCGGGCAGCGGTTTCGAACTCAGTTTACTTGGCATAGCTGCCTCAACTAGGCTGCGCGGAGTTGAAACCTTCCGCTGAAGGGATTCGGCCTTTGGCCATGTGCATCCGCCACATTTTCGCGTTTATCACGCTAGCGCTCCTGCTCGGGGCTTGTGGTGTGGGCAGTTTACCCTCCCAACGTTCCCAGGACAAAACTCTACGGCCCGAGGAACTGGTGGTTGCAATCCAGGAAGACGATACGGACTCACTACTTGTTTACAAGGCCGAAGAAGCGCCTGAGGTGCTTGAACCTGAGGTGCTCGAACCCAAGCCCGAACCGGTTGCAACGGTCAAAAAGGAGTCGCGTGTCAACGATGGCGAGGAACAGGCGGTGATGGAGTTGACCGAGATGGTCAAGACTGAGTTCTTGCAGGCCCCGGATCGTGTGCCCGAGACCGTTAAGGTCGGGCTGTTGCTGCCGCTGTCCGGGCCTCTGGCCGGCGAGGGGGCTGCGCTGCTGGATGCGGCACAACTTGCCTTGTTCGACGTTGCTGACGAGCGCTTCCGGCTCGAGCCACGCGATACCGGCGGTACGGCTGATGGCGCGCTCGGAGCGGCAGAAAAACTGTTGGCCGGCGGCGCAGAACTTCTGCTTGGGCCGCTCCTTAGCGAAGAAGTGCGCGCGGTAACGCCGACCGCGCGGGTTTTTGGGGTTAACATGGTGGCGTTCTCCACTAATCCGGATGTTGCAGGCGAGGGCGTCTATCTCTTGGGCCACACATCGCGTCAACAGGTCGATCGGCTGGTTGCTTTCGCGGTCGAGAGCGGGTTGACACGTTTTGCAGTTCTCGCGCCCAGTACGCCATATGGCCGCAGCGTAGCTGTGCAGACTCGTGAGGCGGTGGCGGCGGCCGGTGGCGAATTCGCCCGTGTTGCTTTTTATGCGGCGGACGCCTCGGATGCTGACGATGTAGTGCGTGGTCTGGCTGATTACGACCGACGGCACGACGCACTCGTTGGCCAACGTAATGTCTTGAGCGCACGTGACGATGAAATATCGGCACGTGCGCTGCGCCGTCTCGAAGGGCTCGACACCCTGGGCAACGTTGCGTTCGATGCCCTGTTACTGCCCGACGGTGGCGATAGCCTACGCCAGGTGGTGCCGCTCTTGCCCTATTACGATATAGATCCAACCCAGGTGCGTTTTCTCGGCACCGGTCTCTGGGACAATCCGGAGACTCTGGTTGAGCCGACCCTGGTTGGCGCCTGGTATGTCGGCACGCCGCCCGAGGCACGCGCCGAATTTGTCCGGCGTTTTGAGAAGACCTATGGCTACGCGCCGCACCGCATAGCTAGCCTAGCCTATGATGCAACGGCGCTTGCCGCGGCGCTAGCCCGCGATCAGGGCGATACGGCCTTCGAAGCTGCGTCGCTCGCCAGCGCTCGCGGCTTTTTCGGCGCCGGTGGGATTTTCCGCTTCTCGCCCGACGGCCTGCCAGAACGCGGCCTCGCTGTTCTCGAGATTTCCGGACGCGGCGAGGTAAGGGTCATTAGTCTGCCGCCTGATCGCTTCGCCGTCTCCCGCACTGGCCAATAAATGTTATACGAGAAATCTAGTCAATAGGCTGTTCAGCACTGCACGTCCTTTATCCGTGGCGCGGAGATTTTGATGACTGTGGATGAGGAAGCCGCCACTGCTCAACTGCTCAAGAGCGCTCAAATTGACTGCGTCCGACAGAGTAAGACCGGTGCGCTCGGTGAGGCGTTTGAGATCGACGCCGGTCTTTAGGCGAAGACCCATCATCAACATTTCTCGCGCGCTATCCGCTGGGGGCACCTCGTGTTGCCGAGCATTACCGTGACCTTCGCGGTCAACCGCCTCTAGCCATGTTTCCGGCTTAGCGTGGCGACGGGTGGCGATACGCTCCCCCTCCTCCAGAGTCAAGCGGCCATGGGCTCCCGGGCCGATGCCGGCATAGTCGTTGTAATGCCAGTAGGAGAGGTTGTGGCGGCATTCGCCGCCAGGCCGGGCGTGATTGGAGATCTCGTAAGCATTGAGGCCGGCGGCGGCGGTAAGCTGCTGAGTAATTTCAAAAAGCTGCACCGTGAGCGCCTCGGACGGTAAGACGATCCCGCCGTCTCGCACAGAGGTGTAAAACGGCGTGCCTTTTTCGATGGTGAGTTGATAGAGTGAGATATGATCTCCAACCATGGTGAATGCCGCCGTCAGTTCGGACCGCCAATCGGCGACACTTTGCTCCGGACGAGCATAGATGAGGTCGAAGGAATAGCGCGAGATAGTGTCGCGAGTGGTCTCCAGAGCGGCTAGCGCCTCGGCAGCGCTATGCTGGCGACCGAGAAAAGCAAGTGAGTCGTCGTCGAGAGCCTGCACGCCGAGCGAGAGACGGTTGATGCCGGCGGCGCGATAAGCGGTGAAGCGTCCGGCCTCTACTGAGGTCGGATTGGCTTCCAAGGTAATCTCTGTATCGCTGTCGAGTCGCCAGCTTTTGCCAATATGATTGATTGTTGCCGCGACCGTTTCTGGCGCCATTAGCGACGGTGTGCCGCCGCCAAAGAATATTGAGCCAACCCGGCGGCCCGGCGTCTCGCTGGCGGTATGTTCAATCTCTGCTAGCAGCGCGCGTCGCCAGCGGTGCTCGTCGACCGATTCTCGGATATGGGAGTTGAAGTCGCAGTAGGGGCATTTGGCGCGGCAAAACGGCCAATGTACATAGATGGCGAGTGGGCCGGGTGCCGTTTCAGTCTCAAACATCGTCGACAAAACAGGCCGCCACTAGTTTTTCGAACGCGCGGGCGCGGTGGCTGAGCGCGTGTTTGTCGTCTGGCGCCATTTCACCGAAAGTGATCGCGTAGCCATCGGGGACGAAGATCGGGTCGTAGCCGAAGCCGTTCTCGCCGCGCGGCGGAAACGTTAGCGCGCCATGTATGTTGCCTTCGAAATTCTCGATATGTCCATCTGGCCAGCACAGGCTGAGCGCCGAGACGAAATAGGCAGTGGCGCCCTCACGCGCCAAACCGCGTTCTTTCAGTTCTCGCTCGATACGTGCCATAGCGAGGGAAAAATCACGTTCCACGCCGCTCCAGCGGGCGGAATAGATTCCTGGACGACCATCTAGCGCTGGCACTACGATGCCGGAATCGTCGGCAAAGGCCGGCAGTTTCGTGGACTTCGCCGCGGCGCGGGACTTGATCTCGGCATTGCCGATGAAGGTGGATTCGGTTTCCTCAGGCTCGTCAAGCCCGAGTTTCTCGGCGGAGACCACGGCGATGTCATAGGGTGCCAACAGCTCGGCTATCTCGCGCACCTTGCCCAGATTGTGGCTGGCAATCACCAGTCGGTCGTCAAGGAATTTACGCGCCATTGGAGCCTAAGGTATTACGTTGCAACTTGGTAAGACTGGAAATTCCTAACTTGGCAAGCGACATCATTTTCTCGAACTGCGCTTCACTGAACGGCTTTCCCTCGGCGGTCCCCTGAATTTCGACGATGCCACCAGCGCCGGTGAGTACAAAATTTGCATCCGTATCGGCTTCGCTGTCCTCGGTGTAATCAAGGTCGAGTAGCGCTTTGCCTTGATAGATGCCGCAGCTCACCGCCGCGATCTGGTCGGCGAGCGGAATGCGCTCGATCTCCCCGGCTGCGACTAGCCCGGCAAAGGCTTGATGAAGCGCTACATAGGCGCCGGTGATCGATGCAGTGCGGGTGCCGCCATCGGCCTGCAGCACGTCGCAATCGAGGGTGATCTGCCGCTCGCCGAACTGAGTGAGGTCGGTCACGGCGCGTAAGGACCGTCCGATCAGGCGCTGAATTTCGTGGGTTCGCCCCCCCTGCTTTCCGCGCGCGGCTTCGCGCCCAGTGCGCGAGCCGGTCGAGCGCGGCAGCATGCCGTATTCCGCCGTCACCCAGCCGCGGCCCGAATTGCGTAACCAGGGCGGCACGCGGGTCTCGACGCTTGCGGTGCACAGCACATGGGTGTCACCGAATTGAACCAGGCAGGAGCCTTCCGCGTGCTTGTTGAAACCGGGCTGCAGCGAAACGTCGCGCAATTCATCGAGCTGTCTGCCGGAAGGGCGCATAATTTTCATCCTATAATGGGAAAGTTTTAAGAAGCCTAACCGAGCGCTGCACTGCCGTAAAGTATACGCTCGCCGTGCCGTTGACGATGCTCCGAGGGCTCACTACATTCATTGACGATGGTATTTTCGTGCGATTATTCGAGCGATTCGGGATGCTGTACGAACTAAGTGGGCGGTCCCAGGAAGTCCTGCGTCGTCTGGTCGAAGAATTCATGCAGACTGGCCAGCCGGTTGGCTCGCGCACCCTGTCTCGCCGTCTCGACAATCCGCTGTCGCCGGCAACGATCCGCAACGTCATGGCGGATCTAGAGGATTCCGGGTTGCTTTTCTCGCCACACACCTCGGCCGGGCGGCTGCCGACCCAGTTGGGCCTCAGACTCTTCGTCGACGGCTTGTTGGAAGTCGGTAATCTTACCCCGCAGGAGCGTTCCAGCATTGAGGGCACTTGTAACGCCTCAGGCCGCACCGTGGAGGGGCTCCTAAGTGAAGCGACTGAAGCGCTTTCCGGCTTGTCGCGCTGTGCCGGCTTGGTACTTGCTCCAAAGGAGGACGTGCCGTTTAAGCAGGTCGAATTCGCTTCCCTCGGACCCGGCGAGGCGCTCGCCATTATGGTGACCGAGAGTGGCGTGGTGGAGAATCGTGTCATCAAGGTACCGGCGGGCATGCCGCAATCGGCGCTCAGCGAAGCGGCCAACTATCTCAATGCACGACTTTCAGGACGGACCCTTGAAGAGGCGCGCTCTGCGATCTCTGCTGAGCTAGCTGAGCACCGTGCCCAGTTAGACAAGCTATCCGCTAAGGTGGTGGAAGCCGGCCTTGCCACTTGGGCCAATGAGCAAAAAGATAATGGCACACTGATTGTGCGCGGCCGCGCAAATCTTCTAAACGATGTCAACGCCATGGCAGATCTCGAACGCATCCGTAGCCTTTTTGACGCTCTTGAAAGCAAGGAGGGATTTGTCCAATTGCTGGAGAGCACCGAGGGTGCGGAGGGAGTGCAGATCTTCATCGGTGCAGAAAATAATTTGTTTCACAACACCGAATGCTCGATGATCGTCGCTCCCTATCGTGATAAACAATCGCGCTTTATCGGCGCGATCGGCGTGGTCGGGCCTACCCGTATCAATTACGCGCGCATCGTCCCGCTTGTGGATCATACGGCAAGCGTCATCGGGCGGTTATTAAGCTAACGGAGACAGAGGTGAAAATTAGATGAACGAAAAAGAGCGGCAGGATGCCGCTGGCGAAGAAGATAAGAGCGAGACGGATACGTCCGTCGAGAGTGGCGCGGAGGAACACGTGCTAGCACCTTGCGAGTCTGATATTCCTGCCGAAAAAACCGAAGACACAGAAGCAGAAGAAGAAGCGGTGGTCGAGGATATAGCCGAACTAAAGGACCAGCTTCTGCGTGCTATGGCGGAGACGGAGAATGTCCGCCGCCGTGCCAAGAAAGAGATCGCTGACGCCGGCCGTTATGGTATCGCAAATTTCGCCCGTGATATGCTCTCAGTTTCCGATAATATGGCTCGCGCCCTCGAATCAATCCCGGAAGAGGCCAGCGAGGAAAGCGATATCGTCAAGGCGCTCGTGGAAGGCGTTGAAATGACCGCGCGCGAAATGGCGAGCGCCATGGAGCGTCACGGCATCACTCAAGTCAATCCGCTTGGCGAGAAGTTTGATTACAATCTGCATCAAGCCATGTTCGAGGCGCCGGGCACCGGTCAGCCGGGCGGGACCATTGTCAAGGTGGTACAGTCCGGCTATGTGATCGGCGACCGGCTGCTGAGACCGGCTATGGTAGGCGTCGCCAAGGACGACGGAGAGGCCGCGGAAAACGGTAGCAGTAATGGTGACGTTAACGAGGCACAAAATTTGGAATCCAAAGTTGACACCAACGCTTAATCTAGCGCCTTGGTAAAAAATTCTGGTATTTCAGCTAGTTTCTTGGAAAAAGAGCGGCGAATTCAGCTCAGAAATAGGGCAAATCGATAAAATTTCGGAGTAATCGGTAAATTTCACGGTTCAGAAGGTTGTAGGCTGGCTCGCGGGCACCAATATATGCCCTCGAATTGAACCGTCGTGTATTTGGCGGTTCGCCCAACCTTAGTGGGGCTCCGCTCGGTGCATTGAATGGCTGTTGGGGTCTGTTAAACGACGAGGGCGACAAATGAGTAAAGTTATAGGTATTGATCTTGGCACCACGAATTCCTGCGTTGCGATCATGGAGGGCTCCGAACCCCGCGTGGTCGAGAATGCGGAAGGTGGGCGAACAACCCCGTCTATCGTGGCGTTCACCGAGGATGGCGAGCGATTGGTTGGCCAGTCGGCCAAGCGCCAGGCGGTGACAAATCCGGAAAACACGATTTTTGCCATCAAGCGGCTTATCGGGCGTGCCTTCAAGGATCCGATGACGCAAAAAGACATCAAGATGGTGCCCTACACCATCACCGAGCACGATAATGCGGATGCTTGGGTTAAAGCGCGCGGTGAAAGCTATTCGCCGAGCCAGATCAGCGCCTTCATACTTCAAAAGATGAAGGAAACTGTCGAATCCAGCTTGGGTGAGACGGTCTCCCAGGCAGTTATCACTGTACCGGCCTATTTCAATGATTCTCAGCGCCAAGCGACCAAGGACGCTGGCCAGATCGCTGGCCTTGAAGTACTACGAATCATTAACGAGCCGACCGCTGCGGCACTCGCCTATGGGCTCGATCGCAAGGATGGTGGAACCGTCGCGGTGTTTGATCTGGGCGGCGGAACCTTTGACGTTTCCATCCTCGAGATCGGCGATGGCGTGTTTGAGGTGAAATCGACCAATGGCGATACCTTCCTCGGCGGCGAAGACTTTGACATGCGCCTCCTCTCCTATCTGGCGGACGAATTCCAGAAGGAAAACGGCATCGATCTGCGCGACGACAAGCTCGCACTGCAGCGCCTGAAAGAGGCAGCGGAGAAAGCCAAAATTGAGCTTTCTAGCGCAGTTCAAACAGAGATCAATCTGCCCTTTATCACAGCTGATGCGAGCGGACCAAAGCATCTCACTATGAAGGTGACCCGGGCCAAGCTCGAAGCCATCGTCGAGGACCTAATCAACCGCACCATTGATCCGTGCAAAGCGGCGCTCAAGGATGCCAGCTTGTCGGCAGGCGAAATTGATGAAGTCATTTTGGTCGGCGGCATGACTCGTATGCCGAAGGTGATCGAGACGGTGAAAAACTTTTTCGGCCGCGAGCCCCATAAAGGCGTTAATCCGGACGAGGTAGTTGGCATTGGTGCCGCCATTCAGGCTGGTGTATTGCAGGGTGATGTCAAGGACGTACTGCTGCTTGATGTCACGCCGCTTTCCCTCGGAATCGAGACGCTCGGCGGTGTGTTTACCCGTCTGATTGACCGCAATACGACTATCCCGACGAAGAAGAGCCAAGTGTTCTCTACCGCCGACGACAATCAATCGGCGGTCACTATCCGCGTGTTCCAGGGCGAGCGCGAGATGGCGGCAGACAACAAACTTCTGGGCCAGTTCGATCTGGTCGGAATCCCGCCTTCGCCACGCGGTGTTCCGCAGATTGAGGTAACTTTCGACATTGATGCCAATGGCATCGTCAATGTCTCGGCCAAGGACAAGGCCACCAGCAAAGAGCAGCAGATCCGTATCCAGGCTTCAGGCGGCCTCAATGATGACGAAATCGATCGTATGGTGCATGACGCTGAGACCCATGCCGAAGAAGACCAGAAGCGCAAGGAGCTGGTCGAGGCGCGCAACCATGCCGAAGCGATGGTGCACAGTGTCGAGAAAATGCTCGAGGAGCACGGCGACAAGGTTAGCGTTGAAGAAAAAAACGATATTGAGGCGAAGATTGCAGATGTCCGGACTGCACTCGCCAGTGAGGATGCCGCTGAGATCGGCTCCAAAATGGAGCAGCTCGGCCAGGCGTCCATGAAGCTTGGCGAAGCGGTTTACAAAGATGCTGGTGGATCTGAAGCGGATATGGGCGGTGCCGCTGGCCCGGACGCCGCAGGTCCATCGGATGCGGACGATATGCCTGAGCCCGATAATGTTGTCGATGCCGAATTCGAGGAGTTGGACGACGAGGAGAAGGATAAGCGCTCCAACTGATTCGTACTCGGCGATGACGCTATTTCCGCCAATTGCGCTTGCCGCGTCGCCGATAATTTTCGGCGGCACGCGCGGCGTTGTCGATCGCTGAGGGCCCGATGGCAAAACAGGATTATTACGAGACTCTCGGGGTTTCCCGTGATGTCGGCCACGACGAGCTGAAGAAGACCTACCGGAAGCTCGCAATGAAATATCATCCGGATAAAAACCCGGATGACGCGGAGGCAGAGGCCCGATTCAAGGAATTGTCCGAAGCTTATAGCGTACTGTCGGACGAGCAGAAGCGTTCAGCTTATGATCAGTTTGGCCATGCCGCTTTCGAAGGCGGTGGTGGTCCAGGCCCGGGTGATTTCGATTTTCGCTCCAGCTTTGCCGATGTGTTTGATGATCTCTTTGGTGACTTCATGGGTGGCGGGCGCCGCGGTGGGCGCAGTGGATCAACGCGTGGCGCCGACCTCCGCTACAATATGGAAGTTGATCTGGAAGATGCGTTTAGCGGTAAACAGGCCAAGGTTCAGGCTACGACTTCCGTCGGTTGCGGCGATTGCTCGGGCTCTGGCGCGAAGGAGGGAGCCAAGCCGACCATATGCGGTGCCTGCGGAGGAGTCGGCAAAGTGCGAGCCCAGCAGGGCTTCTTTACCATTGAGCGCACCTGCCCAAACTGCCAGGGCTCTGGTACAGTGATAGCAGACCCTTGCACGAGCTGCCGCGGTTCTGGCCGAGTTCAAAAAGAAAAGACGCTCGCGGTTAATATCCCCGCCGGCGTCGAGGACGGGACTCGAATTCGCCTTGCCGGCGAGGGTGAGGCGGGCGCGCGCGGCGCGCCAGCGGGAGATCTCTACATCTTCATTTCTGTCCGTGCGCACCCACTCTTCCAGCGCGATGCGATGAATCTTTATTGTGAAGTGCCGATCCCGATGATGGAAGCGACCCTCGGCGGCTCGGTCGAAGTACCGACGGTGGGTGGCGCGCGCGCTCGGGTAACCATTCCAGCCGGCACCCAGAACGGCCATCAATTTCGCCTACGTAGCAAGGGTATGCCGGCGCTTCGGGGCAATGCTAAGGGCGACATGTATATTCAGGTGGCGGTCGAAACGCCGGTTCATCTCAACAAGAAGCAGAAGGAACTGCTCAAGCAGTTTGATTCTCTCGGTACCAAGAGCACCAGTCCGCAATCGGATAATTTTTTCTCCAAGGTTAAGGACCTCTGGGAAGATTTGAAGGACTGATCCTTCCGCCTGTCCGCGAATAGCGCTTGGTGTACGTGGTTCTTTGTGGTTCTTTTCCGCCGAAAGAGAGCGAGGTTACCATGGCGGCTGCAAGTGACATAAAGATTGGCATACCTGGCGCGGCCGGCAGGATGGGCGCAATGCTCATCACACAGGTGCATGAAACCGACGAATTTTGTCTCTCGGCGGCGAGCGAGATCGTCGGACACGATGCGATCGGGCGGGATGCTGGTGAGCTCGCTGGGCTCTCCGCGTTGGGCGTTTCAGTAGGCGAAAATGTCGATGCGTTGTTCGTTGAGAGTGACGCGGTACTGGATTTTACTTTTCCAGCCGCCACCCGAACTCACGCAGAATACGCAGCACGACACGGCACCGCACTAATTATCGGCACTACCGGTATTGAGGCCGATGCGCAGCAAGCACTGGAAGAGGCGAGCCAGAAAACTGTTATAGTCCAGGCTCCTAACATGAGCCTCTGCGTCAATCTTTTAATGCGCCTGGCCGAGAAAACCGCAGCGTTCTTGGACGAGGATTACGATATCGAGATCGTCGAGATGCATCACCGACACAAAGTCGATGCGCCGTCAGGCACCGCTCTAGGGTTGGGGCGTGCCGTTGCCAAGGGGCGCGGCGTATCCCTAGACGAGGCGGCGGATCGTGGACGCGACGGAATTACCGGCGTGCGTCGGCGTGGTACCATCGGTTTTGCCGCGCTCCGGGGTGGCGATGTGGTCGGAGACCATAGCGTAATTTTCGCCGCTGATGGCGAGCGCCTCGAGTTGACTCACAAATCTGCTAGCCGACAGACCTATGCGCGTGGCGCCCTCAAGGCGGCTCGATGGGCGCGCGGCCGGGCACCTGGCCTCTACACCATGGCAGAGGTGATGGAGTTGGGTGTAGTTATCTGATTTGTCCGAGATCGGCGAGCGCCTGCTTTAAAGCATCCGCGACCTCACGGCGTTCGCGCGGCATGAGAAAAGCACCGAGGCTGAGCGAGAAGCCGTGTGAGGACAGACGAATCTCGCCCCTGCCTCGGGAGGTTTCCTGCAATGCAACATTCAACCAATAGGGATTGAAGCTCCAACTCTCCGCGCCGCGTGGTGTCTCGCGCGTGACAATAACTTTGTCCGCTGACAACTGGATCCGCTCGACAATCTTAAGAGCGCGAGCGTTCAACTTGATCGCAAGCCAGAGAAGAAAAATATCGAGACCGAGAAAACCGAAAACTGGCCAGGCGCCTTTGGCCAGGAAAAAAATGCCTATAGCGAGCGAAATTGCACCGACGATGACTATGACGGTGACAAAGCCCGAACGCGATAGGGCGCGATGCGCCTCGAGCACTACATCGAAGTGAAGCGGTGCACCGACGGTACTACTGTGCCCGGTAACGTTGCTGACTTCGTTTCTTTCGTTTCCACCACCCGTCATCGTTACTTCCAGTACTTAATCAACATCGAATAGAACTTAGCGCGCTCGGCAACATCGGCCGATACGAGGTTCTTGCTCAAACGTGCAGTTGCCGGCTTTAAACCGCTGGCGGACAGAAATTTCGCGTCACGGGTTCCTTGGTGGTAAAACTGACATTCTTCAGAATATCGCCGGTGGTGCGGTCCGCCTCTATTGCTATTTTACACGGGCGCGGAGAGCAGCAACAGCGTCATGTCGGTATCTTACCCGGCGGGGCCGTTCACCTTACCGGTAATGACCTTGAAGTCATACGCCAGCAAGCTGGACAGCGGAAAGCCCACCAATATTCTGGCTTTGTCCTTGAGGTTGTTTTTGTTGAGCAGCGCTGCGTTTCGCGACTGTTGATAGAACGGGCGATCTTGTGACTTTTCTCAGAGATTCCTTAAGCCACTGGCCTCGTCCAAGGTGCCGCGGCGCTGCCGTCGCCTTCATTCAGATCTGCCGTGGCAACTGTCATCGGTTCCAGATGCATGGTGGTGGTGAAAAGTTTTATAACTGCAAGGCCTGATGATGGCGGTCAATCGTCAATTGGTACTAGTGTAACGCGCTTGCGCCGACTAGTCTCAGCTGCCATGAATAAGAGCGCTGCAGCGGAGTTCATGAAACGGTTGGCCGAACGCATTCCGGTGCCGAAAACGGAACTCAATTATAAAAACCCATACACCCTACTGGTTGCCGTAGTGCTCTCTGCCCAGGCGACCGATGCTGGTGTCAACAAGGCGACGAACGAGCTCTTCGCTTCTGTCGACACGCCGGAGAAAATGGTAACCCTCGGCGAAGCCGGGCTCAAGAAGCACATCCGCACAATAGGTCTCTTTAATTCCAAGGCTAAGAACGTGATTGAACTGAGCCATATTCTGATCGACAAGCACCAGAGCACGGTTCCGGGCAAGCGCAAGGCGCTAGAGACCCTGCCCGGGGTCGGGCGTAAGACCGCGGGCGTGGTCCTGAATACGGTGTTTGGCGAGCCGGCCATTGCCGTGGATACGCACATTTTCCGCGTCGCCAACCGGTCCGGTCTTGCTCGCGGCAAAACGCCAAATGAGGTCGAACAGAAGCTCTACAAGGTGGTGCCCGAAGACCTGTTGCTACACGCTCATCATTGGTTGATCTTATTCGGGCGCTATGTCTGTAAGGCGCGTAGGCCGGACTGCCCTAATTGCGAGGTACGCGAACTTTGCGTGTTCAAAAACAAAACTGAGGCGTGAGACCTTAGGATTTTGGGGCAGCGACAGGTTGGATCATTCGGCTTTCGAGGATGGCGGTAAAACAGGCGCGCGTGCCTCTTGGTGCTGCCTTGCCTTCGCGAATCTCGAAATAGATAACGGTTGCATCTTCCGGTTCTGTTTCGCGGGTATAGAGAAAAATATCAAGCACGCAATCTGCGATCTTGTATTGCCATACCTGGGCCGGCGGCTCGGTGCGCAGCAAGGAAGGCGGGCCCAGCAGACGGTTGATGGCGTCCGGTGCCAAGCCTATGAGCTGGGTCGGATCGTTGTTGATCACCCGTCGGGAGATTTTTGGAGTCGGTTCAGGTTTAGGCGCTGGAGACGATTTCTCGTCATGCACGGATGCGGTGGAGTCTTCTTTGACTGATTTTACCGGCTGTTCGGCAGTGGCTGAGCGTACTATCGTCTCCTCCGGCGGTAGATCTTTTCTGGCTTGAGGCGGGGCGGCACAGGCGGCAGCAATCAATAACGAAAGGGTAAGCACTACCAGGCCGGTGAGGCCCGGCCATGCTGCGCCCTTACGCAAAACCATTAATCGGTTTCTAACAAGGCCTCCGGGCTGGAGAAGGCGATGTTCGGATTGTTTTCGTCCACGGGCTGCAGATCTGCCTCACGATTTTCGCCGTCATGCTCAGCCTGGCCGTCTATCCGGCCGCCTCGCTCCACCTCCAATTGACCGTAGCAAACTTTGCCGCACACTTGTCCCGAGGCATGGATTACGAGACGGTTATGAACCGTCAATTCGCCATCGAAAGTACCCGCGATTTCCGCATTGTCGACCACCGCCGTGCCTTTGAAGACACCGCTATAATCAATTTCGAGGAAGCGTCCACTCACTAGATTGCCGTCGATCGTTCCTTCGATAACTAGCCTACCGCAGTCCGAAATCTCCGCGCCCTTCAGGCTCATATCCTTACCGACTGTGAGGCGCTTGCTGTCGGCTCCAAAATCCTGCGGAAGATCTTCGGGCGCTTGAGCGCTTGAGCTTACCATGCGGTGGGGCACGTCGGGGTGGAATTGCACGGCCCGGCCGGCGCCGTCGAGATTCATCGAATCGCCGGATAGGCGCGGAATTAGATGGGGGTCCTTGCTACTACTGCCGCTCATGGACCTGCGGCCTCCTGGTTCGTTGCTTCATGACTGTTCGTCGCTGGGCCCGAGATCGTATTTCAGCAAACCATGGAAGATATGGACTACAAAAGCTATCGCCACGATCAGGGCAATAAAATTGACCAGACGAACTGAGAATAGTAATGCAATTACAATGCCTGAGACAAATAATTTAATACGGTGCTTTCGCCGCAGTGCGACAAATTCAAATAATTCCCGGTCCAGCAGCACGTCATCGACGAATATATAAAGGAACTTGGCCGCCAGCACGGGGTAACAGAATCCAAGTGACAAAGACTGCGGCGATGACGCCAATAAGCGCCAAGGCCCAGTTGATAAAGGCAATGCCGGGCAATACGAAAACAGCGAACACGGCGGATGCGCCGGCTATCATAATGGCTGCGGCCGTCAGGGCGATCGCGATCTTCCATAACAGTGCGCGCTGAATTTGCTTGTCGCCGTCCTAGCCCCAAGCCCGACGAAAGCCTATAGTGCGCCTGATATAAGGTAGGAGTCACTGATTCGGAGTAAAACATGGCGGATGCTACTTTGGATGTGGTCGGCATCGGAAATGCAATAGTCGACGTCATTGCTCACTCGGAAGATTCGTTTCTTACTGAGCACGCACTTAACAAAGGTGCGATGACACTTATCGACGCTGAGCGCGCCGAGGCGCTTTATGGCGCCATGGGGGCCGGCGGCGTCGAAGTATCGGGAGGCTCGGTGGCTAATAGCATGGTTGGCATGGCACTGATGGGTAGCATAGTAGGCTATATAGGCAAAGTGAGCCAGGATACACTCGGCGACGTGTTCCATCATGATATGGCGTCCGCCGGCGTGAGCTTCGAATCCCTACCCTCGGCTACCGGCGCTTCGACCGCACGCTGTTTGATCTTTGTGACCGAGGACGCGCAGCGTACGATGAACACTTATCTTGGCGCTTGCATCGAGCTTGGTCCCGAGGATATTGACGAGGCTTTCATCGCTTCCGCCCAGGTCACCTATATGGAAGGCTATCTGTGGGATCCGCCTGACGCTAAGGAGGCGTTTCGCAGGGCTCAAGGCATTGCTAAGGCCAATGGCCGTAGAGTTTCGCTTAGCCTATCCGACTCGTTATGCGTCGAGCGACATTGTGAGGAACTGCGTGATTTTGTTGAGAATCATGTCGATATCCTATTCGCTAACCAGGACGAGATTATTTCGCTCTATGAAATAGACAATTTCGATGACGCTCTTCAGCGCATCACGCAGCATTGCGAGATTGTCGCGTTGACGCGCGGTGCTCAGGGCTCAGTGGTGGCGGGGCGCGGCGAGGTACATTTCGTCAACGCTGCTCCTGTATCTCGGGTGATGGATACCACGGGTGCTGGCGATCTCTATGCCGCCGGCTTTCTCTATGGTTTCACTCATGATTTTGATCTTGCGCGCTGCGGACGGCTCGGCGCTCTGGCGGCAAGCGAAATCATTTCTCATTTTGGCGCCAGGCCGGAAATAGACATCTCTCAGTTCGTTGAGGCCAGCGCCCATTCCCTGAGCGGATGAATGCGTGGAAGGTTTTATTATTTCAATTGGTTAGCCGTTGTCATATCGCTTTATGACGGGCATATAACGGACGCGCGGGGAAAAGACCATGGGCCAGTTGGTGGATGGAGTCTGGCAGGCGGACACGCTCGCCGTTCGTTCTAAAGTTGGCCGTTTTATCCGCGTCGACGCTCAGTTTCGCGATCTCATCACTGCTGACGGGTCGAGCGGCTTCAAGGCCGAAGCCGGACGTTATCACCTTTATGTTTCGCTTGCGTGTCCATGGGCACACCGCACCTTGATTTTTCGCCGCCTCAAGAGGTTAGAGAATTTAATAGGCCTCTCCATCGTTGATCCCATCATGGCTGATCAGGGATGGACCTTTAACGACAGTCCGGGCTCTATTTCCGATCCCCTTTTCGGCGCGCGCCATATGCATGAGATCTATGCTCAGGCGCGGCCCAAATATTCCGGCCGCGCCTCGGTGCCCGTCCTTTGGGACCGCGAGAGCGCCACCATAGTCAACAATGAGTCCTCTGAAATCATCCGCATGATGAATTGTGAATTCGCTGCATTGGCGCCGGAAACGCCGGATTACTATCCAGAATCAATCCGCGGTGAGATCGATATGGTCAATAAGCGGGTCTATACAGATATTAATAATGGCGTCTATCGCGCCGGCTTCGCTACCACCCAGGCGGCCTATGAAGAGGCATTAGATCAGCTCTTCGCCGCGCTCGACTGGGTCGAGGAGCGGCTTGAGACGCGGCGTTATCTCTGTGGTGCGGCACTTACCGAGGCGGATTGGCGACTGTTCACGACGCTACTGCGCTTTGATTGCGTCTATGTGGGTCATTTCAAATGCAATCTCCGACGGGTTTCGGATTATCAATTCATTTCCAATTATTTACGCGAACTCTACCAGATGCCCGGTATCACCGATTTGTGCGATTTTCGCCATATCAAAGAGCATTACTATTGCTCCCATGAGAGCATCAACCCGACTCGCATCGTGCCCCGGGGGCCCCAAATAGATCTGCTCGAACCGCATGACAGGAACCGGCTCTGACTCCGATCCGGCGATCAAGTAATGATTGATGGCCGCCCACAACCAGAATCGCTGCAAGATGGCCTGGGTCGTACCGTGCCAAGGTCGTGGCGCTCAGCGCTCGATATTTATCGCGACAGTAGATTTTGCTCTATATTTTTTCTAGGCCTTTCCGCTGGTTTACCCCTAGCTTTGGTCGGCAATACGTTGTTCATGTGGCTGGCCCGCGAAGAAATCGACAAGACAACGGTTGGTCTCTTCTCGGTGGTTGCCTTGCCCTACGCCTTTAAATTCCTCTGGGCGCCAATCATCGACAGGGCACGGTTTCCGTTGCTCACCCGGCTCCTTGGCCAACGCCGCGGCTGGACCGTAGCGACCCAGCTCGCCCTGATGGCCGCGATTTCCGCTATGGCGCTGACAGATCCAGTGGCCAATTTGTGGCTGTTGGCGCTATTTGCCCTGTTTGTTGCCATTTGCAGCGCCAGTCAGGATATTGTCATTGATGCTTACCGGGTCGAGCTTCTTGAAGAAGAGAAGATTGGCGCAGGTGCCAGTACCTATGTGTTCGGATATCGGATCGGAGTGGTGATTTCCACTACCGGCGCGCTGAACATGGTCGGTGGTCTCGGCTGGAACACAGTCTATCTAATCATGGCTGCTCTCGTGACGATCGGGCTGATTACCATTTTGGTTAGCCGTGAGCCCGAGCATGAAGTTAGTGAGGAGGCAGCGGCGCAAGAACGCCGAGTAAGCGAGTATCTGGCTCGTAGGCCCGAACTCACCCGCCGCCGCGTTGCCATATTGGCTTGGCTCTATGGTGCCGCGGTTAGTCCGTTTGTGGAATTCATGACGCGCCCGCTTTGGCTGGCCATGCTGTTGTTCGTCGTCTTCTACAAGCTTGGCGATTCCATGGCCGGGGTGATGACCGGATATTTTCTCGTCGAACTCGGTTTCAGCGATGCAGAGATCGGCAATATCGGCAAAACAGTTGGCACCGTTGCGACTTTGTTAGGGTTTCTCATCGGTGGCTGGTTGATGGCTAAGTTGGGGTTGTTGTGGTCGCTCTGGATTTGTGGCGGCCTCCAGATGCTTTCCAATCTAATCTTCGCCGTGCAGGCGCAGGTCGGCTATGACACGGGAATGTTAGCGATTTCTTTCGCCATCGAAAATCTTGCAGGCGGCATGGGAACGGCAGCATTCGTGGCCTATTTGTCGGGCCTCTGCAACCTCACCTATACGGCGACACAATATGCTCTTTTGAGCGCCGTCGCTTCCGTCGGACGCACGCTCCTAGCCGCACCTGCTGGGCGCCTGGCGGAGATGCTGGACTGGGTACCATTTTTCTTGGTAACGACGGTTGCTGCGCTGCCTGGCTTAGTGTTCTTGCTGTGGATAACAATGGCGCATCACAAGCGCGAACGCGGTCAAGCGCTCGGAAAATAAAATTGATATTGTATAGGGGTTCGGGGCGTTTCAAACGTTCATAGAATCGCATTAGGGATTCTCAATGGTTTCGGGGTGTGACTCAGGATGGATTCTGGGTGGGGAGACCAGCAGTCATGATCAGATATTATTCGAGTGACCTTCGCGAGCGCATTGTTATAGCGGGTGAACCTGGCGCGTTGTGCCGTGCGGTTGGCAAGCGTTTTGGGGTTTCGGTCTCTTCGATGGCGAAGAGTTTACGACGCTATTAGGCGACGAGCAGTGTTGTGCTGGTGCAGATGGTCGCCCATCGTCGCCAGGCCCTTTAACCTCATCGGGTTTTATCGTTGCTGGGATTGCGCATACGCCACACATGACGCTGCTCGGCCTGAAGAATAACTTGGCGGCACGGGGTGTCACGGTATGGCACAAGGCAGTGTGGACGTTTTTCCGGCGCGACGGGCCACGGTTAAAAAACCCTTTTCGCCCTCAAGCGGGGGGTAGGGCGATTTAGCGCGGCGGTCTTGGCAAACGCGGACGCAAGAAGCACCGAGGTTCCCGTCACTATGGCACAATTTTTGACCTTCATGATCAAATTTCCATAGCCTGTATACTCAATAACCAGAGCTCACCAAGGTTAACAAATTAACTATCCGCGCCCGGGGCTAACCTACAACTCAAATTCGGCGAGAACATCTCCAACGAGATATAAAGAACCACAAACGAGAACCCGCCCTGGTGGCGCCTCGTGCGCTAATCGGCCCAGGGCCGCAGGCACATCTGCTGCAGTAAAGGCGCTCAAACCCAGATTCTTCGCCGCTTTGCAAACCTCGTGGGGAGTAAGGCTGGCATCGGATTTAGGTACCGGAACGGCGGTTAGGTTGGCAACGAGGGGTGCCAAGGGGCGAAGAAATTCGACCGGAAGCTTGGTATTGAGCATTCCGACGATAAGATAAAGCGGGCGATCTCGCCACTCCTGAGCCGCTGCAATCGCCTGACCTGCGGCCTCGTTATGGCCACCATCGAGCCACAGCTCCCAGCCCTCAGGTAGTGGGGGCGGCGTGATTCGTTGCAGCCGACCGGGCCAGCACACCTCTGAGAGTCCTTGGGCGATCGCCGCTGGATCGAATAGGTCGGCGCCGAGTACCTCGAGGCCGGCGATGGCGACTCCTGCATTGCTGATCTGATGCGCGCCGGGAAGGGCTGGTGGTGGAAAGTCGCGAACGCCGGTTGCGCCTTCATACCGGAGCCCGTTCGCGGTGGCACAAACTTGCCATTCCCGGCCCTGACGGTGCAGCGGTGTGCCCAGCTCCGCCGCCTGCGCGGCAATGGCCTGTTCCGCCTCCGGCTCCTGCGCCGCGATGATGGCGGGAATGCCGGGCTTGAGGATACCGGCCTTCTCCGTCGCGATTCCGGCGAGCGAGTCGCCGAGATATTGCGTATGATCGATGGAAACCGGTGTGATCGCGCTAAAAGTGGGATGTGAAATCACATTCGTCGCATCGAGCCGACCACCAAGACCGACTTCGAGCAACAGAAAATCCGCGCTGTTCCGGGCGAAAGCAAGAAAAGCGGCAGCGGTAGTGATCTCGAAGAAAGTAATTGGCTCGCCCTGGTTTGCCGCCTCGCATTCGAGCAGTAGCTCAACCAATTCCGCGTCGCCTACCGGTATGCCGTTGAGCCGGATGCGCTCGTTGAAACGCACTAGATGGGGCGAAATATAGCTGTCGACCCGTCGACTGCTGGTGCGCAGCATGGCGTCCAAATAGGCCACTGTGCTGCCCTTGCCGTTGGTGCCGGCGACATGAATTACCGGCGGCAGCATATTCTCGGGATTACCGAGTGACGCGAGCAGCCGCTCCATGCGGCCGAGCGAGAGGTCGATAAGCTTGGGATGGAGATGGTGTAGGCGGTCGAGAATACTGGCGCAAGGCGCTGCCTGGTTCTTGGTCATTCCGGCTGGTCGTTCGCAGGGGCAGGGTTGAGCGCCACGACCTGCGCCGTCGGTGGTGTGTCGCGCAAGAGTGAGATTAGTCGGCTCAAGGAGGCGCGCAGATCCTGGCGGCGCACCACCATATCAATCATGCCATGCTCAAGGAGATGTTCCGCACGCTGAAAGCCTTCCGGCAATTTTTCGCGGATCGTGTCCTCGATCACTCGCGTACCGGCAAAGCCGATCACGGCTCCCGGCTCGGCTATGGCGACATCTCCAAGCATGGCGAAGGAAGCGGTCACCCCGCCGGTGGTTGGATTGGTCAGCACTACGATATAGGGCAGGTGCGCCTCTTTTAGTTCGTCCACCGCTACGGTGGTGCGTGCCATCTGCATGAGCGAGAGGGTGCCCTCCTGCATTCGCGCACCGCCTGAGGCGGGCACTACAATGAAGGCTGAGTCCTGCAATACCGCGAGGCGTGCGCCGGAGAGCAGCGCCTCCCCCGCGGCGACACCCATGGAGCCGCCGAGAAAGGCGAAATCGAATGCGGCAATCACCGCTGACTGACCCCCGATTGTACCGTGGGCGACGACGACAGCGTCTTGATTCGTTTCGCTGCGTGCATCCCGTAAACGGTCCTGATAGCGCTTGCGGTCTCGGAAGCGTAAGGGGTCGGAAGCTACTTTGGGCAGTTCAATGGTTTGGTATTCGCCATCATCGAACAGATAGTCAAGGCGTTTCACCGCATCGAGGCGAAAATGATGATCACAATGGGGGCAGACGCGCTGATTGTTCTCAAGTTCGCGATGAAAAATCATCTGTTCACAAGCCGGACATTTTTCCCACAGGTCTTGGGGGATATCGTCCTTGCGGAAAACGCCGCGCACTTTGGGACGGGCGAAGCGTTCTAGCCAGCTCATGAGATGGCCTTCTTTGCCGATTGGTAAACGCCTGCGCTCAATCCGCGCACCAGGTCGAGCACGGAATCTACCGTGCTGGATGAGGCAGTGCCGTCGTCGTTCAAACTGTTATCCAATTCAGAAATGATGGCAGTTCCGACCACTGCGGCATCCGCTGTGTGTGCCACCTCGGCAGCCTGCTCCGGCGTTTTGATGCCGAAACCGACGGCGATCGGTAGTTCCGTGTGCTGGCGCAATCGCGCCACGGCTGCTTCCACTGAGCTAGGTGCGGCACCCGTAGCACCGGTAATTCCGGTGATCGAAATGTAATAGACGAAGCCGGAGCTGTTCTTGAGCACGCGTGGTAGACGAGCGTCGTCGGTGGTGGGCGTGGCGAGTCGGATGAAATCAAGCCCCGCCTCGAGCGCTGGTAGGCAAAGCTCCTGGTCTTCCTCCGGCGGCAGCTCGACGACGATCATGCCGTCCAGCCCGGCCTCTTTGGCGTTCTTCAGGAAGCGTTCGACGCCGTAAATATAGATTGGGTTGTAATAGCCCATCAACACCAGCGGCGTTTCGCTATCCTCTTCGCGGAAGCGACGCACTAGACCAATGGTTTTTTCCAACGTAATGCCAGCCTTTAGCGCGCGCTGGCCGGCAACCTGGATCACCGGTCCGTCCGCCATCGGATCGGTAAATGGCGAGCCGATCTCGATGACGTCAGCGCCGGCGGCGGGCAAGCCACGCAGAATCTCGAACGAGGTTTCAATATCTGGATCGCCCATCATGGTGAAGGTGATCAATCCGGCCCGCCCCTCCTCGTGGAGCGCTTGGAAGCGTTTTTCGATACGTCCGCTCATATGTCAGTTTCCAGCGCTTTGGCGCCGGTGAAGATATCCTTATCGCCACGGCCGCACATATTCATGACAATGACATGCTCGGGCGACAGCTTGGGAGCGATCTTAGCGACATGGGCAAGCGCATGAGCGGGCTCGAGCGCTGGGATAATGCCTTCGAGGCGTGAGCAGAGCTGAAAAGCTTCAAGCGCCTCGCCATTAGTCACTGGGGCATAATCGACTCGCCCCACATCCTTCAGCCAGGAATGCTCAGGCCCGATGCCCGGATAGTCGAGACCGGCAGAAATCGAATGAGCCTCCTCGATTTGGCCGTGCTCGTCCTGCAGCAGATAGGTACGGTTGCCGTGCAGCACTCCGGCGCTGCCGGCGCTGAGCGAGGCTGAGTGGCGGCCGGTTTCGATACCTTCGCCGGCCGCCTCGACACCAATCATATCGATGCTGGGATCGTCAAGGAAGGGATGAAAGAGTCCAATCGCATTCGAGCCGCCACCAACGCAGGCGACCAGCGTATCGGGTAAACGCCCCTCGGCTTCTATGATCTGCTCTCGCACTTCCTCACCGATGACAGATTGAAAATCGCGCACCATCTCGGGATAGGGGTGCGGCCCGGCAACGGTGCCGATAAGATAATAGGTGTTCTCCACATTAGTCACCCAGTCCCTGAGCGCTTCGTTCATCGCATCCTTGAGAGTACGTGAACCCGAGGTGACGGAGACCACATCGGCGCCGAGCAGCTCCATGCGGAAGACATTAGGTTTCTGCCGCGCAATATCAACCTCGCCCATATAGACTTTGCACGGTAGATCAAAGAGCGCGCAGACTGTCGCCGTGGCGACGCCATGCTGGCCGGCTCCAGTCTCGGCGATGATGCGTGTCTTGCCCATACGTCTTGCAAGCAATATCTGTCCGATGCAATTGTTGATCTTGTGCGCTCCGGTATGATTGAGCTCGTCGCGCTTTAAGTAGATTTTCGCCCCGCCCCAATGTTCGGTCAGGCGGCGAGCGTGATAGAGTGGGCTGGGTCGGCCGACATAATGTTTGAACCAATGGCGCATCTCTTCTGCAAAGGCGTTATCTTTCTTGGCGGCAACCCAGGCCGCTTCAAGAGCAAGAATGAGCGGCATCAGCGTTTCGGCAACGTAGCGCCCGCCGAAAATACCGAAATGACCCTCGGGGTCGGGGCCGGTGCGAAAAGTGTTGGCTGTGTTCATCTTCGTTCCAAGTTTATCTTCCAGCGTCACAGCGTGGCGCAAAGCGCGAGAAAGCGACGCACCAGCTCAGGCTTCTTGCCGCCCGGCGCCGCTTCGACTCCTGAGGAGACATCGACTGCCCGAGCGCGCGATATCCTAACCGCTTCGGCCAAATTGTCGATATCGAGTCCGCCGGAAAGAATCCAGGGCAGGCCGAAAGCAGGCTCTTCGCGTGCGGCCAGCATGCGCCAATCGAAAGAGAGTGCATTACCTCCGGGGAGCGCGCCTTCAAGACTTTTGGGTGCCTTGGCGTCGAACAGGATCCAATCCGCCACGTTGCGGTAAGGTCGGGCGCTCTCGATATCGTCGGGCGCTGAGACCTTGATTGCCTTGATCACGCCGGCGTCGGTATGTGCCTTGATTTCGGCTACGCGCTGGGCGCTCTCGGAACCGTGTAATTGCACAAAATCGAGTCGCACACCGGTAAACACCGCATTCAGCAAGCGATCGTCAGGATCAACGAAGACGCCAACCCGGTAGATACTCTCAGGCACGTCGCTGGCCAGCGTACTGGCCTTCTCGGGTGTCACCGCGCGTGGCGAGGGCGGATAGAATACGAAGCCGATAAAGTGCGCCCCCCCCTCCGCCGCCGCCGCCACCGAGGCCGCATCATTCAAGCCGCAAATTTTTGCACTGATTTCCTTGGGTGCCATCCCGCTATCCGTTAGTCAAATCGCCTGTAAGACTGCCTCGCGGGGGCTTATGAGGCGCGCGGGTGGCGACGTCAAGCCCCTGCTATGTCATATCCCGGGGCGGCAACAGACGACTTTGCCCGCTTCCGCTCTTGGCTTCCTCGGTGCTGCTCGTCGCTTTTTGGTCAAGCCGTTGGCGCATCGAAAAAATTTCTTGCTCAAGCGCACGATTGTGACGTCGAGTCTGGCGCGCTTCGCTGCGCCAACGCTGATCGAAAAGCCAGCGGATGAACGCGCCCATGATAAAGCCCGAAGCGAGCGCGCCAATCACTGCCGCCCAGAGGGGAATATCTAGTTTATAGGGAAGCGGATCGAAATGTACGCCGACAGCCGTACGGTTGGCGATAGCGAAGGCTATGACCACTAAAGCCACCGGAACCGCGATGATCCAGCCGACAAATCTCACGCCGTTAGCCTTGACACTGAAGGCGCGCCGAGCCGCGAGCGCGCGGCGCAGCTAGTTCTGATTGATGCGCTCGCGTAGTTCTTTTCCAGTCTTGAAAAACGGTAAATGCTTCTTTGCCACATTGACCGATTCGCCGGTGCGCGGATTGCGTCCGATGCGCTCGCCGCGCGAGCGTACCGAAAAGGCGCCAAAGCCGCGCAGCTCCACCCGGTCGCCGCGCGCGAGTGCAGCACCAATTTCATCGAACACTTTGTTCACCACGCGTTCAAAATCGCGATGATAGAGGCGCGGGTCGGGATACATCTCCGCGAGCTGCTGAATGAGTTCGGATTTTGTCATGCCATTGATTCCCTTACCGCCGCCTCTTGTTCAGAGTTCCATATCCATTAGGCAAGAGCAAGCTATCGTCTTATTTTGATTTTTACTTGCTACCGAGACCAGGGTGCCAAACGGCGAGAAGGCCGTCAAGCATCAGACGGCGAGGCAAAACTGATTTTCTGACTGAGGACATAAGGCGCTCGACGACGTCCTCCTGCTCTCCCAGTTCATGATCATACACCCGAAGCGCGGATGAGATGTCGCGGTTGCTCTCCAGCCAACGTCGGGCTTCCTTTTCGCCGCCAATTTCATCGACCAGACCACGTGCCGCCGCTTGGCGGCCAGTAAACACCCTGCCATCCGCCATCGCCCGCGCCTCTGATGGTTCAAGCCCGCGGCGTTTGGCCAGTAGATCGACGAACAACGCATACATATCGTCGACTACAGCCTGGCTGGCAGCGCGACCCGACTTGTTTAGTGGTTCGAAGGGCGAGGGTGTGCCTTTGAGCGGAGCGCTTTTGATAGCTTCGGTTTCGATCCCAAGATCGGTAAGCATTTTTGTTACATCAGCGGTTTGCAGAATGACACCGATCGAGCCGGTGATGGTGGAATTGCGCGCAAAAATACGTTCGGCGGCCAGCGCCGCCATATAGCCGCCGGAGGCTGCGGTGGTGTCCATTACAGCTACGATCGGCTTTTGTGCAGCGATTTCGCGCAAACCTAGGAACAGCGCCTCACTCCCTGCCATGGTGCCACCAGGCGAGTTTATGCGAACGATGACCGCCTCGATTTCATCATCGTTGGCTATCTCGGCAAACGCCTCGTCGCGTCCGGGATAGTCGTAGATCAGGCCGGTAATCCAGAGCCGCGCGATATGGTTGCCGCCGATCGAGCTATTCCCGGCGAAGCGCCCAATGATGACGATGATAAGCGCAGCTAATGCAAGGATCGCCACGACACGCCACAAGGCGACCTCGCGTTTAAGGCGCCGGCGGTCGAGCATCCTATCCGGATCAAGCCTCATACCAACCGCTCACTTCTCGCATTGCCAATCGGAGAAATGACAGCAATCTGCCATGCCAGACGACGACGCGGCGAAGCCGAATCTCTAACTGTCCTTGGCTCCCTCGTCGTCACTCTCCGCCGTGTTGGCGCTGTCTTTAGCGGGCTCAGCGCTATTGTCTGACGTAGCGTTATCCTCCGGTGCTTTGGTGCTCTCATCTGCTGGAGCGGCTTCCGCGTCGTTTTTAGGCGGGGAATCCGGTGCGGCCACATCATCACTCACTGCGGCGCCCACTTCTTGCTTCTGCTTGCGGCTGATAGCGGCACCTAGAATATCGCCGAGGCTGGCACCGGAATCGGTCGAACCATATTCTTCGACCGCCTGCTTCTCCTCTTCTACCTCAAGGGCTTTGATGGAGAGAGAAATGCGCCGTCCCCCGCGATCAATCTGCATCAACTTGGCGTCAAATTTATCGCCCACCGCGAACCGGTCAGGGCGCTGCTCGTTGCGGTCGCGCGCAAGATCGGAACGTCGCACGAAACCGCTGAGTCCGTCGAGCACTTCCACCTCGACGCCAGAGTCGAGTACCCCGGTGACGGTGCAAGTAACTGCCTGACCGCGCTTGCTGTGGGCGATCTGGAAGGGGTCGTCATCGAGCTGCTTAATGCCAAGGCCGATTCGCTCCTTTTCGATATCGATACTAATGACCTTGACCTTGATCTTGTCACCCTTGTCGAAATTCTGGATCGCGGTCTCACCGGGCTGAGCCCAGTCGATATCGGAGAGATGCACCATTCCGAAGATCTCATCGACTAGCTCGACGAACAGGCCGAACTCGGTGATATTTTTTATCTCGCCCTCAAGTATCGTGCCTTCCGGGTTCTGCGCTTCAAAGTTCGTCCACGGATTGTCTAGACACTGTTTAAGGCCGAGCGAGATGCGCCGCTTGTCGGAGTCAACATCAAGAACCATGACCTCGACTTCCTGGCTGGTCGAGACGATCTTGCCAGGATGGACGTTCTTCTTTGTCCAGCTCATTTCCGAAACATGGACGAGTCCTTCCACGCCGGGTTCGAGCTCGACGAAGGCGCCATAGTCGGTAATGTTGGTGACTCGACCGGTATATTTCGCACCGATCGGATATTTTGCGCCGATTCCTTCCCAGGGATCAGCCTCCAACTGCTTCATGCCGAGCGAGATGCGCTGCGTCTCTGCATTAAAGCGGATCACCTGAACCTTGATGCTCTGGCCGATTTGCAGGGCATCGTTCGGGTGGTTAACGCGGCGCCAGGCGATATCAGTGACATGCAGAAGGCCGTCGACGCCGCCAAGATCGACGAAGGCACCATAATCAGTTATGTTCTTGACGATACCGTCAAGCACTTGGCCTTCATGCAGATTGGCGATTAGTTCGTTGCGCTGTTCGGCGCGAGTATCTTCAAGAACGGCTCGGCGAGATACCACAATATTACCGCGTCTGCGATCCATCTTAAGAATTTGAAATGGTTGTTCGGTGCCGATCAGGGGTGCTATATCGCGCACCGGACGGATATCGACTTGGCTGCCGGGCAGAAACGCGACGGCGCCGTCAAGGTCGACGGTAAACCCTCCCTTGACTCGGCCAAAGATTACGCCGTTGACACGCTCGCCTTCCTCGTGGGCTTTTTCGAGTTTTTCCCATGCTTCTTCGCGTCGTGCACGCTCGCGGCTCAAGACGGCTTCGCCACGCCGGTTTTCGATGCGCTCGATGAAGACTTCCACCTTGTCGCCGACCTTGAGCTCGTGAGGCTGACCGGGTACTGAGAACTCCTTGAGTGGTACCCGGCCTTCGACCTTAAGGCCAACATCAATCAATGCCGCGTCATTGTCTATGGAAAGCACCGTGCCTTTGATCAGGCGGCCTTCAAATCCGGCGTCGTCGCCGACAAATTCGTTAAGCAGCTCGGCAAAATTTTCTTTGCTGGGCGCCTGTTCCTCGGCCGTTTGCGTTGTCATCTGTTCTCCATTCCAACGAACATTTCACATGGACGGCTGAACTATTCCAACCGTGCCGCGAGATAAGTAAGCGCCCGGTCAAACACCTCACCCGGCGTAAGACCGGTCGTATCGATCTTGAGCGCATCTTCCGCCGCCTTAAGCGGCGCGACCGCGCGACCGCTGTCGCGGGCATCGCGATCTAGCATTTCCTGCAAAACGCGCGATTCTATACTCTCCACGCCGCGCAATCGCAACTCTTTCACACGCCGTACTGTGCGGGTCTCTACCGAAGCATCGAGATAGATTTTGCCGTTCGCTTCGGGGCAGCCCACGGTTCCGATGTCACGACCGTCCAAAACCGCCCCTGGCGGAGTAGTGGCAAAAGTGCGCTGATAATCCAAAAGCGCCGAACGTACGGGCGGATGGGCGGAGACGATCGAGGCAGCCTGACCAACCGCCTCGGCGCGAAGATTGGAAGCATTGCGGTCTCGGTCCTCAAGATTTTTTACAGCTATTTTTCCTGCGTTCGCATCTGAGAGATCCTCTCCGAGGCGGAGCATACGTACCGCGACAGCACGGTAAAGCCCGCCGGTATCCAGATGGCGGAGGCTGAAATGCTCTGCCAGGTGGCGCGCTAACGTACCCTTGCCGGACGCCGCAGGACCGTCCACGGCAATCACAACTATCGGCGCGCTCGCTTTTTTGCCGTCAAGCATTTTCAATCCGCGCACCCAGACCGTTCATCAGATCGACGAAGTCAGGGAAGCTTGTGGCGATAGGTGCGCCATTATCGATTACCATGCCTTCCGGGCATGCCAAGCCAAGGACTACAAAAGCCATGGCGATGCGGTGATCAAAATAACTTTCGATTTTTGCCCCGCCGGACGGTGGTGCACCCTTGCCGTTGATCAAAATATCGTCGCCTACGGTTGAGACGGAGACACCGGCCGCAGACAATCCGACAAGAATTGAGGCAAAGCGGTCACTCTCTTTGTGGCGCAATTCGTCTAGCCCGCGTAGGCGGCTTTGGCCGTTGGCACAGGCGGCAAGTATGGCGAGTATGGGATATTCGTCGATCATGCGCGGCACGCGAGCCGTTGGCACATCGATTCCTCGCAAGGTAGACGCGACGACCGCAATATCGGCTACCGGCTCTCCGGACATGTCACGAGCGTTCTGTAGCTTGATGTCGCCGCCCATCTCACGCACGCAATCGAGCAGACCGGTGCGCAACGGATTGACGCCAACATTTCTTAGCAGCACTTGCGAGTCGGGCACAATTAGAGCGGCAGCAAGGGGGAAGGCGGCGGAGCTGATATCGGCGGGCACCGAGAGATCCCGGCCAGCAAGCTCTGGCTGTCCGGTGAGGGTAATTATCCGCGCACCCGTGCTATCATCCGCCACGCCGATCTCTGCGCCAAAATAACGCAGCATACGTTCGCTGTGATCCCGGCTCGGCGACGGCTCAATCACAGAGGTTTCGCCGGGTGCCGCAAGGCCGGCGAGGAGGAGTGCAGATTTTACCTGGGCGGAAGCTATCGGTAGGGTGTAGGTGATCGGTACAAGCTGCGCGCTACCGGTTAGCGCCAGCGGTAGGCGGCAGCCACTTCGCGCCGTGACGCGCGCACCCATTTCAATAAGCGGTTTGGTGGCTCGGCTCATGGGCCGACTACGAAGCGAGGCATCACCGGTGAAAAAGCTGGCGAACGGATAGTGGGCAGCAACCCCCATCAGGAGGCGCACTGCGGTACCTGCATTGCCAAGATCTAATTCACTCGTGGGTTCCTCGAATCCGCCGATTCCAGTACCCCACACCCGCCAAGCGCCGGGGCCGTCGCGCACCACCTCCACGCCATAGGCTCTAAGCGCACGCGCCGTCGCTAAAACGTCGTCGCCTTCGAGCAACCCTTCAATCCGGGTCTCGCCCACCGCGAGCGCGCCGAATATCAACGCTCTGTGCGACACTGACTTATCGCCTGGCAAATCCACCTCGCCCGACAAAGCGGGAGATAGCCGGGACGAAAGTGGCAAAGAGCCTAAATGGGTTTTCTGATCCGCGCCAAAAGCGGGCGCAGCGGATTGATCTAAAATGATTTCTTCGCTTCGTTTCACATGCCGTCTCCAGCACACCGGAGCGCGGCAACAAACCGGCAGCACACTCCAAGCGCATTTTATTTTTGACAGAGTCTGTCGAACATGGCAATTGGCGCGAGCGTGATAAACATTTAGGGAGACAACTGCCGTGGCGAAGATGAAATGGGGCACCAAACGAACATGCCTCAGCTGTGGCAAAAGATTTTATGACATGCGTCGCGATCCGATCGTCTGTCCGGGTTGCAACGCGCCGTTTGAGGTCAATACCTCAAGGCGATCCCGGCGTCAGCGCAGCACTCAGGTAGCTGAGTTTGTTGCCTCGCCACTGGATACTTCCACAAAGGCCAAAGAAGGCATGGAAGCCGAGGGTGACGGCAAGAAATTTGCTGCCGCCGAAGATGGAGGCACAGAGAATAGCTTGGCGGTCGAAGAAGAAGCGTCTGAAACCATCGAGGACCCGTTGGAATTGGATGAGGACAATGATGATATGGCTGAGGTCATCGAAGGCATAGATGAGTCTAATAAGACCGACGTTTGACAAGGCAGTACCTTGCGCGGACTTGCGCACAGGCGTTTGGAGCCATATTTTCACGCAATCCAGAGCGGAAAAATTATTATGGGGCCATAGCTCAGTTGGGAGAGCGCTTGAATGGCATTCAAGAGGTCGGCGGTTCGATTCCGCCTGGCTCCACCACCCCCCTCTCTAAAAACAACTGAAATAGACTAAAAACGCTAGAATTCTGCGACTTTCAGGCTGCCCTTCTCTGTGTCTCGCTAAGCCAATTTGGTACAATCTAGTCCCGAAGTGTGGGTAGAGCTATCGGGTCAATTAGGGGAATTCCCTTTTTCAGCACCCTAGTTACGGCCTTCACCCCAATAGCAAGCCTTTAATTCATAGGCCTGAGAGCGCGCAGAGAAGGAAAAATTCAAACCGACAAAGATCTCCCCATTCAAAGAAGAAAGAACTTTATAGCGACGGCAATAGGCTTTGCCTCCAAGTCAGCGGGAACAACACCGAATCATAGCCATTTCATTGGAATCTCGAAGGCAAACCCCTTGCCAAGGCCTTGGACCATTCCCCGCAGTATCATTTAAATCAGCAAAAGCTGCAGCTTTTTGGTCTGGTACCCAAGCTTCATTTCTAGCGCCTGTATCTCAATTACCTTAAGTGGCAGATACCAGCGCAGGAAGGGTCACAAAACAGCCACTTAGTGCTATGAAAACGACAATTGCTTTTAACTGAATAGGAGTTCTCCTAAAACAATTTTACCACCGGGTGCCCAATGTATCTTCTTTGAGGTCACCGCGCATTATGCGGGGTCTTTTTTCCGTGTCGATAACCAAGCCCAATTTCATGAAAATATTGAGCTCTGTACAAGAGCCTAGAGCAACAGTCATGCTTGATTTGTTCACAATTACTTACGCGCTAGTATTCTATAAGAACTGCGCGAACTGGTGATGCATCGGCACCACTTAATTTAAGCGGTAAACACATTAGGGTGTAAATTCCTTCGGAAATACTCTCTAAATTAATAGCCTCTAATACGATAACATCTTGTCCCAGTACCTCAAGGTGGCTGTGAAACTTTTCTACACCAAACTGCTCTATCGAAATGTAATCAATACCAACTAGCGTAGCCCCACATTCATTTACCTTTTGTGCCGCCTCTTTACTTAAATAAACGAAATCCGAAACGAATTTTCCCGATTTCACAAGCCCATCCCTTGAATTCCTGGTTTTAAATAGAACCCCATCTCCTGGGGATATTAGGCTCCAATCAACTTCAGAAGCCGTGATTTTTTCTGGATTCATGATTTCGATCACGCGAACACGTTTGATAAAATCAGTTACTTGAAAGTCATCCAGCGTTTTCCCATCAGTATAGAAGTGAAACGGTACGTCAAGGTGTGTTCCGCTATGGCAACTCATTTCTAAGCGAGATAAATTACAGAATGAATCTCCCGAATTCATTATTAAATTTCGGCTATAAGCTGTATCACCTGGATAGTCTATAGACTCTGTTCCAAGTGTAACGCTAATATCATGTATTATTTGTTTTTCTAAATTATTCATGTTTATAAATCTCCCTTCTTCGACGCGTCAAATACATCATCGACTTGTGTTCCTAGGGCTGTAGCCAATGCGTTAGTTTTATTTGCCATAAGAATAACACTCAAAAGTTCTTTGTACTGAGTGTGTGTCATTCCAGCTTTTTTTGCCGCGTATGTATGGCTGTGGATGCAATAATTACAGTTGTTTATAACCGATACAGCAACATAAATCATTTCTTTATATAAGTATGGAATTTCACCATCAGACATGACAGTTTTTAATTCGCTCCAGGTATTATGTAGTTCTTCATCATTATGTGATAGGTCACGCCAGAAATTATTTATATATTTAGTATCCCTAGACTCTTTGATATCATCAAAAACTTTTTGAGAAAGTGGACTATTTTCAGGTTTTACTGTTGTCATGTTATTCTCCTAACTTATTCTGAATTATGTGCAGTACTCACATAACGCCCGCACCCACTGGTGAATAACCCGCTAATTTAAAAACTAGTTCTTATTGGGTTTGCGGCTGATTGTAATAAAATGCAGGACCCATGTTAAGTCTAATTGTCTTGAAAATTGTATTGTTTTACTAACAGGACTAATTCGGGAGAGGTTTTAATATGTTTCTAAGTATTGATTCTACGAATTGGATGATTCGCCAAGCCAAACGGTGTGAATGATCCAGTCGCGTCAACCTCATGCGCATCCTTTTAAGGCACACTAATCCTGAATCGTTTATATGAATTTAGGATATATTCCCGGAGTCCGTAGAAAACCGGTATTAATAATTCAGGTGAGTTAAAATTTTTCGTTTATAATTATTTCGTGTCCATAGCGCTCCGGTGGTTGATCAAGAAACCGTGCCATAGAGGCTAGAACTTCTTGAGCCTTTTCAGCTGCTGCATCACGCTGTTTTTTAGTATCATAAACAACAATTATAGTTGCTCTGTCATCACCTCGATCGATTGATAGCATTTGGTTAAGACCATCAATTTGTTCCATTATTGGACGCAAAGAGGTAGCAAAAGTTAGAGCCTCTTGCATAAGGTTTGGTTTAAAATGCAGTTCGATTATGCTTGCGTACATTTGGGTGATTCTCCTTTGAGCATGTTCGGACTTTAATGTTCTGTGACATAGAGCGTAGCAGAAACTTGCTGTCACCTCTGTAGGTACCAGCGTACGCTTAGGGGTGCTTCTAACATAAGCCGAATAATCAGTCCGTTCAGCTCAGTGACATATTCCCACACCCATAGCGACGAGATCAAAATATAATTCCATATTGGCGTCCAAAACCTTATCTAAGGCCCATGCTGCTGATCCGATCATTTTATCGTGCCAGACCCCAACTAAAGATATAAATACTACTGCTATTATCGCAGGCTTCCAGAGAGTAGGCCTTGGTAAGCAATTTGCGATTTTGGTTATTCCTGCGCTCATACCTTATTTTAGCGTGCCCTTATTTGTTCGTCATCAAAATTTCACAAATCTGCTTTATGGTATAAGTTTTCATTTGCTACTCCTATAGAGATCAACATGGTCAAGTCTCGGTCTCAACATTATCATTTGCCCAGGTGAATTTTTGTCATCGTGATGCAAATTGTTGTGCACTTTCTTGTTGCGGCAACCCCATCGGCTAACACCTTTAGCCCTAGCTCTACTGGCTCACCGACCAAATGCTTCAGAGGCTTGAAAATGACATGACCAACCTTAGGGTTGAGATTGTTTGCTACGACGATGAACAATACCTTGTTCATCTATAGGAGCGCACGCAGCAACATACACTTGGTGATCACACAATCCCTGCTGTCGCCGTCATAGATGACGAGTAGCTGCGACGTAGACCAGTAATCCTAGACGTTCCAATTGCGCAGATCGCTAATGTAATAAACATTGTGGAAATAGAGGTCGACCAGTTCGAACCGGTTGTCGCGCGCGGTTGGCTAGAGATAGCGGATCGGATCAAGGATGCTTCCCATCGTTTGAGATAGCATTTGTTAACGTGCACTCGTCGTGTTTGCCTTTAGGAATTTTCACGGACTTGAAGTAACACTCTAGCAAGCCGCACCATTTGGTAAACATATGGAGTTTTTGGCGATCATCTTTTGGGTGACAAACAGTTTGGTGTACGAGTCGACGTCAAGCAGCGCAAAGGCGTTCGCTGCGGTAATCATTCTGTAGTAGTTTTCACGTACAACACTAAGAATTTTTCCACCTATTGCATTAGTTTGCGAAGGCAGCAAAATTGGTCGGGATACTTTGAATATCGGTGACCAGGTCGGGTGGCATGTCAGAGCCGAGCTCGGGCGCGGTGCTTGCATAGATCGCATCCGATAGACCAGTGAAGCGCTCGGTTACTTTTTTGGCGAGGGTTTCATGACGGCCGATGACAGTAAATAGCGCCAGCACGTCGTCGCTGATTTCGCCCGGTAAATCCTGCCATTTTCCGGCCTTAACCATCTCATGCAACTTGAGACCTAGATCCTGGAGACCGTGCTGTTTCAATACTGGCCAATAGGCACGTGTCGAGCCATAGAACGCAATTCGCTGACGAACCCAGGCGGCGCGCGCATTGACCGCTTCGTCGTTAGCGCCGGTTGCTATGAAGCCGCCGCCGGTTACCTCGAAATTCTCTCGCGCAAGGCCCCTCCTGCTAAGCCCTTTTGCCACGATGGGCGCCACCACGTTCTCTTGATAACGCCGAGTGCAGAAAGGGTGAAGCCGCACCCCGTTGCAGGCCTCCGCAGCGAGACGCAGCATTGCCGGACCGACGGCACCAATTGTCACTGCCGGTGGCGGCTCCTTCATGGGTTCAGGCACGAAGGCTGGGCTCATCAGACTGAACGTATAATGTTTGCCCTCGAAACTGAGCTTGCCGCCCTCCTTCCAGCAGTGCCAGATGGCGTGGAGCGCTGCGATATATTCTCGCAAGCGCGGCGCCGGCGCGCTCCACGGCACCGAAAAGCGCCGCTCGTTATGGCCCCGCACTTGGGAGCCGAGGCCGAGCACGAACCGTCCACCCGATGCCGATTGAAGGTCCCAACCGAGATTGGCAACTACCATTGGACTTCGTGGAAAGGCGAGAGCGACGCTGGTGAGAAGCTGAAGACGCTTGCTTGCGGTGGCAGCGACGGCGAGTGGCAGGAAGGGGTCGTGGCGGTTCTCCAACGTCATCACCCCGTCATAACCGGCAGCCTCGGCGACGGCCGTAGCCGCCGGGACCTTCTTGAGATCGTCCTGCGGCAGGGTCGTGAAGATTTTCATGACTAGCCTCTTTCTCTAACGCTAACGCGTTGTCGTGGAAATTACTGTCCGCTATAGGTTTGCGCTAGCTAAGCTTGATCATGACATGCTCGCGGAACGCGGAACGCGTCTGCAGACGCTTGTACCAAGCCTCGAGATTGGCCCGCGTCGGGTGCGGGATGTCCATTGCGTAATAGCGGTAGCAGGCACAACCAAGTGGGATGTCGGCGATAGTGAGGGAATCGCCGGCGACGAATGGTCGGTCAGCAAGATGGGCATCGAGAATTTCCCAGTGCTCGGACATGCCTTTGGCCAAGGCGGCGATGGTGTCGTTATTGCGCTCCTCGGGCGCTGTCCGGATGAGACCGACAAAGACCGGATTAAGCTGCGGAATGATGACCGTCACCATCCAGTCCATCCATTGATCGGCTTGGCAGCGCGCGTTTGGATCTTCTGGCCAGAGGCCGCCCGCATTATATTTCGCCGCAAGATAGCGCACGATCGCGTTCGATTCCCACATCACCGTATCGCCATCAACGATGGTGGGCACCAGCCCATTAGGATTCATGGAGAGAAATTCTGGTGTATCTAAGCCGCTATATTGCCGTCCGGCGTCGATTCGCTTATACGTCAAGCCCAATTCGCCCACGGTCCACATGACTTTCTGGACATTTATTGAGTTGTTTCTACCCCAAATGGTTAGCACTGCAAGCCCCCCCTAGCATTTTTTATTTAAGAAAAACTAATGGTTTCAAAGCGCGACAAGGTAATGATGACCGACGAATCTGGAAAATTAGAGAATTGTTAAATGGT